>JAAVHM010000045.1 GCA_014799675.1 Ruminococcus sp. | reverse complement strand
TTTAAAGCCATTCTTTTTATAAAAATCATAGCCTTCTTCAGTAGAGTATAATAAAATGATATTTGCGCCGCATATATCATCGGTAAACTCAAATATTTCCCCGATTATTTTATTAAGAATGAAATTACTTAAACACCCCTCGTCAGGGTTTTCCGAATACTTCATATCTTGATAATCTTTATTTACAGCAAATATTTTTATTTCAACAGCAGGATGCGGGTGAAGCTTTTTATTGGAAGATATAAGAAAACTTGAACAGCAAAGAGAGTACACGCAAATAACCTCATTGTTGTCAGAATTCAGCACCATTTTAGTAACAGCCGTAAAATCATATGCGCCCGTTTCAGACACATAGCCGTCAATATAGTCGTTTCCGCATGAGAAATCCCGAAGCAAATCGGAGTTTTCATTATCAAGAATAACGGTATACATCTTAACGTCTTGTCCGTACATTATTTTTTATTATTCTTAACAAACTGCTTGTTAATCCTTTCCGCATTTTTTAAAATGCGCTCCATTAGAGCAGGGTCTTTACTGTTCATCATTTTCTCAGCTTCTTTTTCCGAGGTTATCATAGCTTTTTTTACCGGTTTTGTCATAACTGCCATAATTTCACGCTCCTTTTTATCCGTCAATATTATCGCCTCCCTATATTATGTATACTCATAAGGCGATTTTTTTATGTAAATTATTCGGTTAATATATTATATCATAACCTTGGTTATATGTCAAGTAAAATTTGCATTTTTCGCTGTATTTTAGAGTGTTTTTTGGAAACTTTTAAAAAAATCAAAGATAAAAAACCCCCGCAAAGTACGTAAAACACATAATTTGCAGGGATTTAATACTGTCATTCATTGACACAAAAAGTTTCACATTAAATTATAATTTAACACACTTTTTGGTTTATATAGCTCGCGATAACTTTTCCGCTTGATTCAACTATAAATTTTGATACGGAACCGGCGCAGCCGTTAAATCTGAAATTTGCTCTATCTTCAAGTGAATATCCCATAAGCATGGAGTGCAGAAAGCTCAATGTGGTGCCATGAGAAACGATCAGTATCCTCTCAATGTTATTTGAGATTATCTCCCGATAAAAAGCATACACACGGTTCCATAGATCACGGTCGGATTCCGCGTCCTCAAAGGGTTTATAATCGGGGTCGTACATATTGCCCGCCGGCTTTTTGTGAATGTTGTACCATTCGCGCGATTGACCGTTTCCCAAGCCTGCGTTTACTTCACGTATAGTATTGGTTATCTGTGGTACAATTTTAAGATTTTTATTGATTTCATCTGCGGTCTGCACGGCTCTCTTCCGATCAGAAACATACATATTGAAGCATTTATCGCAATCCTCATAAAGAAGCCATTTTCCTATTTCATATGCCTGCTTTTTTCCTTTATCGGTAAGCTCCCAGTCTGCCCACGCACCTATCATACCGTTGATATGATGTATTGACTCCGTATGCTGAACCGTTATAATTATTTTTCTTTTCTTTTTTGCAAAAAAATCTTTTACTATACCTTCGGCGGCTTCATGTCCAAACCAGCCTTCGTCCGAATATTCTTTCGGATAAAGTCGGTGCAAATCTTCTTTTTCCGTATCGGAAAGCTCCGAGAGATCGTTTATGCCGCTGTTTTCAAGAACTCCCACCAGCTTATGGTCTCCGTCATTGCGGCAAAATACTCCGATGATCTTTACACGTTCCTCATCTCCCAATTCATATTCTTTATCGGTCATTATAATAACATCAAGGTGCTCGCAAGGCGGTGTACCGGACTCCTTTATCCAACCGTAAGGGTAATGCTGTCGGACGTTCCTTACATAAGAAAGACTGTCGCAATCCTTTTCGATAAATGAATCGGTTTGCGGAACGTACTTCATTCGCTTGCGATATGCAGAAGTTTGTTCAATTTTAGCTGTATAGATCATTTTTATTCTCCCTTTCCGCTTAATAAATATTGTGTTATAGATATTATAGCAGATTTTGGCGGGTATATCTTGATGATTTGAGTAATTTTTTATTGATTTTGATCTATTAACATTAAAGACAAAAGTTTAAAAAATGAAATGCAATAAACGAAGAATACCATTTTTTTCGGGAGAAATAAGGAGAGGCTTGAACAGTCTCACCCAAAATTTTTACAGTTTCATTTTCGTGTATCCTTTGTTTTGCGGACTGTACCAAATATTTTTTTGGAGAAGTTCAAATCCATTTTTGTGTTGAAAATATCTGCGGAAGTGCAATCCTGTTTTTCACAAGATTTATGCCCACAAATGGCTTTGCACAGCCGTTTGTGGGCATAATATCTTTTTTGTCAATCAATGTTGGTCGAGGCGACGGGACTTGAACCCACGGCCTCCGCGTCCCGAACGCGGCGCTCTACCAAACTGAGCCACGCCTCGATATACCATATAATTATAATATGCCGAAACACGTAAAAAGTCCCGACTATTGACCGAAACAATATCACGATTACAGCATAAAATATTATACCATAAAAAAATAAATTTGTAAAGTGTTTTGGAGAAAAATTTATTTTTGCTCCGTCAGAACAGTTCCACACAAATAATATCGGAAAGGAATGATCGTTTTGGGACTTACCTCAAAATCAACAGGCAAAAACGCCTGCGACAATAATTTCACCGTCGGGAAAGCCGAGGGGAGCAGGGTCATAGCTTTGGCGGGAAACCCGAACGTGGGCAAATCTACCGTCTTTAACGCCCTTACAGGCATGAACCAGCACACGGGAAACTGGACGGGAAAGACCGTCCAGAACGCCCAAGGCGTTTGCACGGTTGGCGAAAATACATACACTATGGTGGATATCCCGGGAACATATTCTCTCCTTGCCCACTCCGCCGAGGAGGAGGTCGCAAGGGATTTTATATGCTTCGGCGGCACGGACGCGGTTATAGTCGTCTGCGATGCGACCTGTCTGGAGCGCAACCTTAACCTTGTCCTGCAAACTATCGAGATAACCGAGCATACCCTTGTCTGCGTAAATCTTCTTGACGAGGCAAAAAAGAAAAAAATTACCGTGGACTTGGCAAAGCTAAGCGAAATGCTCGGAGTGTCCGTCTGCGGCGCGGCGGCAAGAAGCGGCGAGGGGATTTCCGAAATGATGGAAAAGCTTCCCGAGGTGATAAAAAGAAAGCCCCCGAAAAAGCCCTGCGTGACCTATTCGGAGGAAATCGAGACAGCCCTTTCCATGATAACCCCCGTCCTTGAAAAAAAGTTCGCGGAGCATATGCCCGACAAAAGGCTTTCCCCACGCTGGACGGCTGTCCGTCTCCTTGACAGGGACGAGAAGCTGAACAAGTCCATAAGCGAGTTTGCGGGCTTTGACATTGACAAGGACGAGGAAGTTTCCCAAGCCGTCCATGCCGCCGCGGAGCATCTTTTGGAGCATGACATTGACTGCCGGAAGCTGAAGGACTTGATAGTTACGTCCATAGTCCGAAGCGGCGAGAGGATAGCGGCGGAGTGCATGACCTTTGAAAGACCCGACTATTACGAACGGGACAGGAAAATCGACCGCATACTTACCCATAAAATATGGGGCGTGCCGATCATGGCGGCAATGCTCCTTGTCATTTTCTGGATAACCATAGAGGGGGCGAATTACCCCTCCGACCTGCTTTTCGGCGCATTGTTCAGGCTGGGCGACAAGCTTTCCGAGTTAATGAACTCCGCAGG
Organism: Ruminococcus sp.; assembly: GCA_014799675.1. GTDB lineage: Bacteria > Bacillota > Clostridia > Oscillospirales > Ruminococcaceae > RGIG8773. The sequence goes on along the minus strand of JAAVHM010000045.1, from coordinate 6,449 downwards.
CGCGCCCCAATGGCTCAACTCAATGCTTGTGGACGGCGTGTACCGCGTCCTTGCGTGGGTGACGGCGGTAATGCTCCCCCCAATGGCAATATTTTTCCCGTTATTTACACTTTTGGAGGACGTGGGCTACTTGCCCCGCGTCGCCTTTAACCTTGACAAATATTTCAAAAAAGCCAACGCCTGCGGAAAGCAAGCCCTTACCATGGCAATGGGCTTCGGCTGCAACGCCGCAGGTGTAACGGGCTGCCGAATAATCGACTCGCCCAGGGAACGGCTTATTGCAATTCTTACCAACAGCTTTGTGCCCTGCAACGGACGGTTTCCGACCATAATCGCGGTAATAACCATGTTCATGACCGCAGGAGCAGTGGGTTTCGGGCAAAGCTTTCTGTCGGTGCTTATCCTCACCGCGGTAATAATTTTAGGGGTAATGCTTACCTTTGCCATGTCACGCCTGCTGTCCGCCACCGTGCTGAAAGGCGTCCCCTCATCATTTGCGCTGGAGCTTCCCCCATACCGCCGACCGCAAATCGGAAAAGTAATAGTCCGTTCCATTTTCGACAGGACGATTTTCGTTCTTGGAAGAGCCGTTGCCGTTGCCGCCCCCGCAGGTCTTGTTATATGGCTTTTGGGGACTGTGCAAATCGACGGCACGCCATTGCTTACCCTATGCGCCGACTTTTTGGACCCCTTTGCAAGCTTTATCGGCTTGGACGGCGTGATACTTCTCGCCTTTATTCTGGGCTTTCCAGCAAACGAAATTGTCGTGCCAATCATGCTCATGGCGTATATGTCCGAGGGGAAAATCGTTGAGTACGAAAGTCTCGACACCCTGAAACAGCTCCTTGTGGACAACGGCTGGACAATTACGACCGCCGTCTGCACTCTGCTCTTCATGCTTTGTCATTTCCCCTGCTCCACCACCTGCATGACGATAAAAAAAGAGACGGGCAGCATGAAATGGACTGCCGCCGCCTTTTTCCTGCCCCTTGCCGTTGGCATAGTTATATGCGCCATAGTGGCAAACGTTATGGGCATTTTTATACAATAGTCGACAGAAATAATAATTATTCTGCAAATAGTCTGTAATTAATTAATATTTCGTCTGCAATTTCTCTGCAACTGCGGCAAATTCCGTCATTTTCAGCTGTTCCGCCCTTGCGGTTTCGGAAATTCCCGCCAACCTCACAGCTTCCGTGACCGTTTGTTTCGGAAGCCCCAAAGCCGAGGAAATGCTGTTGCAAATATTTTTCCGACGCTGGGAAAAAGCTCCCCGAACAACCTTGAAAAAGAAAGCTTCGTCGGAAATTTCAAGCTCGGTTTCCTTTTTAACATCAAGCCTTATCACGCAGGAATCCACATTCGGCGCAGGCATAAAGCTTCCCCTGGAAACATTAAACAGAAGCTTCGGCTCGGAGTAGTACCGCACCGCCGCCGTGACAGCCCCCGCGTCCCGAGTTCCCATTTCGGCGCAGAGACGTTTTCCCGCTTCTTTCTGAACCATGACCGTTATGGACTCTATCGGCAGACGGCTTTCCAGCAGAAGCATAATGACGGGGGAGGTGATGTAGTAGGGAAGATTTGCACAGACCCCAACCTTTAGTCCCGCAAAATTTTCGGAAATTATCTTTGCAAGGTCGGCTTTCATAACGTCCTCATTGATAATTTTCACGTTGTCGTGCTCCGCAAGGGTCTCCTCCAGAACGGGAATAAGCCTGCTGTCTATCTCGATCGCCGCAACCTTTTCCGCGCGCTTTGCAAGCTCGTGGGTCAGAACGCCTACCCCCGTGCCTATTTCCAGAATACCCCAGCCCTGCTGCGCGTTCCCCATTTCGGCAATTTTCGGGCATACCGAGGGGTTTACCAAAAAATTCTGCCCTAAATTTTTATTGAACGAAAAGCCGTGACGTTCAAAAATATCTCGTATAACGGTAATGTTTGTTAAATTTTCCATAATAATTCCTCTGCAATTATTTAATAAATATGTAAGAAACCGCTAAAAGTATGGGTTGATGTATCACGTAAAGCCACAAAGAATACCTGCCGCAGAAGTTCACAAAGGGAAGCTTCATGTTGTAGACGAAATTGGGCAATTCCCCGTCCCTGAAAAGGGGCGAAAGAGCCGTCCCCGCAAGGAAAATAAAGCCGTATGGTATCAGCGGAAAATAATCCGACGAGTAGAAATCACTTGTTGTTATACCTATAGGATATAAATACGGCAGATCGTGGGGCAGGTTCAGCTTCACGCTGTCCACAATAAAATAGAGACTTTCCGTGCGGTGGAAATTGAAGAAAATCACCGACAGCGCCCCGAACGCCACAAACACAGCCCATTGGGGAAGACTTTTCAGAACAGGGGAAATTACGCCGTAAATAAGCATTGCCGAGCCGAAGCAGGAAAGTACCCCGAAAACGATAATATTATCGGGGGAAAACGCCGCTGTCGCAAGGGTAAGAATTTCCCCCATAAGGAAAATGGTAGCCCCGCGCCGCAGGACATTTTTGGAAAATCCCGCGCAAATTCCCGAGACGGAGAAAAGAATTACCAGAAAAAGGTTGTGAATAATATCCATACTGTCGGAAAAGAAAAACGGAATTTCCTTACCGCAGAAAAAAATCAAATCGTACAGCAAATGATAAACCATAACGAAAATTATGGCAAATCCCCGAAGCATATCAAGCATACCGACACGGTTATTTCTTCCGATTTCCACACTTGCGGGACTTCTTGACAGCTTTTCCTTTTCAAATGTTATCTGGGGCATTAGATCTCCTCGCTTTCCTCGTAAATTCCTGCGCGGCTTGAAATGTCCTCACCGAAAGGAATAACAGGGATTCCGCATATTTCTTTGGGGATCTCCATGTAATTTTTGCCGTTTCCGCAGATTATTTCCGTAATTTCAACACCGTTTGCCGTTTTTCTGTATTTTATTTGCGCGGCGGTCTCGGGTATTTCCGTTTTGGAAATATCAAGACCGTCGGGAANTATCACAAGCTTAATTGCGCCGGACTGATAAAATGCTCCCTCGTCAACTAATTTAACGCTTTCGGGTATTATTACCTTTTCAAGATGCTTGCACCACGAAAAGGAAAAATCTCCAATACTTTTTACACCGTCGGGAATTTCCGCCTCGGTNATTGCACAGCNTTCAAAAACGCCTGTATCTATACGTTTGATATTTTGAGGTATGTTCACAGCGGAAAGAGACTCGCATTTGCAAAATGCGTTTTCGCCTATATAGCTAACGCTGTCGGGAATTACCGCTTCTGTAAGGGAGCTGCATTCCTCAAACGCCCTCTCACCTATATGGCTAACGCTGTCGGGAATTACCGCTTCTGTAAGGGAACTACATTCCTCAAACGCCCGTTCACCTATATGGCTGACGTTGTCGGGTATTGTTACTGAAACAAGGGAATCACAGCTATTGAACGTCCCCTTTTGAATTACGGAAACACTTTGGGGTATTTCTACCGACGAAAGAGCGTTGCAGTTTTCAAACGCCCATTCTCCTATTGAAACAACGCTGTCGGGTATTTCGATAGTTTTAAGGGAAATACAGTGTGCAAAGGCTTTTGAGCCTATTTCGGTCACGCTTTCGGGAATTTCTGCCGATACNATAGTGTAGCAGCTTATAAAAGCATTTTGACCNATCTTGACAACAGGCTTTCCGTCGATTTCATCTGGAATAATAACTTCCGTATCAGAGCCTTTGTATTTGACAATGGTCACGCTGCCGTCTTCTTCGGAATACATGAAATNTTTTTCAAAATTCACCTCCGAAGAAACTGGCACAGCAAATGCCGCAAGCAATGCAAAAGACGTAAAAGCTGAAACGATTTTCTTTATCATNNNTAATCCCCCGCAACAATGTTTTTTTACATTATACCATAAATAAAGAAAGTTGTAAATCACAATTTTGCCGAAATATGCTGAAAACCCTTGACATATAGCTAAAAAGTGATAAAATATTGTTAAGTACACTATATTGATTATTGATCGAAAGGACTGAATNAAATGGAATCNTATAAAAGAAGAGATAAGATAAACTATTATCTGGATATNGCCGAGACCGTTCTCGAAAGGGGAACTTGNCTGCGCCGCAATTTCGGGGCAATTATCGTTAAAAACGACAGCATTGTNTCCACGGGCTATGTGGGCGCGCCCCGGGGCAGGGCGAACTGCGTGGACTTGGGCTACTGCACCCGCGAGAAGCTGAACGTCCCCAAGGGTCAGCGGTACGAGCTTTGCAGGAGCGTNCATGCCGAGGCGAACGCAATTATTGCCGCTTCAAGGGCGGAAACGTTGGGGGCAACTCTTTACCTTGCCTGTCANGACGCAAAGACGGGGGAGCTTTACGGCGAGGTCGAGCCATGCTCCATGTGCAAGCGCATGATAATCAACGCNGGAATTTCCACCGTAATAATCCGCAACACAAAGGATACATACACCACCATAAACGTTGAAAGCTGGATAGACCANGACGACTCCATAAACGGCACCGACGGNTACTAAGGCGNCGGGGAACGCCCCGCGGCNTTGTTCTACCCCAAAGTAGNATACGGNNTACNNTTAATTTNTAAAGCCCCTATCAAGGGGCGGGTTAGTTGGTTTGAATTTTTGTACTGNATATTCAAGTCATGTAATCTATTCGGCAGCCCCATGGGCAGTCTCTTGCTTCTGCTTCTTNAGCATAATATAAAAGTAGCTGACGCANATAATAATTTGCACAATTGTNGAAGCGGGAATTGCAAGACCTATGCGGAACAANGAAACAGGCTCGNGCTTGCTCATAAGCCACGATATCGGTATTCTTATGCCGAAAGCGCATACCACGCCCTGAAGCATAACAAAGGTGGTTTTTTCNCAGCCGTTGAAATACCCCATAAANCAGAACAGGAANGANGTAAATATACANTCNATNGCGTAGGCTTTGAGGTAATCCGCCGCGCCNGAAATTATCTCGGCTTTTTCGGCGAAAAGTCCCGAAAGAAGTTCGCCGTGGAAAAATGTAAAATACCACATTATCACACCCGCAGCCAGCGAGGAAAGTATTCCGCAAAGGAGAGCCTTTCTTGCGCGCTGCGGCTTTTTTGCGCCCATATTCTGCGCCACAAATGANGACATGGACTGCATAAANGCCGACGGTACAAGCATNATGAAGCCGCAAAGCTTTTCCGCCACGCCAACGCTTGCGGACTCCGTTACGCCTATGCCGTTGATTATGGCAAGTATCACAAGGAACGACAGGCTTGCAAGCANNTCCTGAAGCGCGGCGGGTATGCCGAGCCTTAATATTGACCTGATATACGAGCCGTTGGGACGGACGTCCTTTAGCGAAAACTCAAAGGGCAGNGACCGTCTGCGGATTATCAGCAGGGAAAGNGCAACGCTTACCGCCTGTGCAAATATTGTTGCAAANGCAGTACCCTTTGCNCCCATATCAAAAACCGAAACAAGGAGCAGGTCTCCGAAAATGTTAAGTACGCAGGCTATNGTTACCGTTATAAGCGGCATTTTGGAATCGCCTATCCCTCTGAAAATACTTCCCACAAGATTGTATGCGATTATAAACGCCGTCCCCGCGGAGCAGATAACGATATAAGAAACGGTTTCCTCATAGGCTTCGGGAGGGGCGTTCATAAGCCTTGCAAGCAGCGGCGCGGAAATCACCATAGCAACAGTAAGGACTGCCGCAAGCACTCCGAAAAGGAAAATGCCGCTGCCGATAATTTTTCCCGCTTCCTTAGGCATATGCGCGCCTATCCTTTCGCCCACAAAAACGGTAACTCCCATTGAAAGCCCCGTGATGACAAGGGTAAGGGTCTGCATTATCTGACTTCCCGTTGATACGGCGGATATGTATATATCCGAAAGCTCGCCGCCGAACTTTCCCACGATGAGCAGGTCGGCTGCGCCGTACATTGCCTGAAGAAACAGCGCAAGCAGAACAGGCAGAGCAAACATTATCAAGGGCTTGAATATGCGCCCCTCGGTAAAATTATTTTCACGTTCCATTAGTGACCTCCTGAATTTCTGTATTTGCGGAAGAACTATGCTTATCAAAAACAAAAAGCCGGATAAGACCACCGTACAAAAGAGGTTGTCTTATCCGGTAACGCATATACGCTGCGAATACCTCCGACAAAGGTTTTGTACGACATCTTATCCGGCGCTGCAATTACGTCTTACAGCTCCTCCGATGAACTTTATTATTGTAACACATATTTGGGAAATTGTCAAGACCGGCATTTTGCAGATTTATAAAGTAAATTTTAATTTGCGGGGAACGCCCCGCGGCGAATGTCACCCCAATATTAAATATAACAATCATTTATTTTACGTATGCGCCCGTTAAAAATGTTCCGATACTGTGTTGCGGGCGGATATGGAATCCGCCCCTACAGGTAAATTCACCACAAATTTGTAGGGAACGGGTCTCCATATCAAT
>JAAVHM010000044.1 GCA_014799675.1 Ruminococcus sp. | reverse complement strand
GCTCCGAAATATTTTCAAAGCCGCAGTTTGTCATTGTAAGACTTTTAAGGTTTGTCAGATTTGAAATTCCTTTAAGACTTACATGATCGTTATTTTCAATAATTATCTCCTCGACCGACGCTGCGTTTGCAGCCTCGCCAAGTCCGTAATAAAAACCGCTGCCTACGCCGAATTTTATCTTTTTAAGATTAGTCATATATTTGAACGCCGAATATAAGCTTTTGTCTACGAGGTAAATATCCAGATATTCGATATTCGTGCAGTTTGAAAGTACCGAAAGATCAACGTTGTCGCTGCCGTTTTCATCATTTGCGCCATATATTGTAAGAGAACGCAGAGTTTTTATTTTGCCGAAGCTGTTATAATTAACGCCGTTGTTTCCGATAATTATAAGCTCTTCCAATGCGTTAAGCCTTGAAAGCGGCGCATAGTCAACCGCGTCAAAGCCGCCGATAGACAGCTTTTTTAAGCTTGTCATTGCTTCTATGCCGTTCAGGTCGGCTGTCTCGTGTGAAAAGCCCGCGCTTACATCAAGCTCCGTGACGTTTGGTATTGTATATAAAGATTTAAGCAGATCGTCGTCTCTGCCGCAGCTGCAATTAATCGCAAGTCCTCCTGCTTTTACACCTGTAAGCAGTTCGGCTTCCTCCTTTGATTCGATATCGCGGACACGGAGCGTTCCGATATTTGAAAGAGACGATACGGCATTCAGGGAGCTTTCTTCCGAAAGACTCCATACGGAAATATCAAGCTCGGAAAAGTTATCGTATTTTTCAAGCCCCTCAAATCCGATTATCGGGATAGCTGTAGATATGTACAGCTTTTCCAGACTTGGAAGCTGTTCCGCAATTTCCGTCAGGTCAAAGGGTTCGCGCTCGTCATAGTCATCTGAATAGATACTATCCCACGACCCGTAATATTCAAAAACAGCCGCTTCATATTCTTCTGCGTTATAATCGCCTATCCAGCTATCCATTTTTTCGTCGGAGTGAGATATGTAAAGCGATCTTGCGTCCTTTGGAACAGCGGTCGTTCCAATAAGAACATAGTTATCCCCGAAAATGCACATAAGCTCGTTTTCTAAAATATATCTGCTTTCGCCGTCCTTATCATAATAGCTTGCCGATACTGATATAATGTCGCCCTGCTGTTCGATACCGACATATATCGTCTTATCCTCTGCAAGCATATCGGCGGAAAATTTGCTGTCCTCCGAAAGCTTTTCGGCGAAAAAGTCAAAGCCCTTTCTTGCGGCGGCTGAATGGTCTGCGTCCTCGTCCTCGCCGTAATATGACACCATGGTGAACATACTGTATTTGGAATATTTTTCGGCGGCGGATGGGTCTATTTCTATTGCGGAATACATTTTCTCCTTAAATTCCTCATAGGACATATCCCTGTATTCGGCGAATTCGTCGTATTCTTCGTATTCGGCGTATTCTTCCAAAGCCATGTTGTAGAATTCCTCGGAAGCCATATATTGGGCATACATTAAACTGATGTATTCTTCATAATCTACAGGCTCGTACTTTCCGTCAGACGTGTATCCGAAGCACAGTTCGGCATATTTGTTAATATCATCAAACGCCTTGTCAAATGAGACGGCGGCGGTTGAGAAAGTATTTTCCGCGGAAGCTTCCTCGGCGGAGATATCGTCGATAAGCTCTGCTTCCTGCGGCGACGAGGGGTCGTCTCCGTTATTTTTATCTGCGGTACAGCCCGACAAGGTCAGCGTTACGGCAAGCAGCAAAGCGGTCATACGTATCAATGCGGCGTTCTTTTTCATAATTATTTCTCCTTTAATAGATTTTGTATTTGTCTAATTTTATCACATCGGTAAACACTTGTCAACCCCGTATCGGCAAAAAATTACCGCAAAAGAAAATAATTATTTTTTTATAAAATTTTACTTGCTTTTTGAAAAGAAATATGTTATTATATTATTCGGTAAATACTTGTCTACCATAAAACAGTCGGGAAAGGATACGATCATAATGGAAAAATTAAAGCTTTCGGAAGCTGAATGGAAAATCATGACAATACTCTGGGAGAGAGAACCTATAACGATAATGCAGCTTACCGCTGCGCTGAAAAACGAGACGGGCTGGACTAAAAACACGGTCATAACGCTTCTCAAACGCATGGAGAAAAAGGAAGCGGTGGCGTATGAGCAGGGTAAAACCGCGAAAAATTACTATTCGCTGATGAAACGGGAGGACGTTTGCGTTGAGGAAACAAGGTCGTTCCTTAAAAGGATTTACAGAGGAAGCCTTGGTATGATGGTGAATTCCCTTATCGAGCAGGACGCTGTGTCAAAGGAGGATATTGCCGAGCTTTATGACATACTGAAAAAAGCGGAGGAGGAACAGAAATGACCGAAACAGTCATATCATCTTCGGTACTTATTTTTGTTGTCATACTGCTTAGGACGGTTTTCAAGGGGAAGATAAAAAACAGGGTCAGATACGGGCTGTGGCTTATAGTTGCGGTAAGGCTTCTTATGCCGTTCAGTCTTGCGGAAAGCTCTGTCAGCGTGATGAATTTTTTCGGGAAAGCTGAACATTCCGAAATATTTGGGGAAGTCGCCGATATTTCGGAAGCATACGATTTGCCTCCTGTTGAGAATGTTGAGGACGTTGATATTTACAGCGGCACTGCGGCAAATGCTGTTCCTTATGAAGCGAACGGTTACGGAGACGAATGGGAGGTTCGGCGCAGCGGATATACGCCGCAAGATACACCTGCTCCCGAAACGATTGCCGAAACGGCTGTAAAAAGCAGTCCTGAAAAAAAGCTTTCGGCTTTGGATATTGCAAGAATAGTACGGCGGAGCGTTACGGCTGTCATGCTGATATGGTTCGGGGTCGTGAATATTATTTTTTACATAAATTTAAAGCGGAACAGAAAACGTATCGGGCATGACGCGCCGCTGAAAATTTATGTGTGCGAAAAGCTTACCTCCCCTTGTATTTTCGGAATTATAAAGCCGTCCGTCTATGTTACGGAGGAAGCGGCGAGGGAAAAACGCGCCCTTAATTTTGTGGTTGCTCACGAGCTTTGCCACTACTATCACGGCGATATTTTCTGGACTATGCTAAGGTATGTTTTGCTGTCGGTCTACTGGTTCAACCCGCTGGTATGGGTCGCGGCTCTGCTTTCAAAGCGGGACTGCGAATGCGCCTGCGACGAGGCTGTGATAAAGAAATTCGGCGAGGACAGGCGGTTTGAATACGGCAAGGCTATTGTTGACATGATACCCGAAAAACGCAGCGGCTTGCCGGGAGTTGCTTCCACATCTATGTCGTCGGGGGGCAGAGTTTTAAGAGAACGGATAAAATTTATTTCGAGGATACCGAAAAATATTACTGCGGCGGTCATATGCACTGCGTGTGTGACGGTCGCCGCGGCGGGGTGTACGTTTACCTCCGCTTCCGCGCCGAAGATTTATGATGATACGGAAAATGTTGAGGGTACAGCGCCGCCGAATGATGTTGTTTCAGCGGAAAACACGGTGTCCGACTTAAAGGGCAGCGATGACTTTTACGTAAAGGTCAGGGATAACAGCGGCGCCGAAAAGATACTTTTTTACATGGTTTCTCCCACAAAGGGCGGAGAGGCGTTTGTGTACATGGACAAGGTTTCGTCCGATCCGTTCGCCGAGATAGGATATATACCCGAGGTATCGGAGGACGCTCCCGCGGGAACGGCTGACGATTATTACGGCGAAAAGCTGGCGGGATTTATTGACAGCTCCCGTTTTTCCGCGGCGGACATTTCCTGTGCAAGCGGGTCGGACGTTATTGTACGGCACATAAAAAAGTCCCGCAGTGAAGATGATTTTAACAAGGTAAGAGACGCTCTTGCTGCTATTGAGCCTGTCCCCGCGGACGAGAGCATGATTTCGGGGGAAGCTTGTGCAGAGGTGGTACTTTTCAGGGAAAACGGCGGATTTTCCTCNAAGCTNACGGTAAGCTTCCGTCCCTGCGGCGACAGAATTGCGGGANAGATAGTTATTGAGGATTACAGCGAAATAATCTCCCTTATAACGGCGGAAAAGCAGCCCCCCGACGCGGCGGAGCTTGAAAAGGCTTACGCTTCGAGCTGTCTTGCGGTTTCNGAATGGTTTTACGCTGACGACACGGAGCTTTATCAGATGTGCGTAAGTCAGGCGNTCGGCTACAATGCGGNAGCCGCTTCGGAAAAACGTACTGCCTATGAAAGCTTCGGTACTGATATTTTTTCGGCGGACATAGCGGCAAAGCTTGATATAACGGGAGAAATTCCCGCAGGCTATGTTGAAAAGGCTGTGGGGGAAGTTATTGTCGGCNTCCCCGCCGAGGGCAGTTCAAGCCTTATCGGNTCGCTTCTGCTGTGGCAGGACGGCGATATGTCGTTCCGGCTTNGNAGCGGTTCGGAGACGGATTTTTCCGAAAACAGGAACGGCATAGACGGTACGTTCGGCGGAAACCGCTGTGCATATTACAATGACGGCGGCAGGGTCGAACTGGTATTCGAGGACGGCGGCGCGGATATTTACACCGCTGTTTTTGAGGGGANCGTTACCGAAAAAAACACGGACACGGCGAAAAAGATACTCGGCAGCATACACATGAAAAAGACGGAGGCTGTCCCATATGTGCCGTCTGTTCGGATAAGCNCTGTGCCAAGTCCTTACGGNGATGAAAANTACGAGCTTGCGGAAAACGACNGCTTCTATAATTATATNTTCAGAGCAAACGCTCCCGCAATGGTAGTAACGGGCTTTAAGGTCAAGGACACGTCCCGCAGTTACGAGACCGCTTTTGACTGTCACATAGAAAAGCTTGAGCCTGACGGAAAATGGTACAGGGTCATACCGCTGGGAGAGTCCGTTCGGGAAAACAGCGGGTACAGAAATTTTTACACAAAGGACGGAACGNCGTTGACGTCCGTGTGCGTTGACCTTTCCTGCTATCCCCTGCTTCCTGCGGGACAATACCGTGTTGTCAAGCCTTTCAGAGAGGCTGGTTCGGACGGCGGCGAATACGCTGCGCTTTTCGACTTTATTATGAGCGACGAGGGCGGTTCGTACAACAGGCTTTTATGCACGGCGGAATGCAGGGACAAGACCGTACCGAAAAATGCGGAAAGTATTTCCTGCGAGATAAGCTCCAACAAAATTTCTTTTGTGATGAGCGACATAACCGATATCGAAAAGGAAACGCCAAGCGGCTGGGTNTCCNTGCGGAAAGATCCGATATACACAAACACTCTTAGCNAAAATTACCCCAAGGCATTTCCCGGAACGTATGACATTGACACCTCCGATTTCGACATAAGCGAAAGCGGGAACTATCGTGTNAGATTTTCCTACGCCGACTACACCGACGACTCGCTGTACGTTCTGGCTCACGGCTACGATATGTACGTTTACTCTGACAGCTACGACACGGCGTANGCATATTTTAANGTAAATTAACGGAGNGNTNTTNTGAAAAATTTTCCTAAAAAAGCGGCGGTNGTNTCGGAGATTTTGATTATTGTATGGTTTGNTATGCAGGTCTCGCTGGGTTGGTTTCCGAGGTTTTGGTCGAAAATTTTCGGCACGTCAATGTACAACGGGATTTACATACTAAATACGGGCTATGCGAATTTTGTCCCTTTTTATATGGCTTATGCGCTGATGACGGCTGCAATTATCCTTACTGCGGCAAACATTATGATTTTTCGGGGTAAGGGCAAACGCGCGCCGCTTATCATTTCGGCTGTGACAACAATATTGCTGCCGATAGTTTCGGAATTGCTGACGTACTTTCAGACAACGTCAATACAGTACAGCGGGGTATATTACACTTTCAGCACAAACGGGACTTTCAAGATATCGTATGTTTTATACGCGGCGGCGGTTGTAAGTATTACAGCGGGTGCGGTATATGCTTGTGAAAATTTTGAAAGAGTTTCAAGAAAAACGGCGTTGGTTTCTCAGATATTTCTTATTGTCTGGTCGGTCTTGCAGCTTTTGGCAAGCATTTTCAAAATGCGTTGGTTAGGCGAACGCAATATTGTTTCATTTATGGTGATAACGCTTTGCGTGGGAAATTTGCTCGTCACTGTTTCAAATATAATGATTCTCACGAAAAAGGGCAGACTTGCGCCGTTTTTGATATCATCAATAACCTGCGGTACAATGCCGATAACGGTTCAAATTGTAAGCCGTATTCAGAATACAGCGCTTATCGCTTCAACTGGCTATACCATTTTATTGATTGAGGGCGCATATTTTGCACCGTTGTCCTGTATTTTGTATGTCGGCGCAGTACTTTCAATATCGGCAGCGGCGGTGTGTCTTTTTCAAGGGGAGAAAAAATCGTCCCGCACCGAAAATAACTAAGTTCATGATTTTAAACAAGTCCTTATAGGAGGTTAATTATGAAAAAAAGCAGGATATATATTTTTTGCATAATTGCGGCAATATTGCTTTCGGGCTGCGAAAAAAATGCAGAGCCTGTTGGGGAACGGTCCGAGACCGCGGCGGTCTCCGAAACGGCAATTGCTGTGGCGGTTACGAAAGCTGAAACAAAGAAAACAGAAGCCAAGAAAAAGGAAATACAGCCTCTTTCCCCAAGCAGGAAGCAGGCTTATTTCCAAAACGGCGAAATTTCCGTAACGGCAGAACTTACGACTTTGCAATCGTCTCTTTACTATCCCGATATCGTTCACGATTTCGGGGCAAATCCCGACCTGTTCGTGGTCACGGCTGCGGTAAAGGTTAAAAATATGACAGAGAAAAATATTTCATTTGACGAAACAAAGCTCCTGCTTTCCGATATGTTTTACTGCGGCGGAGACACCGAGGAATTCATGGACATACAGTCGGGGAAATCTGCTATAGGGGAACTTCGTTTTCTCTGCTCTCTTGAACAGGCAGCGGAAATTAGCGGCGTGNTTTANGACGGAGAATATTTTGAAGAGGGNNANGATTTTTACCCCGAGGAATTTAACGATATCATTGACATACAAAGCGCGGACGATGTTGCGGANTATCTTTACAGGCGGTTTTATATCCACAGTCGTCAGATCGGATATTTCTGGCTGAACACCGAGCCGTCAAGCTGTGAGCTTCACCATATAAGGGCAATGGAAAAGGACGGNAAAAATTATCTTGCTATCTCGTTCTCNCTTTCCAACAGAAGCGATTATGCACAGCTTATCGAGCCGTCCGCTTATANGGCTATGTGCGGCAGAAGCACGGAAAAAGCGGAGGAATATAATCAGCTGGCGCGCCTTGAACCGCTTTATATCAGTATTGATGAAGAGCTAATTTATGAACCNNNGGAGGTCGAGCTTGAGCTTACGGGTGTGGGAAAGCTTTATGAAATTCCCGAATTCATATGCATGACTCCCGAAAACCCTACGGATTTTACGATAATTTATGANTTTGAGGACTTTATAACGGTAATGGGNCTTTACTTCAANGACAGCCATACGNACGAACCCTATTACAGCAAGCTNAGCGCACCCGGCGGCTTATACGGCAANTTTAACTGGAACGCATGGGAGGAAGATTTCATTGATTCGTAAGATCATGATAATTATTATATTGTCGGCGTTTGCGCTCTGCGGGTGTGAAAATGAAAACNTCCCCACGGAGACAAGCGTAAGCGTTACGGAGACGACCGCTGTTACAAGCGTTACAAAAAGTTCAGAGACGGTATCGGGGCGGNNTGCCGTTACCTTTGCGCCTGCGGAGACGGAGACCAAAAAAACNAAAACGACGTTCTCCGANACGACGGAAGCGGAGGAATTTTTTGAGGAAATTCAGCTTGCGGAAAATCAGCTTGANTACAAGGGCAGAAATTTTTATCTGCTTATGGAATTCACAGGCGCAGAGTCGCTGAAATATTACCCAAAGGCGGTAAATCCTTCAAANTACCGAGGCGATGAATATGTTCTTCATTCAAAATTTACGATAACTAATCTTTCAAAGGAAAGCTTTGATTTTATTCCGCAGGAAATAATTATTTACGGAAGACACAAGAACGATTCCGCCGCTATGATGCCTATAACTGCGCGGGACACGGGGCTTGTCGCTTCGGACGGTTANTATACCGTTGAGGCGGGAGACACGGTAAGCTTTGACGTTGATTTTGTCGGGAAAGAGGTATGCATTGATTACGCGTACAAAATACTCTACACCGCAAAAGGCATCAGAGAACCGAACAACGTTGACGCTGACGAGCTGAACAACGTTTCTGCGGCGGAATTTGAAATTACNAAACGCATAAAGGTCAAAAATGCGGTAAAAGCGGCNAGANATTTTCAGGAGGAAAAAATCGGCGTCCCCGAGGCTCTTGTGCCGCGTGAGGGGGAATATTCCGTACTTACGCATAAGAATTCCTATTGCTTTACAGCCGAGCCTGTCGNTGACGGAAGATACATAAAAATTGCGCTGCGAATACAATGTCTTACNGGCAAGCCCGAGACGTTCAACCCGCGGAAATTCAAGCTTTACAGCAAGTCGGGCGACCACGAATACGCTTACAGGTGGAGCTTNGACCCGCTTCTGGTCAAAATGTTTTCCAATAATGCTGATGAGAAAAAGCTGGAAGGCATAAGCGAAACGCTCTACGACACGCCTTGGGAGCTTTTTGTAAGGTCTGACGGTTCGGCGGAATACACGATGTACTTTTCAACTTCATATGATACAGACGCAAGCGAATACAATAAATTCTGCTATGAGGGGGAAAGCGGNGACGANGTATTTGAATGTATGATAGATATNGAATAATGNATATTTTNATACAAAAAAAGCCATGCTTTGCACAAAAACAAAGTATGGCTTTTTGACGTTTTCGGTCGGATTATTTCCGTCGTAATTTTTACGCGTTCCCCCGCTTTTTACAAATTATCTGCTCTGCAATGCACGCCGCCGCGACTATAAAAATCGCCGCTGTTCCCACAATGAAAAATTGCAGAACCTTGCTTTCGTCGTTTGTTCCCGACAAAGCAGCGATAAGTCCCGTTGCGTTGTTATTTATCGCATGGGCAAAAGCGGCGGGGTAAACCGAGTTCGTCTTTTCGGTGAGCCATGCGAAAATTATTCCCGTGCCTATGCAGAATACGCACATAAGCAGTATTCCCACATACGGGTAACCTGCGTAATCCTTGCCGAAATTAAGTCCGTCNATAATTGCNGGGGTATGCCACACGCCCCATATAATTCCGCAGACGATATACGCGGCGGGACGGTTCATNACCGTTTTNAGCTTGGGGAANAGATATCCCCGCCAGCCCANTTCCTCNCCGAGGTAAACNGGGAACAGCGCAAGTGATATTGCTATATTGAAAAATATCGAGGCGGTGTAGCCCACGGCGGAAACTTCCGCAAGCTCAAAAGCCGCGTTTGGGTCAAACCTTGAACCCAGTACCGCAACGTTGAGCACGTCTTCCGCAGCCGTATAAATAATNGGNAAAGCGATCGCNANGANNTAATATTTTCCGTTGCCTTTCAAATTNAGCCGCAGCATGGANTTTNCCATNCCCTCCTTNGTGACAAGCCTTGTCAGCAGCGAGCCTATTGCAGGTGTGAACATTGCACAGGAGGTAACTAACTGAAAGCCCGCTTCGTCCTGCAAAATTCCCAGCAGGTCGCAAAGTCCCGCAAATACCCAGTAAAGCCCGCAGGAGAAAAGGACAAAGAGAATTATTCTTTTTGCGGCAAGCTTTTTATCGTTCATACTCTTCAGCCCCTTTCAGGTAAAGCTTGCAGGAAATTTTATAGGAAAGATAATAAAGTCCCGCAGAAATATATGGGAAAACCGCCACTAAAACAAGGGAGATATCCGTCATAAGCGAGGTGTCCGAAAGCCTTTCAAAAAATTCAAAAAATTTTTCAAGGCTTCCGAATATTGAAAGGTCGCCGAAGAAAATATATTCAAAGGCTATGACCATAACAAGCAGCATTACAGCAGTTTTTATATGGCTTCCCGCCTTGCTGCCGAAACGCACGATAAAGGGGAATTCCACCGCATTGGTGAGAAGCATGATACACATCATCATAAAGGCTGTCATAACGTTTGCCGAGCCGCCCAGCGCTGTCAAAAGGACTGCAAGAAAATAGCACCAGACAAAAAGCGCAATATAAAGCAGAAGCGTGAAAAGGTATTTTTCATTTATCTGACTTACATCTGTCATTGGAGTGGAGGTAATAAAGTACGCCCATTTTTTGCTTTCGTCGGCTTCAAAAATCGCCGCCGTCATCATGCCCAGCATAAAGAAAATCATTATAAATACAAATACGCTGAGCAAAGCCGTGACGTCGCTTGTTTCCAAACCGAGATTATCTTCCGCAAAAATCAGCGGCAGAAACATGATAAGCGATATAGCCATTTCTCCCAGCGCCATGCTAAGAAGATTTTTTTTGTTGAGAACAAGTTCTCTGTAAAGCAAGCCCGCCATTATTTTTCCCTCCTTTTGTACTGTCCCAGAAACAGAAAATATCCAACTGCCGCTATTGCTGCAAAAATCAATATTGAAAACGGGAACAGCCTGTCGCGAAGCTCAATTACAGGCTCAAGAAATTCCTCAATGGTAATTGCCTCCAACTGTTTTATTGTATCTGTATCATTCGACGATTCAGCGGCGTCTATTATCACGTCAAATACGGAAACCCTTTGCCGTATCCATACTATAAATAAACCGTAGAGTAATACTACAACGCCGGTAAAAGATAACGCGGCTTTCTGCGGATTTTTGAATTTCAGCAAAAGGAAATTCATAACTGTCATAAGAACAAAAGCAATCAGCGCAATAGCAGTAATATTTGCCATAGCCGCAAGTGTGAATTTGTGGTGGGAAAGTGTGAAAATTACTGCCGACAAAGCCATGGAAATTGCTGTACCCAAAAGGTTTGCGCCCAAAATCAGACCTATTTTTACCGCCGCAAGCTTTTGCGCGGACAGCGGCAGAGTTTGTTCAAAAATATTCCACTTGCATTTTATATCATTTGTAAGTGTTTCGCCGTTCATACTGAACAAAAAAATACCCATAGCTGCCACCACATATGCGAGCATTACCGTGGAGGTATCGCGATCCAAATTTTCGTTGTTTTTCATATTTCCGTAATCAAAGCTAAGGCAGAATGAAGCCGCCAGTATAAACATCAGGACAAATATTGCCAGACCCGACAGCAGAGTTTTTCTCCGCAAATAAATTTCTTTCAGAATAAGACCTTTAACGCCGTTCATTACCGCCACTCCTTTTTCGTGGAATTTACATAGAAAACCATTATCTCCTCCAGCGTGGTATTGTCCATTACAAGACCGCTGTACTTGCGCTTGCAGGCGGCTTTGTCGGAAACCATTACCTCCGCGCCGAAATCTGTGAGACGTGCGCTGATGATGTCCTCCGCGGCTATTTCCTTGTAATCGTCCTTGCCGCATTTTATAACGCCGTGATTTTCAAGAATATCGTCCTTGTAGCCCGTCAGCAGAAGCTTTCCCTTGTCGATAAAGGTAACGCTGTCCGCAACCTTTTCCAGATCGGAGGTGATGTGGGAGGACATAAAAATGCTGTGGTTTTCGTCCTGAATATACTCTAAAAAAATGTCGAGGATTTCATTTCTTACAACAGGGTCGAGACCCGTTGTAGCTTCGTCCATGATAAGAAGCTCCGCGCCATGGGAAAGGGCGCAGGCGATTTGCAGCTTCATTTTCATGCCCTTGGAAAGCTTGCCTATCTTCTTTTTCCTCGGAAGGGCGAAGCGGTCTAAGTATTTCTCAAAGGTGTTTTTGTCCCAGCTTTTATATATGTCCCCGAAAATAACGTCCAGATTTTTTGCGGTAAATTCGTCATGGAACGGTATCTCGTCAAAGACCGCGGCGATGCGTTCCTTTATGGAAATCTCATCGGTGACGCTGTCCATGCCGAGAAGCTTCACGCTGCCCTCGTCCGCCTTGATGATGTTCAGAATTGCTTTGATAGTGGTGGTCTTGCCCGCGCCGTTCTGACCGATAAAGCCCATTATACTGCCCTTTGCAGTATTAAATGACAAATTGTCCAGCGTAAATCCGTCGTAACGCTTGGTAAGACCGCTTATTTCAATTGCGTTTTCGTAATCGTTCATAATATCATTCCTCTCCCTCGTAAATGATTTCCAGCATTTCCCTAAGCTCGTCAAGGGTCATGCCGCACTGCTTGGCTTTTGAGCAAGCCTCGTCCAACAGACTTTCCGTCTGTTTGAGAATTTCCTCCCGCAGAAATTCGGCGTTTTGCTTTTTGACAAAGCTGCCCCTGCCCGTGTAGGACTCGATAAAGCCGTCCCGTTCAAGCTCCTCGTAAGCGCGCTTTGTTGTAATAACGCTTATACGGAGCTGCTGCGCCAGCACGCGCATTGAGGGAAGGGCGTCCCCCTCCTTTAATATGCCGTTCATGATACTGGCTTTTATCTGGGAATAAATTTGCTCATATATCGGGTCGCCCGATGAATTGCTGATGATAATATCCATAGTTCACCTCAAAATTGTATATATACATTATATATAATTATAACACTTAATTTTCAAATGTCAATAGCTTTTTGAAATTTTTTATAAAAGCCTACGGAAAAACAGGCGTTTG
>JAAVHM010000043.1 GCA_014799675.1 Ruminococcus sp. | reverse complement strand
TTTTTTTCGCAAGTATTAATACGCTCTATATACTCTCCCCATTCTTCCTTGATACTGTTCCAGATACTGTTCCAATCGGGTATCGGCTCGTAACCGAGACCGACAAGATATTCGTCCAGCAATTCCCAGAATATATCAAGGGCTTTCGTTTCGTTGGGTTCTTTTTCAAGAATAAGATGAAAACAATTCAATGCAGTTCGTGTATGCCCAAGATATTTCATGGCGGCATAATCGTTAAGATCGGGCAGGAGCACCCGTTCAGAATACAGCTTTGTCATCCCCAACGCAATTTCATAACCGTTGACCCAATTAAGAAATCTTGTCAGCTCGATTCTTCCCAAAAACGCCCCGGGACGATTTTTCAGCCTGCTAAGAAGCATACGCTCGTCTTTTGTTATATCGAGGACTTTTTCAGACATTGCCGTCACTCCTTTCGGTTCACGGTCTGTAATTTTATTTAATTATACCGCTTTTCGGGAGATTTGTCAAATATTGATCGCCCTGCTTGCCAAAATTCGACAAATATGTTATAATAAATATGCTGCCAACTCTGATCCGCGTGCAGCGGAAAGGAGGTGAGTAAAAATGATTTGTAGCGTTTTGTTAAATCTTCTTTTCCCTGTTATTACAGGCATTCTCGCAAACTTCATTTATGAGTGCCTGCGCTTGTGGCTAAACAGACGAAAGAAGTAAAAGACGGCAGCGCCACGGACATTACAATAGTGACAAAAAAACCCGAGGTTGCAGCCTCGGGTTTTTTTGTGTGACTTCAAATGATCTGTAGCGTAGATTGTATCACATTCTTTTCTCGTATACAATTATAGCATACAAACTTATTTTTGTCAATATATAAAATAATATTCTTTTCACCTTTTCTTTTGCGATTTGAGCTTTTCCCTGTGGACTTTTGTTATCCACATAAGCTTTATAGTAACATTGTACCCCTTGTTTGCCCTTAATTTTCGATATATATACCCGTCGCAGCCAAGGGTATGTATTTTATCGGAATTAGGATATTTTGCGTATACAACATAATGCTCCTCCGTACCTGTTCCGTGCTTCCAGTGATAGGTCTTATACAGATTTTTTCGTTTCCGAACAACAAATATACGTATCTCGCTGCCCTTATAAATAAAAACTGCGTAAATAAAGCCGACAAGACCTGCTCCCACAGAAGCGCCTATGAGAGTGAAAATTATTACGTCCCAAACGATTTCCATAACAGCTACCCGCCTATTTCAATGCACTTAAAATTACACTCCGCCCATTTCCGCCCCAATCAGAAACAAAGTCAGACCGCCAAGTATAAACGGCAGAAACCGTATCGGGAACAGAAGCAGACCCTTTCCAAGCTCGTAGTGGTATTCCTCCATGCTGAACAGCTTTTTGGGATTATTCACATAGTAAAGCCGCAAAACATGAGGCGGAGAAATGTGATAAAATGTGGCATGATAAATTTTAGTCTTGCCGTCCACGGTGTACTCGTATTTCCCCCACCACTCGTCCACGCCCTCCTTGCGGTAGCTTCGCCTGCTGCTTGTGAGCAGCTTCGCTTCTATAACGTTTCCACGCTCCAGCGCGATCTGCTTTTTCCTTTCACGGCTTTCCAGTATTGGAGCAAACAGCTTTTCCACCTTGAAAGCGATAAAAAAGCCCGCAATAAACACAATCAGGACTATTACCCATTTAACCCAGTTGACGGGATCGTCGGTAAACGTTTCCGTAAATTTATTACTGCCGCAAATGACTGAAATCCACACAGGTTTCATCATGCGCCCTGCCCTCCTATCCGCATATAGTGGAAAAAATACTGCCGTGCAATACCAGCATAAGTTGATTTCTTTGGGTCAAGAATTTCGCTTATCGGTATTGTTAAAATACTTTCACGCATAATATTTTTCCTTTCTGCTTATTTTACCGAAACAGTAACGCTGTCAGACATAGCTCCCTCAACAGAAAAAAACTCCGGATAGTAATCGTCATGCTTCTGATTTTTCAAATCACAGTTTGTATTTATTTCTCCAATTGCTTTTACCGCAAATTTGTACCTGTACCCCTTTTTTGTGCCTTTAAGCTCAACCGACGTATCTTTGGTGGTTTTTAAAAGCTTGTAAGTTCCGTCCTTAAGCTTTTGATATACTTCATAGGTCGTTGCATTTGGTATTTCATTCCAAGTCAATTTGCAAACACCGTTTTTGTATTCTCCCTCAACTGTCGGTTTAATGTAACTTTTTAGTTTTACATTTTTATACCGTACGCCAAAAGCACTTTCGTTTATTTCAACTTCAAAAGACGGTATCGTAATCTCAAGAGTACCATTAGCGGGACTAAAGCTATCATAACCTATCTTTTTTAGCTTCGAGCCTTCAGGTATATATACCTCTTTTAAATCATAACAACAAA
Organism: Ruminococcus sp.; assembly: GCA_014799675.1. GTDB lineage: Bacteria > Bacillota > Clostridia > Oscillospirales > Ruminococcaceae > RGIG8773. Next base: position 37,526 of record JAAVHM010000043.1, on the reverse strand, counting down.
CAAAGCATCTATAAGGTATTTCTTCAACCTCCGCAGGGATATTGATTTTTTCAAGTGAACCCATTAAACCAAATGCACTGGATTGTATTTCTTTAACACTTTCCGGAAGATTTATTTCTTTAATATTGTAACATTCAAAAAAAGCGCTTACACCAATGATTTCAGTTCCCTCAGGAACCTTATATTCGGAATTTTTATACAGCTTTTATTGGAAGCTGTCGATATTACGACATTCCCGTTGTTCAATACCTTTATTTCCAATTCATGTCCGCAGTCGCACAAATAATTATCTATATCCCCCTCAACATCATAACTGTCGTCTATAAAATGGAATTCAGCATATTCGCATTTACCGATAGGCGCAAGTGCGTATGCGCTTATTGAAAGGGACGCCGCTATTGCCGCAGCTGCCGCAGCAGTCAAAATTTTTCTGAACCTCATAATATCACTCCTTGATACTTGTCCTCATATAGTGGAAAAGATACTGCTGTGCAATACCCGCATAGGGCAGAACAAATTCGGGGAAACCGTCGGGATAGAACTGCTCCATAACACGCTTCATCCACACGTCCATGGGGACGCACTCTATCCTGTACATACCGTACAGAAGCGCGCAGTCCGCAACCTTGGGACCCACGCCCTTTATTGTCATAAGAACCTTTCTCGCCTCGTCCACGGGAAGCCCTTTCAGCTTGTCAATAACTATTTCCCCACTATTGAGTTTTTCTATACAATCAGTAATATATTTTGCTCTAAATCCCGCGCGTAATGGCGCAAGGTCGTCGGGGACGATACCTTTCATCTGCGTATAGTCGGGGAAACCGCCGTACATCTCGCAAAGCAGTCCGATTATACCCTTTATTCGGGGGATATTGTTGTTCTGCGAAATGATAAAGGAGCAAAGAGCCTCCCAGCTGTCCTGACGGAGAAGCCGTATTCCTCCCGCATAGGCGCAGGCTTTTGCAAGCGTCCCGTCCTCGGAAAGTTTCTTTTTTATCTCCCCGTAGTCCGTTTCAAGGTCAAAATATGGTATCCAGACCCTTTGGAACGTTTCCTCGTCCGTGTCGTGGAAAATAAAAAAATCCTTTTCCGCGGAGACCGTCAGCGGGGTGTTCAGCATAAAGCCGTGATATGTACAGTCCGAACCGCTGTCAAGACGTTCCCAGCGGAACGCCTGACCGCAGTCTAAAGTTTCGTCCAAGTCAAGGTCGGAGGTTTTCAGCAGAATATCCCCGCCTTTTTTCATATATTCCATAATAATTCTCCTTTGCAGGGGAGGATTCTATATCCGTCCGCTAAAAACATTTCGGGCGGATACAGGATCCGCCCCTACAGATCACAAAAGGCTCTTGGGGTCGTAGTTAGGCTTTCTGTAAAGGGTATCGGACTTGCCCTCGATATCCTCCGCAAAAACCTCCTGCCATTCCTCGGCGGTGTAGTCCTCGATACCCACGGTAACGTGACTGTCCCCGCAGCCCAACGCCTCGCAAAGTGCGGCTGTAAGCTTCTCTGCGGCGGCTTTTTTCTGTTCCTCCGTGCGTCCCTTTAACATTTTTACCGAAATATGCGGCATAAAAAAACACTCCTTTTATTAATTGATTTAAGAGGATTGAAAAGTCCTCTTTGATTACAAAATTATTGTACCTGCCATGTAAAATTACCCCAATCCGGAATAGCCATAAGAAACACAATCACCCCAAAAAACAGAATAAGATAAGTACCCAAAAGCGGTATAACTATCCACAGCTTTGACATTCCCGCCTTTTTGAACCAAAATCTGTAAAGCAGAAAATTCGCCCCAAAAGGCAGAACCAAAGATATAACAATAAAAGCTATGCACATAATAAATTCGGGGATATATATTGGATAACGCTCCCAAAAGTCCGTGTAACCGATAGGTATGACCATAAAGCAAAGCGATGTAAAAAACAGGAAAAAGTTTATCACCAAAGAACTTATTCGGCTTGCCGCTTTTTTCATATGTCAGTCCCCCATTATTTTTTCCGTTTCTTAGATTTCCCCTCCAGTCCCTCAATGCAGACCACCTCGTCGAAAAGGCATTGATATCTTGGCGGGATAAGCTTGTTCTTATGCACCTTGCCGAAGTACCACATCTTAAACTTGCAGTCGTTTTTAACCGCATCGAAAAATGTGTGCATATGACTTATCTGCCGCACCTCGAAATCAAGGAATTCTTTCATTGAGGCAGGCGGCTCGTGGGTTATTATGTAATCCGCGGCATTGCCGTTCTTGTTCAGGACTTCAACGCCTTTCTTGACCTCCTCGGGTGTGGGAAGCTCCTCCTCCCACCATGTTTCAGAGTCCTGACGTATGTCTATCTCCTTGGTCTGACCGCCGCCGAACGCGAAGAACTTGTGTCCCTGAAAATTGAACATACTTCCCCGCTTCATGTGCATGAGCCTGCCCGAAATAACATTTACCCTGCCGCCGCAGAAATCCTCCTCGGGGTACTGGTTCAGCAGGTCGAAATTCTCGTGGCAGCCCTCCACAAACAGGGTGTAGAAACGCTTCCTGCCGATTTTTTTCAGTATGCTTTTTTCTTTCGGAGAGCCGTCCCATATAAAGCCGAAGTCCCCGCATACTATTAAAAAGTCGCCTTTTTTAAGCTTTTTTATTTTGCTGTCGTTAAAACGATTATAATTTCCGTGCATATCTCCTGTAATACAAATCAAAACAAGTACCTCCATTTTAGGCAATTTATCCATTTTATGTAAATTCTTTAAATTGCCGCAAAATCATACATTATATAGTATAGCACATTTTTCCCAAAAGGTAAAGAGTTATTGCGAAATATACGCGAAAATCCTTTTTTAAACAAATAAATTTTAATTTGCAGGGCGGAGACTTTGTTCCCGCCTATTGTATCAAATATATTTAAAAGGCGGGAGCAAAGCCCCCGCCCTACAGACGATCATAAATATGTATTACCGAACCGCCGCGGCAGCTTCCTCTGCCCACTTTTTGCACTGCTCTATCCTTGCGCCGTGTGGATTATCCCCATGCTCGGGGTCGCAGGAATATTGCGTCAGCAATTCGCATGGGATATCGGGACATTCCCCGCAGTGAACAATACCCTTATTCTGACAGCACACCGCCACGGGACATTCCCCGTGGAAAGGGTGTCCGTTTGTTTCAATACAGCCCCCGCAGCCGCAGCTTTCCTTGTACTCGCACCCTGTACAGTGCAGTCCGCATCTTGAATCTACCATAATAATTCTCCTTATTTTAATTTAGATTTTTCGTAATTATATTCAATTGACGTCCCCACAAGTACGTCCTCGATTTTTTCCAGTATCAGCCAGTCGTCCATATTGCCCTGACGTTCAAATTCAAGGGGCGGAACAATTTCCTCAACATTATGAAATTCGGTAAGGCATATGCACTTTTTATGCCACCGCGCCGCCTGTTTTTCGGACAAATTCAGCTTGTCCGCATTATTGCTGAAAACCTCGTCGATCTGTTCCTCGGTAAGCTTTACAAAATTTTGTACGCTCTTCACATCTGCCATTGCCGAGATTTTTGCAGTACCCTTTTTCATAAAGTAAAGCTTTTCACCCTCAAACACTCTGCCGTGGGGGATCTTCCGTCCTGCCGCCGCACGTATCACCATGGTTTTTTCGCCGTTCAGAATTTTTTCAAGAACCTTTTCTTTGTCGTCGCAGTATACTAAATGTACCATAAATTTCCTCCTCTATTCCTTATTTATATTTGCAAGTCCTGAACTTGCCCTCTATCCAGAATGTCGCTTCTATCGTGTGGAATTTTATCAGTCTGAACTTCGGGTCGTCGATACCCTTTTTGAAGAAACGCCTGTCCGTCTCGTTCCACACCGCCGCCTGCAATTCCCTGTCGTTTATAAATTCGACGTTTCCGATAAGAGTAACGCTGTCCCCGTCCAGAAAATAACACACGCTTGCTTTGGGATTTTTCTCAAAATGCGTGACCTTGCCGTTTATCTCGGAGCGTTTTGACGTTACAAAATATATGTCGGAAAAGCCCTCCGCCTTTGCAATTGCAAGCAGGCAGGTGCGGGGGTAGCCCTTTTCGTTTACGGAAGTCAGGGTCGCCGTACTGCATTTTGCAATAAGCGCATTGGCTTTTTCCTCCAGTTCTTTTATGCGTTCCTTTTGAATTTCGCTTGCTGTTTTTTCCATAATTATCACCGTTACCCGTAAATAAATTTTTTTATTTTACGTTCCTCCGCGTTTGGATTTAGCTTTAAAATCTGCTCACGAATTTTTTCCTCCGCTTCTTTCGGGGGAATTTCCATAGCCTTGGCAATAAAGTCCCCGCCGAAAAATTCCTCGGGAGTGGTGAAAACCGTGGCTTTCCAGCCGTATTCCTCATCTGTACGGCTTTTCTTGGCAGTCCTGCCGCACATTGTAATGTACATCTTCATCTGAAGCTCCGTCACCGCCTTGTCAAAACGGCTTTTGTCCTCCTTTCCGAAGCCGCCGAGAAGCTTTATTTCATGGAGAGCCGCCGCGCCGTTCCCCGAAACAATGTCGTAAACCGTCTTTGCGGTCTGACTAATTTCGCCGCTTTCGTATGCTTCCGTAAAATTTCTGCCCTGTCTGCGGACGGAAATAAAGTACGGATACCACTCTTTGGCAATATACCCGCTTGCATTAAAAAACAGCTTGGAATAAGCAATATCGTCCCGTTCCTCAAGGACGCGCATACGCCACTCCCATGGGTCGGTCTCGGGGTCGCCAGTGTGCCATTTTGCGGGGGCGTCCAAATGCTCCTGTTCTTTCCAGTCGTAAGGTATGACCGCAAAGATACCCTTGCTGCTTCCCCCGCCCATTGAAAAGCCGCAGCGCAGAAGTTCCGCGCAGAATTCCTCAAAATTTTTTACCATATTATTTCCTCCCGATTTTATAATTTTACCGTTCGGTCTGCTCGGTCATAATTCCCCAACGAATTCCGAATTTATCAATAAAAACTACCCGACAAGAGCTGTAAGGCGTTGCTTCCATTTGATAAATTGTTTTACTGCCCTCTTTCATGATCTCATATGCCTGCCGGACTTCCTCCTTTGTATCAAGCATAACGGTAAGGAAGTTTGAATAGCACACCTGGAATTCAATATCCCCCTCCACAAGGTCGCTCATAATAATTCTTTGGTCGCCCAATACAAGCTCCGAATGATATATATGATCCTTTTGATCTTCTTTGAGCAATGCATATTCGGGGTCGCCCGATTCTCCGTATGTTATAAGGCAGCTGATTTTTCCGTTAAAAGCCTTTTCATACATATGAATGGCTTCGCGGCAATTTCCTCCAAGGTTTAACGTAGGTACTATCTGCATTTTCTTCTCCTCCTTAATAAATATCAATCTGCATATAACCATACAACAGGATATTTGATTTATTATACCACATAAAAAATTTTTTGTCTTGTAAAAATCCGACACGGGGAAACTTTTTTTCTGATACATTGACAATTTCATTCCTTAATGATATACTTGAATTACAATATTAAATAAAAGGAAGTCTTGCTATGCTTATCAAAAAAATCACAGCCATTGCAGCCTCCGCGGCTCTTGTTTTCGGTACGTTTTGCATTTCGGCAAACGCCGCCGCACCCGAAGAGGATTTTATCATCAGCGGCGATCATATCACAGGCTATAACGGTGACGGCGGGGACGTTGTCATACCCGACGGCATAATCGGAATAGACGATTCCGCCTTTATGCGGAATGATAACATCACGAACCTTGTTATACCCGACGGCTGCACAAAAATAGGTATGTCGGCGTTTTCCTACTGCTCCGAGCTGAAAACCGTCACCTTTGAGGGCGATATGGAAGAGATCGGCATGATGTCCTTTCTGGGCTGTCCCAATTTGGAAATCGTTACCTTTAAGGGCAACATTACCGCATCGGACGAAAACGACCTGAACAGCGGTCTGTCAAGCAACGCCTTTATGGGCTGCCGAAATCTTAAAACGGTGGAATTTGCGGAAAATTCCCGTGTTGACATTATCAAGCGCGCGGCCTTCATGGACTGCGAAAATCTTACGGAGGTAAAGCTTCCGAAAGACGTCGGCATGATATGCGAATTTGTTTTCACCAACTGCCCCGAGCTTACAGCCCTTGAAATACCGTCAATGACAGAGCTTGAAGATCTTGCGGTCGGCTATATGTACGACGAAAACACCGAGGAAAGCGTCAAGGCTGACGGTAAAGCTTCCGTGCAGGCAAGTCTTGTATTTGATTACGACGACCCTGCCGCCCATATTGAAGCAGTGGTGCAAAAGCCCATAACCTTAATAGTTGCGGAAAATTCTCCCGCCGAAAAATACGCCAAGGAAAACGGCATTGCCTATGAATACAAAACTGCAACCAAGGTTGAAAGTCCCGCAGAAGAAAATCCTCAAACAGGCGGGAACGATTTGCCGATCATATGCTTTACCGCTTTGCTTTCATTGTTGTTAATATTTTTTGTAAATAAAAAAATGGCATAGACTTACTATAATAAAAAGCTCCCCAATTTGACAGGTAACGGTACAGAAGTATTGTTACCCATGGAAGATTTTACCCTTATTGACGCAGTACGCCTAAAAGGGTAAAGGCTCAGCCTTTGAGGAGCTTTTTATTTTTGTGTAAACGCCGCCTACCCGCGCTTGTAATAGCAAATGCAAAGCTGCGGCATATTCTGTTTCAGTTCCTCGACCTGCTCGTCGGTTATGTTTCTGTCCCAAGTCGGAACAAGCATATAACGCAGATTTTTCATTCCGTAAATAGGCTTGAAAAAGTCGGCGGGCTTATCGCTGGTATCNTCGAATTCAATTATTTTAAGGTTATCAAGCTCCGAAAGAAAATCGTAATTGTCAAGCCGTGAGGAAATGTCAAGAACCTCCAGATTTTTTAGCTTGCCTATCTCGTCTGCGTTTANATAGTTTTTGTAGATACCCGATACAACAAGCTCTTTCAGNTTTTCAAGCCTNCCTATTCCCGTAAGATCTAATGNGTCCTCGTCCTGTGCAGAAACTATAAGACGGGTTATCTTCTTGTTTTCNGCAAGCTTTGCAAAGGTTTCCTCGCTCATATCGCCTGCGTCAAGNTAAAGTTCGCAGTTTGACAGCCACGGATTTTTATTTTCATCATAAACATATTTNGGCAAACCGTTTTCCCGCGGCTCGTCGGCAAAATCCTCCGCAAAAATCTCAAACTTTNGNGNNCTGNCANCTCNCGCNNTNATTTCATCAAGGTCAATAATCTTTTCAAGGGTNTATTCCTCAAGACCCTTTTCAGCNGTNGAGTATAAAAATTCGGTTNTTTCCTCGCCGTAANCGTCAAATTCNCCNANAGCAAATNCGCCGTTTGTATGCTGATACGCAACGACCTTTCCGCAGTCNCNGCANTGATANGAATCGGTAAAGCCGAGAAGNTNAAATTCAAATATGTTATCGCCGTAAATATTNAGCTTTCCAAGCATAGGCAAACCCTCTGCCTCAGATGACCCAANAAAGAAATAAAAATGCNNNCCNCTTTNTTCATCATTATATANATANAGCTTGNNGCCTGNTTNNNTCACANNACTCTCCATTCNCNCGTTTNNNTATNGAACGTGCNAANANAGTANTTANCATATTTGCTCNNTANTTTATCATTTCGGGNAANCCGTCAAAATTNANGTCTATNAANATCCTGCCNATAACANCATANTTGNCNATNTCNCCCGCATTCCGCAGGGCTTTTTGCAGGAGCGTTTCGTCGGCTGTTTCCTCCGTTTCTGAACTTTCCTCGGTAAGCTCTGTGCCGCTTTCGGAAACCGTGTGTTCCGTAACCTTTTCCGACGAAACGACNTCCGATATTTCCGCNGANNNTCCNGNCGTTTCCACNGTATNNGAAACGCTTTCCNCCGCAGATGTGATTTCCCCCGCAGCATTTTCCGTGACGGTATCTTNCTTTTGGCAGGCGGTGAAAACCAAAGCCGCCGNAAGCAATGCAAGCAAACGCTTTTTCATATCCCAAATCCTCCTAATGTTTTTGTAATATTATAGCATACTATTTTCGGNTTTTCAATTACAGAACGGTTACAATCGGGTTACAAAGGTTACAATTTACAAATACNNCAAAGGCTGTGCAGTACACATAGGGATTTTTTAACTAAAAAACGAGCGTACAACAGATACGCCCGTTTTTGTATCCTGCCCGCCCCCTTGATAGGGGGCTTAGCGAGGTAACATTTAATTGTATTTATATGTGGGGGTAGAACAGAGCCGTGCGCTTANCANCCCATNACNGCAACGACTTCATGTGTNCCGCCGTCNAATACGGGGAGNATATTTCCGTCAATTGCCTTGCCGTCAACAGTTACAGACTTGATACCCTTTGAAACNTGGTCGGGGTTCTCGATCTTGATGTTGTATGTCGCGCCGCGNTAGAAACGAGATACAGAGTAACCGTCCCAAGCCTTAGGAATGGAGGGGTCNATNTTCAGACCGCTGTAATCGGGGATAATTCCNANAATGTACTGGGAAATTGCCACAAAGTTCCATGCNGCAGTACCTGTCAGCCAGCTNTTCTTAGCTTCGCCGAAACGCTTTGCGTCCTTGCCCGCGATCATCTGCGCGTAAACATACGGCTCTGTGCGGTGGAGCTTTTCGTCCTCNTGATAAGCGGGAGCAATTCTTGTNTAGTAATCGAACGCNGTGTCGCCCATTCCTGCGTGTGCGGCGGCGCACATTATCCATGCGTTGTTNTGGCAGAAAATACCNGCGTTCTCCTTGTATCCGCCGGGATATGTGGAAATNTCGCCGTACTCAACGATATAGCTTGTAAANGCNGGATTGTTCAGAACAAGACCNTGCTCTGTGCCGAGGTACTTGTCAATGCTTGCCATAGTCTTTTCGGTGAACTCTCTTCCGCCAACGTCGGACATTACGCAGAAGCCCTGGGGTTCAATGAAAATCTTACCCTCTTTGTTCTCGTTAGAGCCGACNTTCTTGCCGTANGCGTCGTATGCNCGGAGGAACCATTCGCCGTCCCAGCCGTACTTAACGATAGCTTCCTTCATCTTGTCAATTTCAGCCTGCGCCTTGTCAGCCTCGGCGTTGTCGCCCATTCTGCGGCAAAGCTCAACNTANTCNGGTCCGATATATGTGAACATACCNGCGATCATTACGGACTCCGCAGTTTCNTCGTTAAGAGGNGCGCCTGTTTCGGGATTNACTTCCTTNGCAATNTTGCTTGCTGTNTTCTGGAAGCTTTCNCCGGGAACNCGTGAGAAGCAGTTNAGGTTCAGACAGTCGTTCCAGTCGGCACGTCCGATAAGAGGCAGACCGTGAGGNCCNNNGTTGTTTACAACNTGNTANAAGCTTCTCTTCAAGTGGTCAAGGAGGGGCTGTGCAAGCTTGGGATCGTTCTTGTAGTCAACCTGTTCCTTAAGAATGTCGTAATCGCCTGTTTCCTTGATATAAGCGGCTGTGGAAAGAATCATCCAAAGCGGGTCGTCGTTGAAGTTTGTACCCGCAGCGTCGTTGCCCTTTTTGGTAAGAGGCTGGTACTGGTGGTAGTTGCCGCCGTCTTCAAGCTGTGTTGCGGCAATGTCGAGAATTCTCTCTCTTGCTCTTTCGGGAATCTGATGTACAAAGCCCAGCAAGTCCTGATTGGAGTCACGGAAGCCCATGCCTCTGCCTATNCCGCTTTCAAAGTAAGAAGCGGAACGGGACATATTGAATGTAACCATACACTGNTACTGGTTCCAGATGTTGACCTGTCTGTTGAGCTTTTCGTCGGGGGAAGTAAGNGTGTACTTTGCAAGAAGCTCGTCCCAGTCCTTTTTAAGTTCAGCAAGAGCAGCGTCAGCTTTNTCNGCNGTGTCGAACTTCTTCATCATCTCGTAAGCCTGTGACTTGTTCATGCTTCCGTCAGCGTTGAACTTCTCGGGGTAAGGGTTCTCAACATAGCCGAGAATGAACACGAGAGTTTTCTCCTCGCCCGCGGCAAGTGTGATTTCCTTATAATGGGAAGCAACGGGAGACCAGCCGTCNGCAACGGAATTTGCGGGCTTGCCGTCCATNACTGTCTGGGGGTTGTGGAAATCGTGGTAAATATCGCCCATAAACGTCTCACGGTCGGTGTCGTAGCCGTCCACCGTGTCGTTTACAGCGTAAAACGCAAAGTGGTTTCTTCTTTCCTTGTATTCGGTCTTGTGGTAAATTACCGCGCCGTTTTTCTCCAGNTCAACNTCGCCTGTGTTGAAGTTTCTCTGGAAGTTTGTGGANTCGTCCTGNGCGTCCCAAAGACACCATTCNATAAAGGAGAACAGCTTGAAGCTCTTGGAAGCGCCGCCCTCGTTTTTCAGTACGACCTTCTGAACCTCGCCCTTGAAATTGTTGGGAACGAAGAAAGTTACCTCTGCGGAAAGGTCGTTCTTTTTACCTTTTATAATAGTATAGCCCATACCGTGGCGGCACTTGTACTCGTCAAGGTCTGTCTTTACGGGCGACCAGCCCGGGTTCCANACCGTGCCGTTGTCATTTATGTAGAAATAGCGTCCCCCTGCGTCAGCGGGAACATTGTTGTAGCGGTAACGTGTAATACGAGCAAGACGAGCGTCCTTGTAAAAGTTATAGCCGCCTGCCGTGTTTGAAATAAGTCCAAAGAAATCCTGTGTGCCGAGATAGTTGATCCATGGGTAAGGAGTTTTCGGGGAAGTAATGACATACTCCTTGTTAGCGTCGTCGTAAAAGCCGAACTTCATCTTAAAATCAATCCTTTCTGATGTGCAGTCTCAAACTGCACTAATTAAATTAATTATATCATGCTAAACGTTTATTATCAAGTGCGGGAGAAAATTTTAAGGGAATTTCCGTGACGAAAATTCCCTGTAAAATCTGTACATATTAACCAAATTATCCTTTTATTGCTTAACAAGCTTTGTGAGATTGGTATATTCGGTGCGTATGACCCTGTATATCTCCACGCCCCGTTCCATGCCGTAAAGGGTTATAAGATTGCGGTAGAACTGCTGCTTCCCGTCCGCCAGCTTGAAATAATTTACAACGTTAGTGACCTCGTCCTCCGACTTGACCTTNGCCTTTGCCAAAAGCGGNCGAATAGCATTTTTGAGAATATCCGAATCATTTTCCTTTTTTGCGGAGGTTTTCCCTTTCACGGAATTCGATTTCGGCTTTTTTGCGGGAGACTTTGTTTTATTTGCGTTTGCTTTTGCTGTTTTTGCGTCGGCATTTTCCGTTTTTGCCGGAATTTCCTCGCTTTTTGCCGGCTTTTCCGCTTTCTCTTCAGGCGTTTCTGTCACTTGTTTTTTGGGTCTGCCCCTGCGTTTGACGGGTTTTTCCTCTGTGTTTTCCGTTTCATTTCCTTTTTTTGCGGCGTCTTTTCCGTCATTTGCCAATTTTGTTTGAGATTTTTCCGCATTTTTCGTTTTCTTTTCCGAATCTGTCTTTTTATTTTCCGTATTTTCGGCTGAATTTCCCGCGTTTGCTTCCTTTGCAGAAATTTCTGCGCAGAATTTCTGCCGCCTTTTTCTGTTCGGTGTACTTGTCCGTCTCCGCTTTCATCTGTTCAAGCTGCTCCAAAGAGACACCGCTTTGCTGTGTAACTGTCTGCTGCGTNCCCTGCGCTTGCTGTATCTTGGAAGTAAAGGGCTTCTCTATAGGAATGAGCGAACGGTTTATGGACGGCGCGCTGTGTATCGTCACGCCCTCGGCAATACCGCTTCTTTCCCAGAAATTCTTTACATGGTCGTAGCCCTTGTCGTTGCTGATTATGTAGAAATCCTTGTCTTCTCCGCTGCTGATAAGATAGCCGAGAAAGCTTGCAAGCTGGAAGTCCAGAGCGTTTTTTCCGCCGCTTGTGACATTGTAATATATCACCTCCGCAGGGCTTGAAAGCAGGTTCATGTGCGCCGCAAAGGACATATTGGACGCGTTTACGGTGTAGAAAATATACACCTTGTCCTCCTTTGAAAGCCGCTGTATCCCCGAAATTCCCGCAGACGTCACGTTCTCGAAGTCTATCAGATATACTGCCATTTTTATCGTTCCTTTCCATTTTATTTGTACATTTTAAATAGGAAATTCCGACAATTTCCGTCATTTCCCACAATTTGTTTGCNTTTTATTTCCGTCATTTCCCTCAAAATATTTGTCGTATTTCCGTCAAAATTGACAAATCATGTAGAAAAATTCTGCAAAGCCGCCGCAAGATACAAAGACCCTGCTATGACNACCATTCCGTCCGTACCCGCAAGAACAGTCGCTCTGGAGACCGCATTTCTAAGGTTTGAAACCTCGCCGCTTGTAAACATCTCCGCAAGTCGNGGGGCAAAAACCGTTTTCGGAGCAAAGCCGTCCAGACAGACCGCCTTGTCGATATAGCGGCTTATGTAGCCAACGGAGGTCTCCCAGTCCTTGTCCTCCATCATGCCGCAGATCATTATTTTCGGGGACTTGGGNACAGTTCTTATAAAGTCCGCCAAAGCCCTCATGCCGTCGGGATTGTGNGCGCCGTCTATCATTACAAAGGGCTTGTCGCTGTGAATGACCTGACACCTGCTTTCCACCTCGGCNGTCTTAACGCCGTTNTAAATATGCACGTAGGAAAGCTTNCCNAAGCCCCGTCTTTTCAGCAAATTAAGGGTCTCGATAGCCGTCAGGGCGTTGTCTATCTGATGTCTGCCCAGCATGGCGGTGACNTATGGAAAATTTTTGTAATTTATCTTATTCCCCGTGTAGTCGCACTTTTCGATTTTCAGCCTGTCGGTGTTGGGGGTTACAAACGTGGAGTTGAACTGCATTGCCGTTCTGTACATCAAAGCGTACACCTCCCGCTTCTGGGAGGGGGCAAGAACTGTGGGGCAGTCCTGCTTGATAATGCCCGCCTTTTGTCTGGCAATTTTTTCTATGGTGTCGCCGAGAATGGCGGTATGGTCGAGGGAAATGGAAGTTATTACCGAAGCGCAGCTTTTCTCGATGATATTTGTGCAGTCCAGCAAGCCGCCGAGACCCGCTTCCATTACAACGATATCACATTTTTTTGCCGCAAAATATATAAAGGAAATAGCCGTAGAAATCTCAAATTGGCTGCAATCCGTACATAAATCGTCTATAATTGGCTGGATTTGCGTGACTATTTCTGAAAGTTCCATGTCGGAAATATTAACATTATTTATACGTATCCTGTCGTTGTAAACTCTGATATAGGGGGAAGTGAACTCCCCGACCCTGTACCCTGCGCTTATAAGACCGTTGGAAATCATTCTCACGGTAGAGCCTTTTCCGTTAGTCCCCGCGACGTGGACGAAGCTTAACTGCTCCTGCGGGTTGCCCAAAGCCCGCATAATTCTTACAAATCTTAACAAATTATTCACAGGCGCTCCCGATTTGGAGAAGCTGTTAAGATATTTCATAGTCTCGTATATATCCAAAATTTTCACCTTTTTTACAGTAAATGGCTGATAAACAGCATACACCTAATTATAACATATTTTTCGCAATACTGCAAGGAAAAATGAAAAAATCTCCTGCCACAAATTTTACAGGAGAAATTTTATATTTCGTTATTACGTGCATAAGCGAATTTCAGCGCATAATAGCTTTGATAGAGCCTGCACAATTTCCGCCAGCAGGAAAAAAGATCCAAAAAGTGTAGTATATCGCCGCTGTGGGTTTCGGCGTATATAATATCAAGATTAAGATTGACGAGAAGATCGTTGAAGCAGTAATTGGCAAGCCTTTTGAAATCGCTTTCATGGTCGGTATTCTCCACTCTGCTCCAAATGTTCAGAAAACCCTTTGCCAGATATATTTTATAACGTATTTCCGACATTCTTGTGTACATTGTTCTCAGCGCAATGTATTCAACTTTTCTCTTTTCATTCAACATTTTAGTGCTCAATTCGTCGCAGTTTTTGATCAGGTTTTCAAACTCCGCGTCAATCTTTTCTATATCAAAATCGTTCATTTGCACACCTCCCTCGCACGTATGTAGGGGCGGGGTCTCCCCGCCCGAGGTACGGAAACCACGGGACTGTCTGTATTGACATGGAGACCCGTCCCCTACAAATTTATAAAGCCGTATGGTACTAATATAACTATTTTAACATAAATATATGTTATTGTCAAGTACATAATGGTACTAACAATAGGAGTGATCTTTATGTATTTTCAGCGTTTAAAAGACCTTAGAGAGGATATGGATATGTCCCAAAAGCAAATAAGCGAAATTCTTGGAATACAGCAGACAGTTTATTCAAGGTATGAACGAGGCTTCCGCACAATCCCGATAGAACACCTGCTGACCCTCGCCGACTTCTACAAAACCTCCACCGACTATATTCTCGGGCGCACACTTATTAAAGAGCCGTACCCAAAGAAAAGACCCCAAAAATAAAAATATGTACAAATTGTAAAAAATACGTCTCCCCTCTTGAAATCGGCGGAGTATTGGTTTATACTGTATTTAGCACTCAAAGATATTGAGTGCTAACACTTTTACAATCAAAGTGCTAATAATATTACATTTAGTATATATGAAAGGGTGTTTTACATGGCGGAAACCAAACAATTCAAGGCGGAGTCCAAGCGTCTCCTTGATATGATGATCAACTCGATCTATACTCACAAGGAGATTTTTCTCCGTGAGCTTATTTCCAACGCAAGCGACGCTATCGACAAGCTTTATTTCAAGTCCCTCACCGACGACAAGGTGAACATGAACAAAGACGATTTCCAAATTTTTATCACCGCAGACAAGGATAACGGCGTGCTGACCATTACCGACAACGGCATAGGCATGACAAAGGACGAGCTTGAAAACAACCTCGGCACTATCGCAAACAGCGGTTCTCTTGCTTTCAAGACGGAAAACGCTGCCGCGGAGGACATTGACATTATCGGTCAGTTCGGCGTTGGCTTCTACTCGGCGTTTATGGTTGCGAAAGAGGTGGAAGTCCGTTCAAAGGCTTACGGCGAGGAAAAGGCTTACCTCTGGAAGTCCGAGGGCGTTGAGGGTTACACCATTGAAGAGTGCGAAAAGGACGACGTTGGTACGGAAATTCGCCTGACTTTAAAGGACAACACCGACGACGAAAGCTATGACGATTACCTTATGCAGTACAAAATCAAACAGCTTGTTAAAAAATATTCCGACTACATTCGTTTCCCCATTAAAATGGAGACGGAGCACGACCACCTGAAAGAGGGCACGGGCACGGAGGACGTTCCTGCCGAGTACGAGACCCACACCGAAATTGAGACCCTCAACAGCATGGTTCCCCTTTGGAGAAAGAGCAAGTCGGAAATCACCGACGAGGAGTACAACAAGTTCTACCGCGAAAAATTCTACGACTACAACGAGCCTCTTGCTCACATTCACGCAAAGGCGGAGGGTACGGCTACTTACGACTCTTTGCTGTACATTCCCTCACAAGCTCCAATGGATTATTACACAAAGGAATTTACAAAGGGCTTGCAGCTTTTCTCAAGCGGCGTGCTTATTATGGACAAGTGCGAAGACCTGCTCCCCGACCATTTTTCCTTTGTAAAGGGTCTTGTGGACTCGCAGGATTTGTCCCTGAATATTTCCCGTGAAATGCTCCAGCACGACAGGCAGCTGAAGCTTATTGCGAAATCCTTGGAGCGTACTATTAAAAATGAGCTGAAAAAAATGCTCTCCAACGAGCGTGAGAAATACGAAAAGTTCTGGAACGCTTTCGGCTTACAGGTGAAATTCGGCGTTTACAACGGCTACGGCGTAAACAAGGATTTGCTGAAAGACCTGCTTATGTTCCACAGCTCATTTGAAAAGAAGCTTGTTACGCTGGACGAATATGTTTCCCGCATGAAAGAGGATCAGAAGTACATTTACTATGCGGCGGGCGAAAGCGTTGCTAAGATAGACTGCCTGCCCCAGACCGAAGTCGTTAAGGACAAGGGCTATGAAATTCTGTATCTTACGGAAAGCGTGGACGAATTCGCTCTGCAAATGCTCATGAATTACGAGGAGAAGCAGTTCAAGTCGGTATCGGCTTCCGACCTTGACATTGAAACTCCCGAGGAGAAAGAGGAATTCAAAAAGCTTGCGGAGGACAACAAGGACTTGTTCACCTGCATCAAGGAGGCTTTGGGCGACAAGATAAAGGAAGCAAGGCTTTCCGAGCGTCTTAAAACTCACCCCTGCTGTCTCACAAACGAGGGACAGATCTCTCTTGACATGGAAAAGACCTTTGCGGCAATGCCCGGAAACGAACACAATGTAAAGGCGGAAAAGGTTCTGGAAATAAATCCGAACCACGATATGTTCAAGACACTGCAAAAGCTTCACGAGACGGACAAGGACAAGCTTGCGGCATACAGCAAGATCTTATACACACAGGCTCTGCTTATCGAGGGCATGGCAATAGACGACCCGCTGGAATTTTCCGAGCTGCTCTGCGGTCTTATGACGGATAAAGCTTAAATAAAAAAGACGGCAATATCATATTAAACGGCTATGAATTTGATTTTTCATAGCTGTTTATTTTTTATTGACGTTTACTGTTATGTATGGTAAAATGTATTTACAATTTTTTATTTTATAGCAATCAATAAAATTCTCTTAACACGCTCTAAGCCCAAATAAATAAAACAATCAGTTAAATTCTTGCTTCTTGCCTCTTGTTTCTTAAGACGGATTTATTAAGTTAATTTTAAGTCTTGCTCTAATATGACATACTGTTGTCGCATTATATGTGTTACAATTNTTTTAAACAAAATTTTTTTATTTTTCNGCAAACCAATTTTAATTTTNGCACACTATATTATCGGACGTTNAAAANNNCNGAAATAAAAANTNATANNATAAAATCAGCAAGGGGAGATANTATGAAAAAGNAAAAGGACGAAAANCANAANCCNTACCACAAGGATTACGGGCTGTTCAGCAATATGCGGTACGTNATGAGNGGTATGTTCAGGTACGTGCCGAAAATGCGGCTGTACATTCCAATAGGCATANTATGCGCGCCGCTTATGCAGTACTTATGGTCGTTTATCACAAAATTNGTTGTGGACATGATAACNGGCGAAAAGGGCTGGGAAAGNCTGCTTTGGCTTATTGCAATGGTCACGGCGGTGCAGATAGCTTCAACCATGGTNAACACTTGGCGGAACAGCAAATGGTCGTGGTTTATCTATGCCAGAATGAAAATGATGGTGGAATTCAACAGAAAAATTATGACAATCGACTTCAAAAACACCGAGGACTCGGACGTTATGGACTGCCGTGAAAAAGGCGGCAGGGCCGCACAAGGCAATGAGGCAGGTCTTGAGGGTATGATGAGGAAGGTCGTCGATCTGCTTGAANCTTCNGCGATAACAGCGGTGGGACTTNTAATTCTGGGTACANTGAATATTTTTGTTGTNCTGGNATTGGTCGNNTTGTGCGTGATNGCNTTTGCCTCNAAAAACCACGCAAACAAAAGGTGCAAAAAAGAGGTNTGGGATCCNCTTGCCAACTGGTGGCGCAGGAATAATTACATGAGCANNACCACCTGCGATTTTGCCGCCGCAAAGGATATAAGAATGTTCGGCTTGCGGGAATGGCTGACGGAAAAATTCAAAAAGGAAAAAAGGACAAGATACGAGGGNCAGGTAAAAAATGAGAANATATGGGCGGTCTGCAANATATGCACCAACCTCTGCTTTGCGGCNTCGNGGNTAATCGTGTACGGCTGGCTTCTGTACAAGGCTTCAAAGGGCGAGATGACGATAGGCAATTTCAGCCTTTACGTAGCGTCCGCAACTACGTTTTACACATATGTATGGTACATCATGGACAGTATTGCCGACCTTTTGCAGCGCAGCCGNGAGGTTGACGACTGGCGCAGCTTCCTTGANATGGACGGCGGAGATCCCGATATNGGAAAGGAAGTTCCCGAATATGACAGCTATGAATTTGAGTTNANNAACGTTTCCTTTAAATATCCNAAGGCGGAAAATTATGCGCTGAAAAANNTGTCCCTGACCTTAAAGGCGGGCAGCAGGCTTGCTGTTGTGGGACTTAACGGCGCGGGAAAAAGNACATTTATAAAGCTTCTTCTCCGCTTGTACGAGCCTACCGAGGGGGAAATTTTGCTGAACGGAGTAAANGTNCANGAGTACAGCAAGACAAGCTACTACCGTATTTTCTCNCCTGTTTTTCAGGAAGTNAATTTGTTTGCGTTCCCGCTTTCGGAAAACGTTTCAATGAAGTCNCCCGACAACACGGATAAANCGCTTTCGGAAANCTGCCTTGAAAAATCGGGCTTCGGGGAGAAATTAAAGGAGCTTNCAAACGGTATTGANACGGAAATTTTAAAGGTNATNTANGACGACGGCACGGACTTGTCNGGCGGCGAAAAGCAGAAGCTTGCTCTTGCAAGAGCGCTNTACAAGGACGCTCCNGTGGTNGTTCTTGACGAGCCTACCGCCGCTTTGGACGCNCTTGCGGAAAGCAANNTGTACGGNGATTTNGACAAGCTTATCGGCGGCAAAACNGCGGTGTATATTTCNCACAGATTAAGCTCNACNCAGTTNTGCAGCGAGGTNGCAATGTTCAANNACGGNGAAATGGTNGAGCTTGGCACGCACAAGGAACTGCTTGAAAACGGCGGGGCGTATGCCGAAATGTTTAAAATTCAGGCGCAGTATTATGTTGACGATCCCGAAGAGGAGGCGATAGAAAATGTGTAAAAATAAAAAAGAGAAAAAAGAAAAAAATCACATTACCCGTGAGACCCTGCTGTTTATGATAAAGCTTGTNTGGNGNGAAAAACCGTCTCTGTTTATTTTATANATACTCACTNTTATCCTTGGCTTCGCNTATGAGATAATNGAAGTTATCATGCCGAAATTTATTATCGACGAGGCGGCTGCNGTCATCGGCGGAGGCGGCGAGGAGCATATCAGAAAAGCGGTATTGTATGTTGGATTTTTTATAGTTGTGCATACGTTTGTCAACTATTCAAACAGTATTCTGGTACAGCTCAAAAGTGTGGCAAAGGAGTGGTTTGACGAGTATATCGACGTTCAGATAGGCGACCACGCAATGGCAATGGATTTTGAAAATACCGAGAACCCCGAGGCTCTGGACACCCTGCAAAAAGCCAAGGAGGGCATGGACTGGTACAGCGGCGGCGTGTGCGGGATCATGGATTCCTTTATCTTTATGATACAGCAGGCTGCGCTTTTGTGCGGCGTGTCGGTGGTGATACTTTTCACCTGTCCGCTGCTGCTTCCCGTGCAGATAATTTCGCTGATAATCATTTCGATTTTCAACGCAAAAAATAACGAGCTGCAAAAAGCTTCCTTTTTAAGGCTTGCAAAGCATAACCGTGTTTTCGGGTACGTTCTGTACGCTCTTGCGGATTTCCGATTCGGCAAGGATATAAGGCTTTATGAAAGCGCGGACATGATGTGCAAAAAAGCGGAGCATTTCAGCGATGTGCAGAGTGAGGAATGGATAGATCAGAGCGCGAAAGGCTGCAAAAATTCATGGGTCATGGATTTTGTTAATTCATTCCGTGACGGATTAAGCTACTTTTATATAGGCTTTCTTGCGCTGACAAAGGCGATAACCATAGGCGATTTTTCAATGTGCGTAAGCGGTTCAAGCAAATTTTACTGGAGCTTGCACAGAATTATAACAGGTATTCAGGACATATCAAAAAAGTGCGATTACGCCCACAAATACATTGAATTTATGAATTACCCCGCCGCAATGGTAAAGGGCGACAAGCCTGTTAAGGACGGTGAACACGTCATTGAATTTGTGAACGTCGGGTTCAAATATCCCCGTTCCGAAAATTACGTGCTGAAAAATATCAACATCAAAATTGCCTCGGGGGAACATCTTTCCATAGTTGGACTTAACGGCGCGGGCAAGACCACTTTCATAAAGCTTTTGTGCAGGCTTTACGACGTTACCGAGGGAGAAATTCTCATAGACGGCGTGAATATAAAAGAATATTCCGAGGAAGAATACCGCAGGCTTTTTGCGGTGGTTTTCCAGGACTTCCAGCTTTTTGCTTTCAGCTTGAGAGAGAATATTGCCCTTAAGGCTGAAGCTGACGACGACCGTATAAATGAAGTCCTTAAACAGTCGGGACTGTACGAAGACGCGCAGAAGCTTGAACACGGTCTTGACACAACGCTGTTCAAAAGCTTTGACGAAAAAGGCACTGAGCTTTCCGGCGGTCAGAAGCAAAAGACCGCAATAAGCCGCGCGCTGTACAAGGACGCTCCCATAGTTATTCTGGACGAACCCACGGCGGCTCTCGACCCTGTTGCGGAGTACGATATTTACCGCCAGTTCAACACTCTTGTTGGGGGAAAGACGGCGATATATATTTCTCACAGGCTGTCAAGCTGCAAGTTCTGCGACAAGATAGCGGTGTTTGCGGAGGACACTATAAAAGAATACGGCACCCATGACGAGCTTGCCGAACTTCCGGGCGGTATTTATTCGGAAATGTTTGCGGCGCAGGCGCAGTATTATGTTTCATAGGGTTTTGAAATACAAATTGTACCGCAGCTTTATCGGCGAGATCAAGCGTTCATCAGGGTGACGGGCAAAATTTTAGTAATTTTTACTATAAAATTTTTCAAAAAAAACCTAAAGTTTTTGAAACTCCTGCCGATATATATATTAGATATAAGCGTATGTACGCAAAAATTTTCGGGAAAGGAGAAGAAAGCAATGCTTGATGTTAAAGCGACCGACCTGTATTCTGTGAACAGCTACCTTAAAAACATGGATATGCAGAAAAAATGGGAGCAGAAGCAGCGGACGGGCAACTATAAAGCCGACGGCATAAAAACCGCAAGCGAATGGGTGGAAAAGCAAAAGGATACCTTTAAGAAAAAGGAACAGGAAAAGGAAAAAGCAAAGGACAACGACCAAGTCCTGAACAGCATTAAAAATAAAGCCGCCCGCGGCGGTATGCTGACGGCAAGCGAGCTGAAATATCTCAAAAGCAAGGACGAGGCGGCATATCAGCGCGCTGTGACCGCGGAAAACGAGCGTAAAATTTATGAGCATGAGCTTAGAATGTGCCGCACTAAAGAGGACGTTCAGAAGTTCAGAATGCACCACCTTGCTTACGCCGCGGACAGAGTAAGCTCCGCTATGAACAGCGCTTCAATGTCCGACGATGAAAAGCTTGAAGCGGTCATGAGCGATTTTCAGAGAATGTCCGCGATAAACAAGGCAGAGCGCGATTTTATCAGAAGCGGCGAGTATTCAAGGCTTCCCTCTCAGGCGGAGAAGCTCAAGGCGGAACGCGATTTGCGGCGCGCTCAAAAGGAAGAGAGCCGTGCCGCTGCCGAAAAGCGGGCGGAGAAAAAAGCCGAAGCGGAGGAGAGCGCCGAAAAGGCAAGGCGGAAAAGAGCCGAGGCAAAGGCTAAAGCTCAGGGCAAAAAGGTCAGGAGCCTCAGCAAAAAGAAGAAAAAATTCAAGGCGAAAAAGGCGAAGTACACCACGGCACAGGCGCAGAATACAAACGAGGCAAGAAAAGTCCGCCGCGCAAACGCAAGGGCTGATTACGAAGCGACAAAAGGTTATGCGGAAAGAGCGATAATTTCGGGAGACGCGGGAAGTACCTCAAAAAGCCTTGACGTAACGGCGTGATATTTTTTTTCGGGGACGGTTCATGCTTTATCCTAAAAAGAAAGGAAAATCAAAATGAAGCTTATGTTTGCTTCCGACATACACGGCGCGGCGGAATGCTGCGAAAAAATGCTGAAACGCTTTGACGAGGAAAGGGCGGAAAAGCTTTTCCTGCTGGGAGATATCCTTTACCACGGTCCGAGGAACGACCTGCCTGCGGACTATGCTCCCAAAAAAGTAATAGCAATGCTGAACGAGCGCAAAAATCAGCTTTTGTGCGTCCGCGGCAACTGCGATACAGAGGTAGACCAAATGGTGCTGGACTTCCCCATAATGGCGGAATACGCCCTTTTGTACCTTGACGGCAGGACGGTCTTTCTCACCCACGGGCACAAGTTCAACACGGACACCCCGCCGCTTCTGAACGACGGAGATATCCTCCTGCACGGTCACACCCATGTGCAGACTATCGACGAGAGCCGCGGCTATACTTATATGAACCCCGGTTCGGTCTCCCTGCCGAAAAACGGTATGCCTAAAAGCTATATGATATATGAGGACGGCGTTTTCTCTCTTAGGGAGCTTTGATATTTTCCTTATTTCTGTACAAAACACTTGACAGCAAATTTCATAAGTGCTATAATAAATTTAAGGGTAAAAAACCGACGAAAGGAGGAAATAGCAATGGCAGTAAGCGGCATAAGCTCATCATCATCGCTGAAGGATATCCAGCAGAATACGACCAAGAATAAGAACAGCTCGTCCGATAAATCCGAGAGCGTGACCACGTCCAAGTACGATCGGTATATCAAGGGCGAGGACAGCGAGGACGCAGGTATTTATTCCTCAAAAACCGATAAAGAGTCCGACGGCTACAGATACAGAACAAGACAGGAAAAGAAGGAACTGAAAGAAAAAAAATCAAAGTCATTTTCTTTCGGCGGTATCTTCAACATATCCGCGGCGTCTGTTTTTGAAAGATTGCTCGGCAGTAAAAATCAGCAGTGATTTGATCTTGTTTTTCGCGAACGCAGCAGGTCTGCGTTCGTTTTTTATATGCAATTGGTGAAACGTTTCCGCAAAATTGCCGAAAAGTATTGAAAATTTTTTTAAAATAATGTATAATATGTTTAGTCTTATGCGTACAAAAATAAGAATAAATTCTAAAAGGAGCTGTTACATATGGGTCTTATCAAAGCGGCGGTAAACGCTGTAAAGGGTACTCTTGCCGACCAGTGGAAGGAATTTTTCTACTGCGAAGCAATGTCAAGCGACGTGCTTGTGAAAAAGGGTCAGAAAAAAGTCAACGGACGTTCCCAGAACAAGGGGGACGATAATATTATCACACAAGGCTCGGGAATTGCCGTTGCTGACGGTCAGTGCATGATAATCGTTGAGAACGGAAAAATTCTTGACGTTTGCGCGGAGCCCGGAGAATACGAGTTCAACATCTCGGGTGAGCCGTCAATTTTTGCGGGCGACCTGGGTACAAGCATAAAGGAGACCTTTTCCTCAATGGTGGACAGAGTTGCTCACGGCGGGATCACAGGCAGGGATACGAGAGTTTACTACTTCAACACCAAGGAAATCGTGGGCAACAAATACGGCACTCCCGCCCCCGTTCCTTTCAGAGTTGTGGACAGAAATATCGGTCTCGACATCGACGTGTCTATCCGCTGCAACGGTGAGTATTCATATAAAATCGTCGACCCGCTGCTTTTCTACACCAACGTTTGCGGCAACGTCAGCGGCGAGTACCGCAGGGACGGTATAGACAGCACTCTCCGCAGCGAGCTTATGACGGCTTTGCAGCCCGCTTTTGCAAAAATTTCCGATATGGGTGTAAGATACAGCGCGCTCCCGGGACACACTCTTGAAATTGCGGACGCTCTTAACGAAGTCCTTTCCAAAAAGTGGACTGAACTCCGCGGAATTAAGGTTGCTTCTTTCGGTATCAATTCCGTGACGATACCTCCCGAGGACGAGCAGATGATAAAGGACTTGCAGCGCAAGGCTGTGAACCGTGACCCCTCAATGGCGGCGGCTACTATGGTGGAAGCCCAGAGCGCGGCAATGCAGTCCGCGGCAAAGAACAGCGGCGGCGCAATGGTAGGCTTTATGGGAATGAACATGGCGCAGCAGCAGGGCGGTTTTAACGCAAACGCCCTTTATGGCATGGCACAGCAGCAACAGTCCCAAGCGCAGCAAGCACAGCAGGCTGCTCCCGCGGCTGGAAGCTGGACTTGCTCCTGCGGCGCGGTAAATACGGGAAAATTCTGTTCCGAGTGTGCAAAGCCCAAGCCAGCACCTGTGGGCAGCTGGAAATGCTCCTGCGGAACGGAAAACACAACAAAGTTCTGCTCCGAGTGCGGAAAGCCCAGACCTGCCGAGGACGGCTGGACTTGCTCCTGCGGCGCGGTAAACAAGGGCAAATTCTGTGCGGAGTGCGGCAAACCCAAGCCTGCGGGAGAACCTATTTACAAGTGCGACAAGTGCGGCTGGGAGCCTGCCGACCAGAAAAATCCCCCAAAATTCTGTCCCGAGTGCGGAGACATCTTCGACGACAACGACAAGGCTGAGCCTTGACCCTTTTGGGCATACTTTATCAGTAGTGGTAAAATGCTCCCATGGGTAATTATGCTTCGGTACTGTTATATGTCAAAAGGCTGAGCCTTGACCCCTATGGGCATACTTTATCAATAGTGGTAAAATGCTCCCATGGGTAATTATGCTTCGATACTGTTATATTTCAAAAGGCTGAGCCTTGACCCTTGTTCTACCCCCAAGGTTAGATATTACAACACTAAAATTTGCCTTGCCCCCTATCAAGGGGGCGGGTAAAATATTCAACAAAATGAGGGATAAAAATGAACCTGTCTTTAAACTTAAATAAAATCGGATACAGTTCAACCGCTAAAGCTTCGGGCAAGAAGTCCGCAAAGAAAAAGGATATAAGCGAGGGACTGAACGAGAAAAATCTCCAAAAAATAGAGCAGCTCGCATACCGTGACGCTTTAAAAGGTGAGCGCAGTTATGAAGCAACAAGCTTTATGCACCAATGCCGTGAAAAGGTTGCTCCCGACCGAAAAGTGATTTTTGCAAAAGCCCAAAAGGGAATGTCCGCTGAAATTGAAAGGTTCAAAGACCCAACGAATATTTGGGTGTATCTTCTTGATGTTGACGAAAAATTTGACGGAGGGTCTTTTAAAGGCAATTATACGAGAACAGACAACCACGTTTTTATGCGGGCTTATGATGAAAATGGGGAGGAAGTCGGAATATATGACTCTAAATATGGCTGGTCAACAACTTGGACTTCCGCAGAAAATCAGGTATGGGAAGCATTGGTAAACGTGTATAATAGCACTTTCAACGAGGTCTATAGGGAAGTCCACAGAAACAAATCCAAGCCCGAACTCCCGTCGGAAATCCAAGCCGGTCTTGATATAAGAGCATAATAAAAATTAAAAATACCTACTTGACAAAACATTGTTTTTGTGTTATTATATTTTTGCGAAAGCAATAAAAACGATTTGAGGTGGAAAGATGCGTACAGTTTCTTGCTGATTTTTTGCATATCATAAATACGGTTTTAGCACAGGTATACCCCGTGCTGTTTGTCGTGCGCTGATATGCGGGCAGGAAATGTTCGCACTTTCTTAAATCATAAAGCCTGCGTTTGCGGGCAATGCGTTCTGTTATTATGGGCGTATCTTTTTGTGTTTTAAAGACTGCGGATATTTTCTGCGGTCTTTTATTTTTTATTGAACATGGAGGGATATATATGTCGCTTATTAATATCAGAAACCTTTCGTTTGAATATGACGGAAGCTTTGAAAAAGTATTTGAAAATGTTGATTTGCAGCTTGACACGGCATGGAAGCTTGGCTTTACGGGACGGAACGGTCGGGGCAAAACTACCCTGCTTAAATTGCTTATGGGCGAATTGGAGTACACGGGTGAAATAATATCTTCGGTGGATTTTGAGTATTTTCCCTATACTCCCGCAGACGCGTATTTTGCGGCGGACGTTATTCGGGAGATAGCTCCGCAAGCCGAGGACTGGCAGATACGTCGGGAGCTTAGTCTGCTTGAAGCGGACGAAGCGTTAATGTACCGTCCGTTTGAGCTGCTTTCCAACGGCGAGCAGACGAAAATTCTTATTATAGGAATGTTCCTGCGGGAAAACAGCTTTCTGCTTATCGACGAGCCTACAAATCATCTTGACGCTCACGCAAGAGAAATTCTTGCGGCATACCTTAAAAAGAAATCGGGATTTATTCTTGTTTCCCACGACAGAGCATTTCTCGACGCCTGCGTTGACCACATTTTAGTCATAAACAAAATGAACATTGAGGTGCAGAAAGGCAATTTCAGCACATGGAATGAAAACCGCGAACGTCAGGAGCAGTTTGAACGGACTAAAAACGAACGCCTGAAAAAAGAGATAAATCAGCTGGAGCAAGCGGCGAAAAAAGCTGCGGCGCATTCCGACAAGCTTGCCGCCGAGAAAATAGGTTTTGACCCGACAAAAACCGAAAAATCTACGGGCAGAAGAGATTTCATCTCGAAAAAGTCCGCCAAGCTGATGAACCGCGCAAAGTCCATGGAGACGCGCATTGAGAAAAATATTTCGGAGAAAAACAAGCTTCTGAAAAACGTTGAGGAAGTGTCTTCCCTGAAATTGTCGCCATTGAAATATCACAGCTCCCAAATGATAGATTTTCGTAACGTTTCTCTTTGTTACGACGGCGAAGCTGTTTTCAAGGACGTAAGCTTTACTGTTTGTCAGGGCGACCGTATTGCAATATGCGGTCAGAACGGAAGCGGCAAAACCAGTATTATAAAGCTTCTCTTAGGTGAAAACGAAAATTATCAGGGAACGATAACAATGGGAAGCCGATTGAAAATATCGTATGTATGCCAGTCCGCGGACAGCCTGCGGGGGACGCTTGACGATTACGCCGAAAAATATGATGTGGACGAAGCTTTATTCAAAGCGATACTGCGGAAGCTTGATTTTTCGAGAGAGCTTTTTTCACGTCCCATTGAAAGCTACAGTCAGGGGCAGAAGAAAAAAGTAATGCTTGCCAGAAGCCTGTCGGAGCAGGCTCACCTTTACATCTGGGACGAGCCGTTAAACTATATTGACGTTCTGTCGAGGATACAAATTGAGGAACTGCTTAAAGCTTCCGAAGCAACGCTTTTGTTTGTGGAGCATGACAAACGCTTCTGCCAAGAGGTTGCGACAAAACAGATATTGTTATAGCTGACAGGATAAAGAGTTTGCAGAAAAATAAAAAAATTTTTTTAAAGTGCAAAAAAATACCCTTTTCATTCGTTTTATTAGTGAGACGCAGCCGAAAGGAAGTTCATTGCAATGACTAAAACAGAAAAAATTCTTCTGGAACAGGACTTCGAGACCTATTCCAACACGGTTTTGAGAATAGCCGTGCAAAACACCAAAAATTATCACGACGCCGAGGACATTGTTCAAGAGGTGTTTATTCGCCTTGCGAAAAACGGGAACGCTTTTCGGGACGAGGCTCACAAAAAAGCGTGGATAATTCGCGTGACTATCAACGCCTGCCGAGACCTGAACCGCTTTACGGCGTTCAGAAATTTTCAGCCGCTGTGGGAATATCCCTATATTTCCACGGACGGCGGAATGGAACGCTGTGAGCTTCTGGAGCTTATAAGAAAGCTTCCCGAAGCAAAGCGGAACGCGGTTTATCTGTTTTACTACGAGGGAATGACTATTGAAG
The DNA here is from genome assembly GCA_014799675.1 of Ruminococcus sp. Classification (GTDB taxonomy): domain Bacteria; phylum Bacillota; class Clostridia; order Oscillospirales; family Ruminococcaceae; genus RGIG8773. The sequence goes on along the minus strand of JAAVHM010000043.1, from coordinate 10,138 downwards.
AAATTGCCGAAGCAACGGGGAAAAGTCCGGGAACGGTGGGTTCAGACCTGCACCGCGCCCGCAAAATGCTCCGTTTAGAGCTTGAAGATTGAGAGGTATACCCATGAAGATCAATGATATTAAAGAAGCTTATGACAGCGTTTCGGCAAACGGCGAGCTGAAAGAAAAGGTGTTCTCGCGGCTTTATGCCGAAACGGAAGATTTTCCCCTGACGGAAACGTTTCCTATTGAAGTAAGAAAAGGAGGAGAGACAAGGCTAAGAATGGCTTCGTTTGTCGCTGCCGCGGCAATGATAGCAATGGCTCTTATTATCGGGAAATTAGTTTTCAACGTGGATATTTCGGATAATCTCCCGGGCGACGAGACGGAAACAAACTCCGAGACGGTTCAGATACCCGAAAACACGGCTCTTGTGACCCTTAGAATTGTGGATCAGGAAACAGGCGAGCCTGTCAAAAACGTGCGTATAGACTACCTGCCTATGATATTTACCTATGAGGAAAACCCCGAGTTTCCCGACTGGAATACCGTATACACCAATTTTGATATGGAAAACATTGAAAAGGCGGGGACTATCCCCATGACCTACGGTGAGGATATCGAGCTTAGGATAGCTTACGGCGATTATGAATTTTATATGTCAACGGCGCTGCCCAACAGCCAGTACCGAATGGCGGATTTTGGAGATCAGGCGACTATCATGTATACTGACGGCAATACAATGTGGCACAACAGCGTACGTGTTGACGAAAACACAACCGAGATANTGCTGTCATTCTTTAACCCCGAAGACGAGTATCAGTATAATTACCCAAAGCTGGGAGTAATTCTTCGCGGCGCAGACGGANAANTNNTGNCCGANGAATATACGGTAATTTTAAAGCCAAAGGACGGCGTAATGCACCCGGGNTTTTCCGATGAGTACGGCGGTTATGTCCTTACCCGCACCAACGAAAACGGCGAAGCTTTCTGGCGGGGCGGTATGCCTATAGAGGGCGAATACGAGGTTATAGCCTACAAGGAGAAGCTGCACCCGATTTCCGAGCCGATACAAGAACCTTATGTTTTCGGTGACGACAACACTATCAAATATACGCAGAATGACAATGTTTCTATCTACGAAAAGACCTTTAAACAGGCAGAATAAATTTAAAAATCACAATTAAAAAGGAGATAATATTATGAAAAAATCTATTAAAGCAATTGCGGCTTTTACCGCCGCCCTTACAATGGCGATTTCATGCGTACCCACAATTTATGCGGCNGNNGNCGTTCCCGCGGTTCAGGAGGAAGCGGAGACGGAAGCAAAGACAGGGTTTGAATTTACCGTCGGCANGACNGTTGANNCNCCGTACAATGGAATTGCGAAANTCGCCGANGAGNANGGCANNGTNTACTANNANGGNTATGACNNTGANAACGNNGGTATNATAATATACACNCTGGACGAAAACGGCAGTATAAAAAATTCCTACACCGTTGAAAGNTATGTAAACGANAANGGANAAAAAATCAGACTGGGATACGATACTTTAAAGCAGTGCGGCGACGACCTTTACCTTATATATACCGAGGTTTTTGGCTTTTCAGGCAGGGCAAAATTTATCGTCAAGCTTGACAAGGAGCTTAACGAGATTTCCAAAAACAAGTATCCTCAAAGCATAAACTTTGACACAAACGGCGAAAAAATTGTCTATATGACGAAAAATAACAGGACTATTTATTCAATGGATATGGACGGCAAAAACAAACAGGTGCTTTACACAGTAGAGCAGGATCGTCCGCTTGACGTTTTAAATTTTCTCGCAATAACGGGCGATTATGTGGGCTTTCAGAAAAACGAAGGCGGCTCTGTTCCGAAAGACTGCAAGGATTACTGCGGCATTATCGACCTGAAAACAGGCGAGGTAACGTTTAAAGAGCAGAGAAGCGTTCAGCAGCTTTACGAATCTAACGGCAAGATCATCTGGTACAGCTCCGAATGGCGCGACATAAGAGACAGCTACATGACAACAGTACCCGAGGGAGAAGACCTCATTGATTATACAATAAAACAGAATACAAAAGAGAGGGAATATTTTAAGGACGGCGAGTCCTATGTTCTTGACAACGGCAAATATTACGTGCTGAAAACCCAAAGCTATCGGGAATCCCACGGACTGACTATCGACAACGACGGCAACGTTATCACCTATTCTTACAACAACGGCAGGTATGATTTTAAATTCTACAGAGACAATAAACTGATAGACACATATTCGGCGGACTTGAAAGGCGTCTGCGGCTTTACCGCCAACAACGGCGTGCTGACAATATGCTACGACGGACTTGACGACTCCCAGCTCGGCGACTGGGTAACGCTTCCCCCCAATATGAGCGATGCGGAATATGAAGAATATCTTGCGTCAACGCCCGCGCCTAAGATTGATTACACCATGAAGTCCGTGACAATTTCATATAAATAATGCAAACCCGCCCCGACTGCGGAGATATCATGGTCGGGGCGGGCTTGCACTGTTACAGGGCTGTACAATATAAATAAAGTAAATTTTTTATATTTATTCTTAATAGGACATTCCCGACGGCGCATAAGATTTAATAAAATAAAAATATAGGGAGCTGAGAGGGTTGTTCACGGAATTAATAAATCTTGCGCTGGAAAATCTGCTGTTTTTTGCGCTGCATTTAGAGTCGGGAGGAGTGTTTCCCAAGCCCCTTTCCGCCGCGGAGGAGGAAGAGTGCTTCAGAAAAATGGGGGAGGGGGACTCCGCCGCGCGGAACAAGCTTATTGAGCACAACCTGCGGCTCGTCGCGCATATCATAAAAAAATATTACAACGTTACCACCGATCAGGAGGATCTTATTTCCATAGGCACTATCGGGCTTATCAAGGCGGTTTCCACCTTTGATTATGCCAAGAAAACGAGGTTTGCCACTTATGCTTCCAGGTGTATTGAAAATGCTATTGTACCGCATTGGAACACAATGCCGCAAGGTATGTTGCTTCCGAGGGACGTTTGGCAGTATGCGTCAGGAATTGCCGCGGCGTTGTAAAATGTGTTCCTTTGTATGAACATATTTTCAGGCTTGCCGACTATATGCTGCCCCAAGATACCGAAACGGTATCGGACAAGCTTAGGTACTATCGCATAAGACGCGGACTGTTCCAAAAGGAAATGGCGGAGCTGCTGAAAATCGACAGGAGTACATATGCACGATATGAAAGCGGGACGCTTACAAGCTATCCTATCAATGCGATACAAAAGTGCGCGGAAATTTTCGGCATTGAACCGGACAAGCTTCTTGACGAATATAATCGTTTTATCTTTGAGGGGCAAGGCGAACAGGTAAAAAGGAAACGCCTTGAGTTCGGATTGACTCAAGGCGGGTTCGGCAAATTATTCGGGGTAAGCAAAAACACCGTCAGACGCTGGGAGAATGATTCTATTAAAATGAGCAGAAAGCTTTGGGAGAAAATTTTTAAAAGCGGTATCGGGTGATACGGTTCTCATATTTTATCCTAATGAACAAATAAAGAACAAACATTGTGGTGTCTCTCTAACAAAGCAGTCGTCTTGAAAAAGGACGATTGCTTTTTATTTATCCAAAAGCCAGTCAAGAACATTTTTCTTTTTTATACCATTGTAATCGGCATTGCCGAAAACTTCATCAAGAGTAAGCAAATATTTGGGATAGTTATCCCCCACTTTCTTAAATGGAGCAAGCTCCCGTTTAAGAGTGCTTTCATCAAGCGTTGTCGCCGATACCTGATAATATGAAATATAATCTCCGTTTACAGCTGCAAAATCAATTTCATTTTCATAAAGCTGACCTATATAAACGTCATAGCCACGCCTTTTCAGTTCAAGAAAAACAACATTTTCAAGAATATGACCAATATCGCTTTCACTGCACTTTACGAGACAATTACGCAGCCCTACGTCAACCGCATAGTATTTGCTGTTGGTTTTGAGGAACATTTTGCCCTTTAAATTATATCTTTGCGCTTCGTATATCATAAGGCTGTCTAAAAGTCCCCTAATGTATTTATCAACTGTTTTCTGATCTGCACCCTTTCCCTCGGATTTTAGCGTATTTGCAATTTTGGTTGCCGACACCATATTCCCAATATTATGGAGCAAAAACTTTGTTACATTTTCAAGCGCAGTAATATCCGATATTTTAAGCCGTGCCACAATATCCTTTAACAACACAGAGTTATAAATATCCCGCAGATAATCTTTCGCTTCTTTCGAGGTGATATTGAATTTTGCAATATACGGAAAAGAACCGTTCTCTATATATCTGTTGAATTTTTGAGCGTTTGTGAGCAGCGGCTCGTTTATCCCGCTGCAAAATTCTTTAAATGACAGCGGCAGCATTTTCAGTTCCACATATCTTCCCGACAGTACTGTAGCAAACTCCCCCGACATAAAATATGCGTTTGAACCTGTAATATAAACGTCGCAATTATCTTTCAGAAACAGGCTGTCAACTGCTTTTTCAAAGCTTTCAACGTGCTGTATCTCATCAAGGAAAATATAATTCATTTTGTTCGGAATAAGCAGCTTTTTAATATGCTCATAAAGCAGGCGATAATCTGTAAGATGTTCAAATTCTATATCTTCAAAATTAATGCTGATAATCTGACTCTCCTCAACGCTATCGGAAATAAGCCAATTTCTGTATATTTCAAATAACGTTGACTTCCCGCAGCGCCGAACTCCCGAAACAACCTTTATTATCTGTTTTTCACGCCATTTTTTCAGCCATTCAAGATATTCGGTTCTCTCAATTAAAGAATTCATCTTTTCAGCCTCCCTTGATATTATATACATTATAATCCTAAAATTCAGATTGTCAAGATTTTTTAGGAACATATTCCTAATATATCAAGTAATTCAGCAAGAACACCGCTGATTTTATCAACAGCGCTTATCTGTGGTTATCATATCCCATAGCATTAATTTTGTCAATATGTTTTGAAATATTGACAGCTGCACTTTTTCTTTCTGTAAACTTAAATATCATTAAATAAATCATCAACCGAAACCAGTACTGTACCGTCTTTTACCGCCCTTTCGCGCACAGCCTTTGTGTATCCGCCCTTGCTGAACAGATAATAATACCTTTTTTCAGGCTTTGTAAATACCTGTGAAGCACAAATCAAATCATCATATTCTTTCATATCAAATGCGGAATTTTTGAATTTGCACTCACAGAAAATTGCCGAATCACCGTTTTTATTAAGCGCTAAAATATCTATGTCGTCCTGCTTTTTTGTTTTGGGATTTGCTCCCCACCACCTGCCGATGCTGTGCGGAACAAAGGGCAGCCTTTTCTTTTTTGCAAGCCTCAGCATATACTGACAGCAAATATTTTCAAATATCCCGCCCATATATCCCGGAAGCTCATTTATGATTTCCTCTGCTGCCTCAAAAGCGTCCAAAAGCTCGTAATAGCTAATATTTGAAAATATAAATCTGTACCAGAACAAATAATAATTATCCGCAATTTTATACAGGCTTTTTTTGGATGTTTCGCTCTCGCCGCAGGGTGTGATACGCTCTATCAATTTTATTGAACGAAGAGTAGTCAAATATTTTGAGCATTTCTGACTTTCCTCATGAGTTTTTAATGCTATGTCATTCAATCTGCCTGCACCGCCCGCGACAGCCTCAAAAATGCTGTTATATACCGCAGGCTCCCGCAATTCCATTTTAAGCAGCAGCTGCGGCTCGTCCTTTAAAAATGCTCCCGTCCTTATTATCTGCTCGGCAATATTTTTCTTGATAGAAACCTTGTCGCTGAATGCATTAAGATAGCATGGAATACCGCCAAGTATACCGTATGCCAAAAGCTTATCCGCATTTGAATACTTCTCAAAGAAAAGCGAGCTGTCATAGTAGTCGAAGGGCAGTACCTCAAGCTGACCCGTTGAACGACCGTACAAGGGACTTTTATATCCCATAATTTCGTTTTCCATAAAGCTTACGCTTGAACCGCAAAGGATAAGAAAAATATTTTTTTCTTTCCAGCTATGGTCTATAATATGCTGCAATATGCTTTTTACGGACGGATTTTCTCCCGCAATAAAAGGGAACTCATCGATTATCAGGACAAGCTTTTCCTCCGAAGCCTTATCCCCAAGATATTGGAATGCCGTTTGCCAGTCGGAAAATGTCCCAAAATAGTTTTCATTAAAATGTTTCTGTACTGTTTTTGAGAAATCCTCAAGATTAAGGACATCGTTCTTTTCCTGTGCAGAAAAGAAAATCGTTTTGTACTTTTTTGAAAATTCACATAGTAAAGATGTCTTACCAACACGTCTGCGACCGTACATAACAAGAAACTGAAAACCATCTCTGCCGTACATTTCATCAAGCAGAGCAAGCTCTGATTTACGCCCAATAAACATTTTACCGCCTCCGTTAAATGCTATTTACTGAATTAAGATTATTATACTCTAAATTCAGTAATTTGTCAACAGGAAATAAAATTTTTATCGTTCATGCTCTTTTAAAACATCATAAACTCCTTTGGTAATTGGAACTTCTGAGAAATCTGCGGAGCATAAGGAAGTTTACCTATTATTTATCCTCATCCTTAGCTTTAAAATTATAAATAGGCTTGATAATGCTTACAATTTCAGCGGTATCTCCGATATTACTGACAATATCCTCCATGCCCTTGTAAGCCATGGGACACTCGTCAAGAGTGCCGCTGCAAACCGACGTGCTGTATATCCCTTTCATTTGCTTTTTGAACTCGCTTACGGTAAAGCTTTCTCTTGCCGCGCTCCTGCTCATAAGTCTGCCTGCTCCGTGAGGCGCGGAATAGTTCCAGTCGGGATTTCCCTTGCCTTTGCAGATCAGGCTTCCGTCACGCATATTGATAGGAATTATCAATTTTTCGCCCGCCTGCGCCGATACCGAACCTTTTCGCAGTATCATATTTTCGGTATCAATGTAGTTGTGTATCGTCGTAAACTGCTCCTCCGCTTTTAACCCCATTCCTTTTAAAATTTCGTCCATCATAGCCTTGCGGTTAAGCTCGGCAAATCTCTGCACTATACGCATATCGTGAATATAATCTTTAAAAAGCTCGCCGCTTACATAGGCGAGATGCTTTGGTACGGGGACAGTTTTACCGCTTCGCAGTTTTGCTATTTCGGTTTGAATATCCTGCTTCCGCCCCTGCGCTTTGAGTTCTTCAATAAGCTTATTTTCCTCGTCTTTGTTTGTTACATATTCTGAAACAAGCTGTTTATAGCCCATTTCCTGATAATATTTTGCAACCTCAACGCCCAAGTGACGGCTTCCCGAATGTACAACTATATAAACGCTTCCGTCGCCGCCCTTGTCCGCCTCGATAAAGTGGTTTCCCCCTCCGAGAGTTCCGAGAGACTTTTCCGCACGGTCGAGATTAACATAATGTCTGCATTTGAGTTCTGTCAAATCTATTTGCTCCGCATATCTGTGCGCCGTATCCCGAACGTCAAAGCCTGACGGAATTGCACGATAGATAAGCTTGTCAAGCTGCATAAGCTCTATATGCTTGCCCTTGATCTTAACCGTTTCCATACCGCAGCCGATATCTACTCCCACAAGGTTTGGAACTATTTTATCGGTTATCGTCATCGTCGTTCCGATAACGCAGCCCGCCCCCGCGTGAGCGTCGGGCATAATTCTTATCCTTTCATTCCGCACAAATTCCTGATCGCAAAGCTCCTTGATCTGAGCGATCGCGCTGTCTTCAACAACGTCCGTAAAAACCTTTGCGGAATTGTACCTTCCGTTTACCTCTTTCATTTTTATCCTCTTTCTTTAAGTATCTCATAATTTACCGACACAACAAAATCTTCAATGCGGCTGTAGTCGGGTTCTTTCGGCAGGTCGGTATTTTTTTCCGCGTAATCAAGACGTTTTTCAAGACCGTCCACCATTTCATAAAATTCGTCGGAAAACAAATTCTGCTCATTGCTGAATGCGCCGTTTCTTATTGACATAAGCAGGTCGTGTTCCGCCTCACGGCAGGTAACTATTTTCTTGCGTTCCAAAATATCAAATGCCATATAGTAAAGCCGTACAAGGTGCATGGCGTGTTTTTCAATTTTTCCGTGCTCAATTGCCTTGCTGTTCCGCATACCGAGCTTGCTGTACTCACGCTCTATAGCGGCGGTTTCCGAAAGTATCATATTGAAATCCCGAAGCGGATAATGCTTGAAGTCAAAGTCAACATAAATTTCCTCGCCGAGACGCTCCGATCTGTCAATGTACATTGATACCGCGTTTGGGTGATATTCTGCAAATTTCCCCATAAAATTATCCGTCACGCCGTTTATGACCTTTAATAAATGCTGTTCCCGCAAATGTTGGTTCTGCGCTCTTACCGAACCGTTTTCCAATCTGCGGAGTTGCTGATTTGCGTACCCTCCGAACGAGTGCGCTGCTCGCTGTGACAGAAACATTTCCTTGTTATCAAGAAGCTGCTGCCCCGCCTTGCCGATATATAAATAATGCTCGGGCTTCAGCCCGAGAAGCTCTATCGTGTTTGGGTTGCAGTTCACCAAAAGCGTGATAAGCTTGTCAAAGGAATAAATTGTCGTGTCCGTCAGACTGTCCGTGACTTGCTCAAAATCTTTTTTAAGGAGAATATTTCTGCCGCTGTTCAATGCCGCGCCCCTTATATCGAGGTCGGAATTTTCGTTGCTTGTACCGTAAGCATGGCTTCCGCCCAGACCCAGTAAAATTATATTTTCACCAAGATTTTTGTTAGTTTTTAAAAAATCGTATTTTTCGGTTTTGAGTTCCGCTTTTATCTCATTTATTGTCATTTGCCGCAATTCCTTTCTTTCTGGCGTATGATAACGTTTGGGTCAATGCGTGTTCCCTGTTCACTCCCGCAAGCCGAAGCTTGTGAGCGTAGCCGAGAATATCCGAAAATTCCTCACAAGGCTTCAACCCCGCCGCTATCAAGTCCTCTCCCGTTACATAGGGTTCTTTCATAATTTTTTGATACACATTCAGTCTGTCAAGCAGAAATTCCATATTGCTCTCGCTTGGCGGAAGCTTGCCGAGACTGTCGCATTCCGACAATAAAATCAAGTCATAAGGTTCAACAGACAGGTCGAACATTTTATTTGTGGATTTAATTCTTGACTTGTTCGCAGCTTTTATATTGGGCTGCATATGAAGCTCGGTCATATTCAGAATATATTTTACAAGCTTCTTGTCCGAGGTAAGCCTTTCAAGAAATTTTTCGACTGCTGGCAAACCAACCGTTTCGTGTCCGTAGGTATGAACGATACCGTTTTCATCTACAGATACCGAAAGAGGCTTCCCGAAATCATGGCACAACGTCGACAGCATAAAGAACAGCGGCTGCTTTGCCTTACCCCGCAGCTTTGCGGCTTCATTCAGCACAAGCATTGTGTGATCCCACACGTCGCCCTCTTGGTGATATAATTCGTTCTGCTTTGTATCTATTAATGCTTTCAATTCGGGGAACCAAAAGTCAAGCTGTCCCATACGGCGGAGCTGTTCAAAAAATATTGACGGCTTTTCCGCTTTCATCAACGCTTTTTCCGTTTCCGCAAAAACACGTTCCCGTGACAAATCGGACAAGTCAAGCTGTTTGCAGAATTCAAGAGTTTCCTCCGCAATATCAAATTCAAACCGCGCCGAAAACTGCGCCGCCCGAAGTACGCGCAAGGTATCTTCTTTAAAAGTCTCATCATCAATATGACGAATTATTCCCGCCGACAAGTCCTCACGACCGTGCCAGCAGTCAATTATTTCACCCGTCAGGACGTTTTCCATAAGAGCGTTTATTGTGAAATCACGGCGTTTTGAAGCTTTTTCCGTACTCATATACGGGTCTGCCGTTACCTCAAAATCCGTGTGTTTTTCTCCGATTTTGCGTTCCGTCCTCGGCATTGCAAAATCTATATCATAGCCTTTGATGTTGTACACACCGAAGGATGCACCGAATTTCATAACCTCTCCGAATTCTGACAAAATGCTTTCAAGAGCGTCCGCCGAAAGATTATGCACCTCTATATCAATGTCCTTGCTTTCCCTGCCAAGAAGCTTGTCACGGACGCAGCCGCCCACAAAATAAGCCGTTCCGCCATTGT
>JAAVHM010000042.1 GCA_014799675.1 Ruminococcus sp. | reverse complement strand
TATCTGCTTCGGGGTAATTCTTTTAGTCTTTGGCTTATCAAAGGGTATTATCCTCTGTGGGTGCATCTCATCGTAAACGCCAATCAGCTTGCCGCTTTCGTCGTATTGGTAAAAATATTTTCTGTCAGCAATAAGCCGCCAGCCTCTGAGCAGTTCAGGAAAATACACCGCCGCATATTTTCTGCCGTTTTCTTCATAATCGAAAAGGCAGACGCTTTTGAATTCGCTGTATTCAAATCTGTCAAAACTGTATGTGCTCAAAATAAAATCGTAGCAGTATTCAAGCCCGTGTTCATTATATTTAGCTGCGAAAATTTCTCTTATCGCGTTCCCTCCGTAACATATGCCGTATTCAACGCCGTCAATATCTATTATGTATTCGGTTTCCGTTCCCCAATCACAATTTAAACGCTCGGTCATTACAAGCTTTCCGCCCTCGTCAAAGGAATAGCGGTAATACTCCTTGTCGTCTCCCGACGGCGGTCTTTTAAGGGACTTTCCAACGCCGCAGTTTGTTACGATAAGCGGGGATATTTCCGAGGGGTAATAGATACCCCGATGAAAAATATTCCAGCCGCTTTTGCCGTACTCATACCTGACAGCTTTTTCCCGACATTCAACAAATCTTGTGAGAAAATTCCCGTCGGCGCACTGCTTGGCTAATCCCATGCAGATTTTCGCCTGCTCGTTTATAAAGGCGGTCAGCTCCTTAACGGTCATTTGGGAATATTGTTTCACTATCTATTGACCTCCCACGTCCCCGAAATATTTTTTGTACTTCAAGATGTAGTCCCTCGCAAGTCTGTTGAATTTTCCCTCGTCAAAAACCCTGCAAAAGTCCTTGTCAACGGTTTTGTAATCGTCGTTTGCGGCAAATTCCAGAAAGTCCTCAATGCTCCTGCCCGCCGCCTTTTTGCCGCTGTCGTAATTTATTTTCAGCGCCTGCTCTATGACGTCCCCCAACTTAGGGTAGCCAACGGCGCGGAAGCCCTCTGCGGCAATGCCGATAAAGTCCCGCGAGGTGTTGAAAAAGGCTTGTCCGAAGCCGCCGTCACGAATTTCCTTGGAAATATAATCGGCGCAGTAGACATTAATGCACGGCGTGGGCAGAGAATTTATTACCCTGCCCATATCGTGCCAGTCCTCGGCGAACTTGCTCTCTATCCATGACGTTACCGCGGAAACTATCTCGCTTTCGGGAATGCTTTCAAGCTCCGAGCTTTTCAGCGAGCCGTAACGCTTCTGCTTTTCCATAAATTCCTCCGCGCCGTGGAAATCTCCCGACGACAGAAAATCAAATTTGCTCATAATAATGTGTACTCTCCGTAATTTTTTTGTAATTACTTCCCCGCCCCTTGGGGGGCTTTGTAAAGTTTCAATTTGCTGCAATTAACATTGGGGGGACTCTGCCCGCGGGGGCTTCCCCGCCCCGCTATTCTACCGTAACCGATTTTGCAAGATTTCTCGGCTTGTCAACGTCGCAGCCCCTTTGTACAGCGGTGTAGTACGCTATAAGCTGCATTGCAACCACCGAAATAAGCGGCAGATACAAATCGTCGGCTTTGGGAAGTCCTATCTTGAAATCCGAGCACTCCTTGTCAAGAACCTCGCTGTCCTTGCAGATCATTACAACCTTTGCCCCGCGGCTTTTCACCGTGCGGACGTTGGAAAGAGTTTTCTCAAAAAGCGAGGACTGTGTGGCAACAGCAATAACGGGCGTTCCCTCCTCAATAAGAGAGATCGTGCCGTGCTTAAGTTCCCCCGCAGCATAGGCTTCGCTGTGAATGTAGGAAATTTCCTTTAACTTCAAAGAACCCTCCATGCTCAAAGCGTTGTCAAGTCCCCTGCCTATGTACATCAGGCTGGAAGCGTTGAAAATTTTGGAAGCAACATACTGGTAAGGTGAAACGTCCTCCAGACACTCCTTTATTTTATCGGGGACTTCCGTCAGCCCCGCAACAAGGCGTTTGCACTCGTCCTCGTCAATTTGCCCCATTGCAAAGGCTACCTCAAAGGCAAACAGGTACATAAACGCCACCTGCACCGCATACGCCTTTGTGGAGCAGACCGATATCTCAGGACCTGCATTGGTGTAAATTACCATATCTGCTTCACGGGCAATGGACGAGCCAACAACATTCACCACGGCAAGGGTCTCCGCGCCCTTGCGCTTTGCTATTTTCAAAGCCTCCAAGGTGTCTGCGGTCTCTCCAGACTGGGAAATTATTACAACCAAGTCCCCCTCGGAAACAAGGGGATTTCTGTAACGGAATTCGGAGGCGATATCCACGATAACGGGAGTTCTCGCCAAGTCCTCGATAAGATATTTTCCCACCATTCCCGAATGCATTGCAGAACCGCAGCCAACAATGAAGATCTGACGGTAGGAGCGTATTTTTTCCGCAGTAAGCCCGCACTCGCTAAGATTGGGCAGACCGTCCTTTATTCGGGGGGAAATGGTGTTCCGCAAAGCCTCAGGCTGCTCGTGGATCTCTTTCAGCATGAAATGCTCGTAGCCCCCCTTTTGCGCGGAAGCAACGTCCCAAGTCGCGGTGAGAAGCTCCTTTTCAATAGGTTCGCCGTGCATATCCGTGAAGATAATGCCGCTTTCGTCCAGTATGGCAATTTCTCCCTTTTCAAGGCAGTAATAGTCTCGGGTATGCTCCAAGATAGCGGTAACGTCCGAAGCGATATAGCTTTCCTTTTCGCCCTTGCCGACGATAAGGGGACTGTCCTTTCTGACCGCATATATCACATTTTTATGCTCGCGGAAAATAATTCCCAGAGAGTACGCTCCCTCGATATCCTCAACAGCCTTTGTAATGGCTTCAACAGGGTCGCCATTGTAGTAATAGTCCAGAAGCTTAGCAACGGTCTCCGTGTCGGTCTCGCTTTCAAAGCCGTAGCCCTTGCTTGTGAGGAACGCCTTTATCTCACGGTAATTCTCGATAATTCCGTTATGGACGATACAAACCCTGCCGTTGCCTATGGGGTGAGCGTTTACGTCCGAAGGCTCGCCGTGTGTCGCCCAGCGGGTGTGACCTATGCCGCAAGTGCCGCTTAGCTTCTGCTCGGCTTTAAGCTTTGGAGCAAGACCGTCCGCAATTTTTCCCTTAGCCTTGACGGTCTTGATCTTATCGCCCTCAAAAACGGCGATACCCGCCGAGTCGTAACCTCTGTACTCCAGCCTTTTCAAGGCTTCAACCAAAAAATCGGCGCAGGCGTTTTTGCCCACAAATCCAACTACTCCGCACATAAAAAATCTCCTTTATATCCAGAAATAAGAGGATAGAAATTCGGCAGCTTCCAATCTCTATCCTCCGTCCTATATTCTATGAATTTTTTGCCGTACTAATGCTATTGCTATAGCAAATACGAAACCGCCCCGCTTACTTTGTACCGAAAATCCTGTCCCCCGCGTCTCCCAATCCGGGAATAATATACATATTTTCGTCAAGCTTTTCGTCCACAGCACCGCAGTAAATTTCAACATCTGGGTGAAGCTTGTGAACGTTCTCTATTCCCTCGGGACAAGCCAGAATGCACATTATCTTAACGCTCTTTGCCCCCGCTTTTTTGATTATATCAACGGTTTTCGCAGCCGTGCCGCCTGTTGCAAGCATAACGTCCGTAACGATAACGTCGCGCTCCGCAATGTCAAAGGGAAGCTTGCTGTAGTACTCGACAGCGTCCTTTGTGTCGGGGTCACGGAAAATTCCAACATGACCTATCTTTGCCGCGGGAACAAGCTTTACCGCGCCGTCCACCATGCTCAGACCCGCGCGGAGAACAGGCACAAACGCAAGCTTTCTGCCCGAGATAACCTTAGTTTTCGCAATAGCAACAGGGGTCTGGACTTCCACCGTTTTGAGTGGGAGGTCTCTTGTTGCCTCATAGCACATCAGCATTGCCGTCTCGGAAACAAGCTCACGGAACTCCTTTGAGCCAGTGTTGATGTCCCTCAAAAGGGAAATTTTATGCTGAACGAGAGGGTGTTCGATAATTGTAACGTTATTCATAGCAATGTTCCTTTCAGTTAGTTTCAGTTGTTTTCAAGGCTTGTGATCTGATCCACACGTCTCTGATGTCTGCCGCCCTCAAAGTCCGTGTTCAAAAAGGTTTCAACGATTTCCGCAGCAACGCCCGCGCCTATCACACGACCGCCCATACAGAGGACGTTTGCGTCGTTGTGAAGTCTTGTGTATTTCGCCATATAGCTGTCGGTGCAAAGAGCCGCACGAATGCCTTTTACCTTATTTGCCGCCATGGAAATGCCTATTCCCGTGCCGCAGATAAGGATTCCAAGCTCTGCTCCCCCGTTTGTTATGCGGCTGCAAACCTCCTCCGCAACGAGGGGGTAATCAACGCTTTCGCCGTTCAGACAGCCGAACTCCGCAAAGGGTATATTATTTTCATTAAGCCACGCGATAACCTCCTTTTTAAGGGAATAACCCGCGTGGTCGCTTCCTATTGCAATCATAATTTTCCTCCGTAACGGCAAATATTACCGCTTAAAATCAATATACTGATATTATACCATATAAATGTTTTAAAAGCAAGGGTTTGAGTACATTTTTCGTGGAAATCAATTCATTTGCAGGGGCGCATCCTGTATGCGCCCGCCACACACCGTATCGGAACATTTTCGGCGGGCGGATATGGAATCCGCCCCTACAAATTCTATCCTCTAAATTATCAGCCGTTGTTAGCATTCTGAATCCTCTGCATAAGGTCGCCGACGGTATCGTCGTTTGTACCGTTTTTCACACCGTTGCTGAAAAGGAACTGAATTGAGTAAATTATGCCCCAGGGAATTCCCCACCAGCCCGAAAAAGCTGTGATAAGCTGACAGATAAGCTTTGCGTTTTTGGCTTCGTCGGCGTCGAGACCGTCGACAAGGTACATTCCCGAGCTTCGGCTGCTTGTCATAACTATGTAGGAATAACAATACCTGAACCGTGTTATCACAGACCGCTTGCTTATGGGAACGCCGTTATAGTCGAGGGTCGCGCCCATTGCAAGGTCGTCGTAATTTTCAATAATAAAAGTGACCAGCCTGCGGTTTACTTCCTCCTGCTTCTTTTGGAACTCTGCGCCCATAGCCGGTCCTGCAATAAGCAGGGCGGCAAATATCAGTAAAATTGCAAATGCTTCCATAATAGCCCCTCCCAATAATTTATAATTTATCCTTTTCCGCTTTCGTTATTTCAAGGTAAGCCGCCTCAAGCCTGTCGGGACTGTACATTTCCTTATTGAACGCCGCCGTGCAAAGGCTTGTCCCAAGCTGTAAACGGAGGGGCGCAGGGGCAATTCTGAACCTTTCACCTGTCAGGATTTCCGCGTTGTCCCCAACCGTAACGATCTCACCCTCAAAGGCTTCAAGCTCCCTCTTCAAATCATCGAGGGAAATTATCCTGTCGGGAGCAAGACGTTCCAAGCTTTTTCCGTCGGAACGGAATATGCCGCAGTACACCAAGTCCAGCCGAGCCGCCATGACCGCGCAAATTATGCCCTTGTGCAGCAAAACGTTGTACGCAAGGGACTCCAAAGTCGATATGCCAATGCAGGGCTTGTCCAGAGCAAAGCACATAGCCTTTACCGCCGCAATTCCGATACGCAAGCCCGTGTAAGAACCGGGTCCCGCCGAGACAGCAATACCGTCAACGTCGGAAAGCTCCATTCCCGCGTTTTTCAGAACGTCCCTGCAAATGGGCAGAATTACCTGCGAATGGGTAAGCTTTGTGTACACCGTGGTTTGGGACAGGACTTTCTCCTCGTTTGCAACGGCGACAGAGGCTATTTTCCCCGAGGTGTCGATACCTAAAATCGTCAAAATCGCTCATCTCCCTCCACGGTAATTTCCCGCGCGTCCTCTCCCAAATGCTCAATGGTAATATTTACCGCATTTTTCGGCAAGCAGCCCTCGATATTTTCCGTCCACTCGCAGACGATAACGCTGTCCTCGGACATATAGTCGTAAAAGCCCGTGGTTTCAAGGGCTTCGGCGTTCATGATACGGTACATATCGAAATGGTACATGGTAATATTTTTGCCCCGATACTCGTTCACAAGGGCAAAGGTTGGGGACGAGACCTCGTCGGGAAGTCCCATTCCAACCGCAAGACCCCGCGTAAATGTAGTCTTGCCCGCCCCAAGTCCTCCGCGGTAAGCGACCGTATCTCCGCCATGAAGAAGCTTACCTATCTTCTCCGCAAAGCTTATAGTTTCCTCGGGGGAATTCGTCCTCACCTTTATCATGGACGACCCTCCCCGTGGTCTTCCCGAACGTCGATTATTCTGAAGCTTTCGCAGAAAAAGCTGATATCGTCGTCCTCCAGTGAACAAACACGGTAATTCATATTCGGCGCGGGGGCTGTGGATACCCGCATTATATCAAACCCCGTCAGCGGGGTAACGTTGTCGGTGCAGCCGATCTCAAAGCGGCGGACGTTCTCGAAAATCAGGTCTGCGGAAAAACCGCCGCCGTCCTCGCTGTAAAAGGTCATAAACACGTGAGGAACCATTTCTCCCCTGCTGTTCAGACCGCTGTAATACTTGAAATCGCCGAAAGCGTCAAAATTGTACCAATAAAAATCAAAGGAAATGTCGCTTATCTGCTCGACGCCGTATATATCCTTGAAATTCCGTCTGAGGCGGCAGTTGTCCTCGGGCAGTATCATTTTTTTCCACATACCCCTGTTGTGGGGTTCAAAGCCCTGCTTTGTGTACCATGGTATAAGGCTGTCCTCGCAGAAAAGCTGCACGCTGAGCTTGTTGTCCCCCGACTGGCAGTAATATACAAGCCGTGTGACGATCTGCTCTCCAATGCCGTTTCTGCGGTAATCGGGGCGGACGCATATTCCACTCATGACCGCCGCCGTCAGCCCGTCGGAGGCAACTCTGCCCAAGCCCACGAGCTTGTAGCCGTCGTAGGCGTAAACCGAATAAAAGCTGTTCTTGTTGGCGCGGTCGATATCTTCGTCCGTATAGCCCATTAACCCGTACCATTCAAGCGCGCGGTACAGGTCTATTATATCGTCCTCTTCACGAGGTTCGGAAAAGTAATCTATCTCCACCAAAATCGCTCCCCGAACAGAGGCAAGATGCCGGAAGCAAGAGGCAAGAATTTTTTCCCTCGTCGGCAAGCTCCGTTCAAATATTTTTTATAGAAATTTTACAATTTTATTCATTCAAAAGCCTTGGGCTCTAACAGAAGCCAGAGGCAAGAGGTTAGAATTTTTAGAACTCGTCAGAAGCCTCTGTTAAAAATTTTTACGAAAATTTTAACGATCTCACTCGTTCAAAAGCCTTGTGCCTATGTTGTCAATGTGAAGCTCGTGAACTTCCCAAGCTCCAAGCCCCATTTTGTCAAGGGAAAACCTGAGCTTTCCGCAAAAATATTCGTTGTCCGCGTCCACAATTGACATTATGGACGGTCCCGCGCCGCTAAGATATGCGGCATACGCCCCAAGGCTGTAGGCTGTGTCGAAAACCTCCCTGCCGTGGTCGATAAGCTCCATTCGGTAGGGCTGGTGCAGCCTGTCGTTGACGGCGGTCTTAAGGTTCTCGTACTTCCCCGTAAGCAGAGAAGCGGAAAAAAGAGCCGCCCTGGAAAGGTTGTAAACCGCGTCCTTGTGGGAAATTTCAGCAGGCAGGCAAGCCCTCGCCATTTCGGTTTTCAGCTCAAAGTCGGGAATTGCAACCACGAATTTCAGAGTGGTAAAAACCTCCTGCTTTACCCAATGGACTCGCTTTCCGTCAAAAACAGCCGTGACAATTCCTCCCAAAAGCGCGGGAGCAGTGTTGTCGGGGTGACCCTCTATCTGGGCGGCAAGGTCGACTAAGTCGTCCAGACCCATAGGCTCGCCGATAAGCTGATTTGCGCCCACAAGTCCCGCAATAATGCAGGCGGAGGAGCTTCCCAGCCCCCTTGCCATGGGAATATTGTTGACCTGCTGAATTTTAAGCCCNGTAAGCTTCNTGCCGCAGATGTCGTATAAAATGTGCGCCGAATCGTACACCAAATTTGAAGCGTCGGTGGGGACAGCCGTTCCGTCAAGGCTTTCAATGAAAATGCCGTCGGCTTCCTCCATGTTGACNTAGTTNTAGTAATTCAGCGCAAGCCCCAGCGCGTCGAAGCCTGCNCCCAANTTNGCGCTGGTGGCNGGAATTTGAATTTTTATCATTTNNGNNNNTCCTTTCAGTCCANNTCAAGGACGCGGATNTTGCCAAGAACCTCGCCGCCTATCGCGGGAAGCTTGCTGTCAAANTCCTTTTCGGGCATTGCCGTNACAATAAATGCCANNTCGTCTGCGGGCTGATCTTCACGGCTNAGGTACTCCACATCTCCGAAAGCTGCGGAAATTTTCCCCTTGTCGCTGCCCTTGACGCGGACGTACATAGGCACAANGTCCTCCTTGTAGTCCGCAATAAAGCTGTTGTCCGCGCTGTCCTCCCAAGTCTGNGAAATGGAAGTGCCTGTCATTTTTGCCGCGTCCACAATGTCCGCAACNATCGCGCTTGCGGTTGGAAGCTTTCCNGCGCCNCGACCGTAGAACATTACCTCGTCAACNGCGTCGCCGTACACCATAATTCCGTTGAAAACGTCGGAAATATGGGAAAGCTGATTGCCGCCGCAGACAAANGCGGGACGAACCATGGGCAGAATTTTGCCGTCCTCGGTGCGCTTCACAGANCCGATAAGCTTGATAGCCCCGCCCCAGTTTTCGGCGTAGCAGGAGTCCTCCAANGTCAGCTTTGTAATGCCCTCGCAGTGTACCCATTCGGGGTACACGTGCNTNCCGAACGCCAGCGAGGAAAGTATGCANATCTTTCTGCAAGCGTCGTGTCCCTCAATGTCGGCGGTTGGGTCTTTTTCGGCGTAACCNAGCTTCTGNGCCATNGNNAGAGCGTCCGAAAAGCTCATCTGCTCGTTTATCATTTTNGTAAGGATAAAATTGGTAGTACCGTTCANAATGCCCGCAATTGCCGTAATATCGTTACCNGCAAGGCACTGGTGCAGCGGNCGNATAATGGGTATCGCTCCGCCTGTGGAAGCNTCAAANAGGAAGTTGCAGNNATGCTCCGAAGCGATTTTGAGAAGCTCCGCGCCCTTTTTNGCAACCAGTTCCTTGTTGGAAGTCACAACGCTTTTGCCNTTTTCAAGNCATNTTTTNGTANAATNATATGCCGCGCCAACNCCGCCCATTACCTCGGCAACAATTGTTACATCATCATCATTTACAATTTCATCAATATTTTTAGTAAATTTTTCCTTATAAGGGCTGTCGGGGAAATCTCTGATGTCNAGAATATATTTTATGTCAAGNTCCCTGCCCATTTTCTTAACAATTTTTNCCTTATTTTTGTANAACAGCTCCACCGTNCCCGAGCCGACCACNCCGTATCCTAAAACTGCAACCTTTGACATTGTAAAATCTCCTTTTAATGATAATTATATTGTAACCTATTCTCCCGAAATAAATTTAACGTCAACCACGCCGTTCATNGCCGCNATATCGTTTTTNANNCTGTAGGCNTCGGAAGCGTCNCCGAAAAGCCGNACNGTAATATTTACCGCCGCAACGCCGTCAATCGGCATATTCTGGTTCACGGTAATAATATTTGCGCCCTGCCTGTGAAACTCCGATAAAATCGAGGACAGTACGCCNGGTTCGTCCTTTAACAACGCATAGTANGAAATAATTTTTTGAGTAAGCTTTTCCTCATAGGCAAANACACATTCCCTGTATTTGTAAAAAGCGCTTCGGGAAATTCCCACNCGTTTGCANGCCGAGGCGGAGCTTTTNTCCTCTCCGCAGGCNAGAAGCCTTTTTACCTCCAGAACCTTNGGGAAAATTTCGGGCAGCACNTCGGTNCTGATAACGACAAAAGACGAAGTATCCATATATCCTCCAGTCCTTGTGATAAAAACAAGTGTAGTCACTATAAGTACAATTATACCATATTTTTCTNCATATTTGTCAAGCGGGGAAACGAGAGACAAAGTTACTTGTGAAAAGTTTACAATATTTTAACAAATTGCTCTATCGCAAAAAACAGTACCCCAAATAATGGGGTACTGTGATTTTTGGAATTATGTTACACACAAAGCTCTCGCTTAACCCTTTACAGAACCGAGGGTTACGCCGCCGATGATGTACTTGGAAAGAATGAGG
>JAAVHM010000041.1 GCA_014799675.1 Ruminococcus sp. | reverse complement strand
CTCAAATTTTTATGTAAATTATGCTGTTTCTTTATCAAATCTTTTTGCAATAGCCCAACCTATGCTTTCGGTAATAGCAGCGGCAGTGCTTGCATTAACAGCATTTCCTACTCCAGGTATCCAACCCACTAAAACCTGTGAAATTCCTCTTCCGACAGTTCCCGCTAAACCTGTTGCTAAAAGTGACTCTGCTCCTGACTCAAGTAATTCAATTCCAAAAACTTTTCCTAAAGAAATTACCATTGTAATTTGTATTGGAGTAATTACAACATTGTCAGAACATGGTATTTGCGCTAAACCTGCGCCTACACCTCCGGCTGCAGCAGAGGCAGCGTGTATAATTGCATGACATTCTGCTTTTTGCTTGCTTGTCATAATAAACAACTCCTTTATTATTGCTTGCATAAATGCTTAAAATATGTTATAATAATAAGAAACCCTACACCACGTGTAAGTTTAAATTCTTACATTTACATTATAACTCAAAATTTCTACTAAGTCAAGCAAAATAAGTAGAATTTTTAAGTTTTGTAGTATATAACAAATTTTAAGGGGGCATTTTGTTGGATTTTTATGAAAGATTACGAAATATATGCAGCGAAAAAAATACAACCGTTACTAAAATGCTCCATGAAATTGGTTTAAGCAGTGCTAATACGGGGTATTGGAAAAAAGGGCAACTGCCAAAAGGAGACGCTTTGCTGAAAATATCAGAGTATCTTAATGTGTCTATAGATTTGCTTTTGACAGGAGAATATACGACTGATCTCAATGATGATGAAAATAAACTTGTTAGTTTTTATCGTGCTGTTCCCGATAAAGCTAAATATAAGGTCTTATGCGATTTTGAAGAAATATGCCGCATTGAAATTGATAAGCTTACACAATAAAATCCTCCGCAGTATAATGTACCACGGAGGATTTTTGTTGTATTATTTAATTCTTAAAATCCCAAAATCCTCTGAAAATCGTCCGCGATCTTAGTACCGAGAGCGTCCGCCTCTTTCTTGGTAGCTCCCGTGGTGGTGTAGTAAGCCTTTATCTTAGGCTCTGTACCCGAGGGACGGATAATTACCGAAGCGCCGTCCGTAAGAGCAAAGGTCAGCACGTCCGACTTCGGCAGAGTAAGCTTTGTCTTTGCCCCTGTCTTGCAGTCCGTGGAGGTGCTGTCAAGATAGTCGTCAAAGCGTGTAACAGGCAGCCCGCCGATCTCCTTAGGAGTGTCGGTGCGGAGCATTGTCATAAGCTCCTTCATCTTCTGCATACCGCTTGCGCCCTCGCAGGTAAAGGACTTCTGCGTGTGCTTGTAAACGCCGTACTTCTTGTACATATTTTCTCTCGCTTGGAGCAGGGAAATGCCCTTAGTACGGTAGAACGCAGCCATTTCGCATATAAGCATTGAAGCAACAACAGCGTCCTTGTCTCTTACATAAGAGCCTGCAAGGTAGCCGTAGCTTTCCTCAAATCCGAATATATAGCGGTTTTCCTCGCCCTTGTCCTCAAGGAAACCGATCTGCTCGCCGATAAATTTGAAGCCTGTGAGAACCTCAATAATTTTAACGCCGTATTCCTTGGCAATAGCTTTTGTGATGTCCGTTGTAACAATCGTTTTAACAGCAACAGGGTCTTCGGGCATAGTGCCAAGCTTTGTTCTCTCCGCGCAAACGTATTCAAGGAGCATTGCGCCCACTTCATTTCCCGTAAAGAGAACGTAACCGCCGTTGCTGTCGGGAACAGCGATACCAACACGGTCAGCGTCTGGGTCGGTAGCAAGGAGCAGGTCAGGCTTTACAGTTTCGCAAAGCTTCAAGCCAAGCTCCAGTGCTTCCTTTATCTCGGGGTTGGGGAAAGGACAGGTTGTAAAGTTGCCGTTGGGATATTCCTGCTCGGGAACGACCGTAACGTCGGTAATACCGATCTTTTTAAGTATCATGCGGACAGGCTTGTTGCCCGTGCCGTTAAGGGGAGTGTATACAACCTTAAGACCGCTTGTAGCGCACAAATCGGTGTGAATGCCCTGTTCCGCAACCTTGTCAATGTACGCGGTAATAACTTCCTGCTTGATGTATTCGATAGTGCCGTCCTCAAGTCCCTTTTCAAAAGGAATAACCTTTGCGCCGTCGAACATTGGGACTTTGTTTATGTTTTTGAGAACAATTTCCGCCGCGCCGAGAGTAAGCTGACAGCCGTCCGAACCGTAAACCTTGTAGCCGTTGTACTTGGCAGGGTTGTGGCTTGCGGTAACAACAATACCCGCGCTGCACTTCAGTTCACGTACAGCAAAGGAAAGCATAGGAGTAGGCATAAGCTCGGGATAGATGTAAACCTTGATGCCGTTAGCCGCAAGTACGGAAGCCGCTTCTTTGGCAAAAACGTCCGACTTGATACGGCTGTCGTAAGCGATAGCGACTGAGGGATTTACCGCAAAGGCCTCGTTTACATAGTCCGCAAGACCCTGCGTAGCACGTCTTATGGTGTAAATGTTCATGCGGTATGAGCCTGCGCCGATAACGCCGCGGAGACCGCCCGTACCGAATTCAAGGTCGCGGTAAAATCTGTCGGTGACAGCGTCCGCGTCGCCCTCGATAGATTTCAGTTCGGTCTGAAGATCGGGGTCGTCCACAGCCTTTTCAAG
The DNA here is from genome assembly GCA_014799675.1 of Ruminococcus sp. Classification (GTDB taxonomy): domain Bacteria; phylum Bacillota; class Clostridia; order Oscillospirales; family Ruminococcaceae; genus RGIG8773. The sequence goes on along the minus strand of JAAVHM010000041.1, from coordinate 15,917 downwards.
CCAAAGTGAGTAAAGTTCGTTTTCGTTCATAATAAATACCTCCATGTCAGAATAAAAATTTGAATAGTAACATTTTGGGCAATTGCAAAACAATATTTATAATTTATAGTATACCACAAAATTTTGAAAAAGCAAATAGCTTTTATAAAATTTTAACAACAATTTCAAGATTATTAAATTAATGGCATTTCAAACAATTTTTTGCAGTAAATTTTGTGTAATATTTTTGTCAAAGAAAATGCCTGAAAATCCTTGTTAAATGTATGGAGTAATGTTATAATTATATTGTTCATTTGTACGGAAATATTTGGAGGTGTGACGGTTTGATAGTGTTTTTGTATTGCGGTGTGATTTCATGGATATTTTTTGCTTTAGATATTTTGTTGTTAATTATAAACGGTACGGAAAGCGTTTATATGGACTATGCCGTTTGCATGGGAGGGTTCGCTTTAGTTGTTACACCTTTGGCGGCAATAGCTTTTGCGGAACGCCGCAAGCAGAAGAAAATCATGAATGCCTTAAAAAGATACTCTGCGATAGCTGAAGCTAAAATTTGCAGATATAAGCATAACCTTATAATAGGTAAATACCATTATTTTCATCATGAGTTTGATGTGAAATTTGAATACGAGGGCAGACAGGCATTTTATACGGTGCAGACGAACAACAGAAAAGCGGCGGAATACAAGGACGCCGAAACGCTGCCAATATGCTATCTCCCCGCATACTGCGAGTACGGCATAGGCAGGCTTACGGAAAAAGAGTTATTTAAAGAACTTGGCTGCAAGGTAAAGCTCGGAGATCATAATACCTTCCCGATGATAATTTTTGCGGACGACCTTAAATACAGAAATCTTCCCATTTACTAACTTTATTTTAAAATTCTGCCAAATTACTTGTTAAAATTTATTAGTTGTGGTATAATAGTAAAAATATACTTTTAAAAGGGTGATTATTGTGAATTATTCAAAAATAAGCGGATATTTTGAAAGCTCAAACGGTACAGACCGTATCGCATACTATGTTTATAAGCCTGTGACCGAGATGAAAGCGGCAGTCCAGCTTGTGCATGGTATGTGCGAATACTGCGAACGTTACGAGGATTTTATAGACTTTTTGTGCGGCAACGGCATAATGGTTTTCTGCCACGACCACTTGGGACACGGCAATTCCGCAAGGGACGCTGAACATCTTGGCTTTTTCGCCCCCGAAAGAGGCTGGCATTTTCTTGCCAAGGACGTTGTAAAGCTTACCCGCATAGTAAAGGAAAACTGCCGCAACGTCAAGCTGTTCATTTTAGGTCACAGCATGGGTTCTCTCGTGGTAAGAACAGTCCTTGCAAAATACGGCTATATGTACGACGGCGCGGTAATTATGGGTACTGTAAACACTAAAATAGGCACGAACGCGGGCATTGCCCTCACAAGGTCTATCGGAAAGATCAAGGGAAATATGTACCGTTCCAAATTTATTGACGATATCGTTTTCGGATTTAATAATCTTAGAATAGAAAACCCCATAAGCGAGTATTCGTGGATATCAAGCGACGACGAGATAGTTAAAAAATACGAGAAAGACCCTCTCTGCAACTTCCACTTTACGGTAAGAGCATATTCCGACCTGATGTTTTTGGTGAACTATGTTTCACGAAGCGACTGGGCAGGGAAGATAGACAAGGAGCTTCCAATCTTTATTTGCAGCGGAGACGCAGACCCCGTGGGAATGTACGGCATTGCCCCCCAGAACGTTTTCAAAGCCCTCAACAATGCGGGCTTGCAGGACTTGGAGCTTAAAATTTACAAGGATATGCGCCACGAGATACTGAACGAGGTCGGACGTCAGGAAGTATACGACGACCTGCTCGAATGGTTCAGTAATCATATGTACGACGTAACCGATACTGGCGCGGAGTACGATTTTACCGACGAGCTTGACGGACTGGACGAGGAGTAAGTTCCCCCAAAAAATTCGGAAGCAAAAAATTGAAAGAGGGTCAAAATTATGTTTGCAAAGGTCAGAAGCCTTGGCTTGTTCGGACTTAACGCGTTTTCCGTTGACGTTGAGATAGAAACAAGCAAAGGCACTCCCGCATTTGAAATAGTAGGGCTTCCGGACGCCGTTGTAAAGGAAAGCCGCGAGAGGATACGCTCCGCCCTGCGTTCAAACGGCACGGCGTTTCCCTTGGCAAAGGTCATAGTGAACCTTGCCCCTGCCGATACCAAAAAGTCGGGAAGCGTACACGACCTTGCAATATTTGTTGCTCTTCTTTGCGTAACGGGACAGATAAACGAGGATATTTCAAAAACTGCTTTTATCGGCGAGGTTTCTTTAAATGGCGACGTAAGACCGATAAACGGCGTTCTGCCAATGGTAATGCTTGCTAAAAATGAGGGCTTTGAAAGCGTTTTCGTCCCCGCGGACAACGCCTATGAAGCAAGCGTTGTGGACGGCATAACGGTGTACGGCGTTGAAAACACCGCAGATATAGTGAAGCATTTCGGCAGGGAAGCGGTGATACTTCCCCAAAGACCCTATGAAATAAAGCCAGAGGATCACTTCGATATAATAGATTTCGCCGAGGTAAAGGGTCAGCAAGCCGCAAAAAAAGCTTTGGAATACGCCGCCGCAGGGGGACACAACGTCCTTATGATAGGAAGCCCCGGTTCGGGAAAATCCATGCTTGCAAAACGTCTGACAACAATACTTCCCGCCATGACCTTTGAGGAATCTATCGAGACCACAAACGTCCATTCCGTAAGCGGCATAGTTGACAAGAAAACTCCTCTTGTGACAAAGCGACCGTTCAGAAGTCCACACCATACCATTTCCGCGGCGGGGCTTGCGGGAGGGGGAACTATACCACGTCCGGGGGAAATATCCCTCGCCCATAACGGTCTGCTTTTCCTTGACGAGCTTGCGGAGTTTGATAGGCGTACACTTGAAATTCTCCGCCAGCCCCTTGAAGACCAGCAGGTAACTATTTCAAGAGCGTCGGGTACTATTACATATCCCTGCAGCTTTATGCTTGTTGCGGCAATGAACCCATGTCCCTGCGGATATTACGGACACCCCACAAGACAGTGCATTTGCAATCAGGGGCAGGTATCAAAATATCTTTCCAAGGTCAGCGGACCGCTTCTTGACCGCTTTGATATCCATGTGGAAGTTCCGCCCGTGGAGTTTGACAATATTTCCTCCGCGGCAAAGGAGGAGAGCTCCGCAAGCATACGTGAGCGTGTCCAAGCGGCAAGAGAGATACAGAACAAGCGGTTCAAGGGTACAAATATCACCTGCAACGCAAAGATAACTCCCGACCTGCTTCCCGAGGTCTGCGCCATGACCGACAAGGCAAGGGAGACGTTAAAAAATGTCTTTGAAAAAATGGGACTTTCCGCCCGCGCATATGACCGCATATTAAAGGTTGCAAGGACTATTGCGGATATGAACGGCTCGGAAATTATAGACAAGCCACATATCGCCCAAGCGGTACAGTTCAGAAGTCTTGACCGCAAATACTGGGGCGGCAAGGAAGAGTAGTTGACAGTTGATAGTGTACAGTTGACAGTTTTTATACAAATAAACAAAGCGGATAACCGTCCCTACAAGAGGCAAGAATTGGAGAGGCAAGAAGCAAGATTTTACAAGAATAAACAAGCGGATAACCGTTCTTAAGTTGGAACGGCTGTCCGCTTTTGGCTTTTTGAAAAATTTTTTCAAAAATATGCAAAAAAATACTTGACAATTATTGCAAGTTGTAGTATAATAATATACTGTATCATAATGTAATCTTATGCCATTTTCACTGTTTTATATAGTATACCACATAATTGATAAGATTGCAATATCTCCGAAAAAATTTTTTTCGGAATGAACCCCGCAAAAATATAAGGAGGGACCCGCCTATGGTAAATGTCAAGCCGGTGCAGCTCGGCAAAACCACCAGAATGAGCTTCGGAAAGATCAATGAGGCTTTGGAAATGCCGAATCTGATCGAGGTGCAGAAAAATTCCTATCAATGGTTTCTTGATGAGGGAATGAAAGAAGTTTTCCGCGACGTTGCGGCTATTACGGATTACAACGGTAATCTGGTGCTTAACTTTGTGGACTTCTCTATCGACGATACCCCGAAATATTCGGTAGCCGAGTGTAAGGAGCGTGACGTAACATATGCTGCTCCGCTTAGAGTAAAAGCTACTCTGTGGAACAAGGAAACTGGTGTTGTAAAAGAAAATGAAGTGTTTATGGGCGAATTCCCGCTTATGACCGACAGCGGTACGTTTATCATCAACGGCGCCGAGCGTGTTATAGTTTCGCAGTTGGTTCGTTCTCCGGGCGTTTACTATGCTTTTGAAAAGGATAAAACTGGTAAAGATCTTTTCAAGGCTACAGTTATCCCCAACAGAGGCGCATGGCTGGAGTACGAAATGGACTCCAACGACGTGGCTTATGTAAGAATTGACAAGAACAGGAAAATTCCCCTTACCACGTTTATCCGTTCCCTCGGCTGCGGAACGGACGTTGAAATAGAAGATTATTTCGGTACTGACGAACGTCTTACCCAGACTATCCTGCAAAAGGATACTACCAAAAACAGGGAGGAAGCCCTCCTTGAAGTGTATAAAAAGCTCCGTCCCGGCGAGCCTCCCACAGTGGAGAGCGCAGAGAACCACCTTAACGGTCTGTTCTTTGACGCAAAGAGGTACGACCTCGCCCGTTTCGGAAGATATAAGTACAACAAAAAGCTCGGCGTTGCTTCAAGAATTGCGGGACATTATCTGTCACGTCCCGTTGCAGATCCTTTCACAGGTGAAATTCTTGCCGACGAGGGTGAGCTTGTAAGATACGACAAGGCTCTGGAGATCGAGCAGGCAGGCGTAGGCGAGGTCTGGCTCAGAGTTGAGCATAGAGAAACCTTTACAACTCCAACAGGAGAGACCTCTCACAGCGTCGAGGAGCGCGAGGTAAAGGTCATAGGCAACCGTATGGTGGATATGGCTCCCTACGTTGATTTCGACCCCAAGAAGTACGGTATCAACGAAAAGGTTTACTTTGTTGTTCTTAAAGAAATTCTTGAGACCGCTTCCGACAAGGAAGAGATCGAGGAAATGGTCAAGAGCCGTGTTGACGACCTTGTTCCGAAGCACATTATCCTTGATGATATTTATGCAACTATCAGCTATTTTATTAATCTTTGCGAGGGCGTAGGTCAGGTGGACGACATCGACCACCTCGGCAACAGACGTATCCGTTCCGTTGGCGAGCTTCTCCAGAACCAGTTCAGGATAGGCTTCTCACGTATGGAGCGCGTTATCCGCGAAAGAATGAACATTCAGGCGCAGGATATGGACGTTATCACCCCGCAGGCACTTATAAATATCCGTCCCATTACGGCTGCTATAAAGGAGTTCTTCGGTTCGTCCCCTCTGTCACAGTTCATGGATCAGACCAACCCCCTTGCGGAGCTTACTCATAAGAGACGTCTTTCCGCTTTGGGACCCGGCGGTCTTTCCCGTGACCGCGCAGGATTTGAGGTTCGTGACGTTCACTATTCCCACTATGGAAGAATGTGTCCTATCGAGACCCCTGAAGGACCTAACATCGGTCTTATCTCTTACCTTGCTTCATTTGCAAGAATTAACGAGTACGGCTTTATCGAAGCTCCTTACAGAAAAGTTGACAAAGCAACAGGCGTTGTTACCGACGAGGTCGTTTACATGACTGCCGACGTTGAGGACAACTATACCGTTGCACAGGCTAACGAGCCTCTTACCGAGGACGGCAAATTCGCCCGTCCTATCGTAAACGCAAGGTGCAGAGAGCAGATTTTGGAGTGTGAGCGCGAGCGTATCGACTATATGGACGTTTCGCCTAAAATGGTTGTTTCCATTGCTACAGCAATGATCCCGTTCCTTGAAAACGACGACGCAAACCGTGCCCTCATGGGCGCGAATATGCAGCGTCAGGCTGTACCACTCCTTAAAACCGAGTCGCCTATCGTCGGCACGGGTATGGAGTACAAGTCCGCCGTTGACTCGGGCGTTTGCGTAATTTCAAAGCACGACGGCGTTGTTGACCGTGTTTCCGCCGACGAGGTTGTCATTAAAGAGGGAACAGGCGCAACCCACAGCTATAAGCTTATCAAGTTCAAGCGTTCCAACCAGGGTACTTGCGTGAACCAGCGTCCTATCGTAAACAAGGGCGAGGAAGTCCATGTGGGACAGGTTCTTGCCGACGGTCCCGCAACAAGCAACGGTGAAATTTCTATCGGTAAAAATGCCCTTATCGGCTTTATGACATGGGAGGGCTACAACTACGAGGACGCCGTTCTCCTTAACGAAAGAGTTGTACGTGAGGATATCTATACTTCCGTTCATATCGAGGAGTACGAGATAGAATCCCGTGATACAAAGCTTGGTCCCGAGGAAATTACAAGGGACATTCCAAACGTGGGCGAGGACGCTCTCAAAGACCTTGACGACCGCGGAATTATCCGCATAGGCGCAGAAGTCCGCGCGGGCGACATTCTCGTAGGTAAGGTAACTCCTAAGGGCGAGACCGAGCTTACCGCAGAAGAAAGACTTCTCCGTGCTATTTTCGGCGAAAAGGCAAGGGAAGTAAGGGATAACTCCCTTAAAGTACCTCACGGCGAGTCTGGCGTAATTATTGATGTTAAAGTATTTACAAGAGAAAATTCCGAGGAGCTTGCTCCCGGCGTAAATATGCTTGTAAGATGTTATATCGCGCAGAAGCGTAAGATCTCTGTAGGCGACAAAATGGCGGGTCGTCACGGAAACAAGGGTGTTGTTTCCCGTATCCTCAAATCCGAGGATATGCCGTTCCTGCCAGACGGTACGCCTCTTGACATCGTGCTCAATCCTTTGGGCGTACCTTCACGTATGAACATCGGTCAGGTGCTTGAAGTACACCTTGGCATGGCTGCCAAAAAGCTTGGCTGGAAGATCATGACCCCTGTTTTTGACGGCGCGCACGAGGACGATATCCGCGAGTGCTTCAAAGCAGCGGGCATGAGCGAGGACGGAAAAACTGTTCTCTACGACGGCAGAACAGGCGACAGGTTCGACAACCCTGTTACAGTCGGTTATATGTATTACCTTAAACTCCACCACCTTGTTGACGATAAGATCCACGCGCGTTCGGTAGGACCTTACTCTCTTGTTACGCAGCAGCCTCTCGGCGGTAAAGCCCAGTTCGGCGGTCAGCGTTTCGGAGAAATGGAGGTTTGGGCTTTGGAAGCTTACGGCGCAGCCTATACCTTGCAGGAAATTCTTACCGTTAAGTCGGACGATACCGTTGGACGTGTCAAGACCTATGAGGCGATCGTTAAGGGACACAACGTTCCCAAGCCGGGAATTCCCGAATCCTTCAAGGTTCTTGTCAAGGAACTCCAGTCACTCTGTCTCAATGTTAAAGTCCTTGATGAAAACGACGAGGAGATCGACCTCAAGCAAACCTTTGAGGACGACGACGATATTATTCCACAGCCTGTTTCTGACGCCGAGGATATGGACTTGACCCTCGGTGACGGTGACCTTGACGACGGCTTCTCCTTTGAGGACGGCGACGAGGACGACGATGATGACGATTTTGACAGCTTTGACAGCGACGAAGAGGACGACGAGGAAGAGGACTTCTCCTTCGGAGACGACGATGACTTGATCTGACGACCATACACTCGGTTCTTTCCACCTGAAAGAACATTCGTAAATTGCTGAAAGAAATTAAAGGAGTGTGTTATATTTGGAATTCAATGCGTTTGAATCTATTAAAATAGGTCTTGCTTCACCCGACCGGATAAGAGCTTGGTCTCACGGCGAGGTAACAAGACCCGAAACAATCAACTACAGAACACAGAAGCCCGAGAGGGACGGTCTTTTCTGCGAAAGGATATTCGGACCGCAGAAGGACTGGGAATGTCACTGCGGAAAGTACAAGAAGATCCGCTTTAAGGGCAAAATATGCGACCGCTGCGGCGTTGAGGTAACACGTTCAAAGGTTCGCCGCGAGCGTATGGGTCACATCGAGCTTGCTGCTCCCGCATCCCACATCTGGTATTTTAAGGGCACTCCCTCAAGAATAGGTCAGGTCATCGAAGTATCGCAGAAGCGTCTTGAAGAGGTTCTGTATTTTACAAAATATATCGTTATCGACCCGGGCAGCACCGAGCTTATGAAAAAGCAGCTCCTTACCGAAAAGGAGTATGCGGATATGCGCGAGAAGTATGAGGACGATTTCTATGCCGATATGGGCGCGGAAGCCGTAAACGAGCTTCTTGAAGAGTACAGCCATGACAGATACGATAACTATATCAATCTGCACCTTTCGGAATTCTCCAAGGTAACAGGCATTGACGAGGACAGGATAAGAGATTTCCTTGCAAAGCGCTACTATGTTATCTCCGAGGACGGCGAAAGTGAAAACTATAACGTCGGCGACGTTGTTTCAAGAACCACCTACAGAGAGGAAATTCTCAACTATAACAGAAAGCGTATTGAGCCGGGGCTTCCCCTTATCGCTGTTGAAACAGGTTCGGAGTATATCGAAAAGATTTTCTTTGAAAAGATAGGCGAAGCCAATATGACAGGGGAGTTCGACGAAATTGCCGACAAGGACAACTGGATCAACAACCTTGTATGGACTGCAAACGAGCTTAAAACCGAGCTTGCGGACATTCCCCAGGGTCAGAAGAAGATAAAGCTCCTTAAAAGGCTTGAAATAATTGAAGCATTCCGCCTTTCGGGAAACAAGCCCGAGTGGATGGTAATAAACGTGCTTCCCGTTATCCCTCCCGATATCCGTCCTATGATCATGCTGGACGGCGGCAGGTACGGTACTTCCGACCTTAACGACCTTTACAGACGTGTTATCAACCGCAACAACCGTCTTAAAAAGATGCTGGAGCTTGAAGCTCCCGACATCATCATCAGAAACGAAAAGAGAATGCTTCAGGAAGCTGTTGACGCACTTATCGACAACGGCAGACACGGCAGACCCGTTACGGGACCCAATAACCGTGCGCTGAAATCTCTTTCCGATATGCTCAAAGGTAAGCAGGGACGTTTCCGTCAGAACCTTTTGGGTAAGCGNGTNGACTACTCGGGACGTTCNGTTATCGTTGTAGGACCNGAGCTGAAAATGTTCCAGTGCGGTCTGCCNAAGGAAATGGCTCTGGAGCTTTTCAAGCCTTTCGTAATGAAGCGTCTTGTNGANACNGGCAAGGCTACAAATATCAAGTCCGCCCGCAAAAAGGTGGACAGAGCAGAGAACGANGTNTGGGACGCTCTTGAAAATGTTATCAAGGATCANCCCGTACTNCTGAACCGTGCGCCTACACTNCANAGACTNGGTATCCAGGCGTTTGAGCCTATNCTNGTAGAGGGNCGTGCGCTGAAGCTCCACCCGNTGGTTTGTACAGCCTANAACGCCGACTTTGACGGCGACCAGATGGCTGTCCACCTGCCNCTTTCNGCGGAAGCGCAGGCNGAAGCAAGATTNCTNATGCTTGCCGCAAANAACCTCCTTAANCCCTCCGACGGACGTCCTGTTGCAGTTCCGTCNCAGGATATGGTTCTCGGTTCGTACTANCTTACAATGAAAAAAGAGGATAAGGACGAAAACGGCAACTACATCGAAAAGGGCGCAGGAAAGGTGTTCCGCGACATCAACGAGGCTCTTATGGCNTATAACAGCGGCGTAATTTCNATTCACGCTCCTATCAAGGTAAGAGTTTCNAAGGATATAGGCGGAAGAACNGTTTCCAAGCTTATTGAATGNACNGTGGGAAGAATTATCTTTAATGAAAATATNCCCCAGAATNTGGGATATGTTGACAGAACAAATTCCGACAAGCAGTTTGACCTTGAANTAGACTTCCTCGTAAAAAGAGGACAGCTTTCCGATATTATCGAGCGTTGTATCCGTATNCACGGNACAGCNACNACCTCCGAGGTGCTTGATAAGGTAAAGGCTCTNGGCTTTAAGTTNTCNACAANNGCGGCAATTACCGTTGCCGTATGCGACGCTGAAATTCCTGAAGCAAAGAAAGATATNCTTNCCGACGCGGANGCNCAGGTCGAGAAGATAAACAAGCTTTTCAAGAGAGGCTNTATNTCNGCNGCNGAAAAGTCAAAGANATTTATNGANATCTGGAACAANGCTACCGACGAGGTAACNNNNGCNCTGAANGACGGTCTTGACAAGTATAANCCNATNTTCATGATGGCGGACTCCGGAGCGAGAGGTTCTATNAACCAGATNCGTCAGCTTGCNGGTATGCGCGGACTTATCGCAAATACATCGGGTTCGACTATCGAGATGCCTATTCGTGCAAACTACCGTGAGGGACTTAACATNNTGGANTACTTNATTTCCTCCCGNGGCGCNCGTAANGGTCTTGCCGATACCGCTNTGCGTACNGCCGACTCGGGTTACCTGACAAGACGTCTNGTAGACGTTTCACAGGACGTAATTATCCGTGAGGAGGACTGCGGAACAGACGAGGGTATTGAAATTTACACGATCAAGAACGGCAACGAAATGATCGAGCCTCTCAAGGAACGTCTTATAGGACGTTACCTCCTTGAAGACCTTCGCGACCCGAACACAGGCGACCTCATCATGAGCCACAACAAGCTTATGACCGAGAGCGACGCTCAAAAGGTCGTTGACAGCGGAATCGAAAGAGTAACTATCCGCTCCGTCCTCAACTGTAAGGCTAAGCACGGCGTCTGCGCGAAATGTTACGGCGCAAACCTTGCAAACAATAACCTTGTTGCAGTGGGCGAGGCAGTTGGTGTAATCTCCGCACAGTCTATCGGTGAGCCCGGTACACAGCTTACAATGAGAACGTTCCATACGGGCGGTATCGCTTCTGCGGAAGATATTACGCAGGGTCTTCCCCGTGTTGAGGAACTGTTCGAGAGCAGACGTCCCAAGAATGCGGCTATTATCGCAAGAATCGGCGGTACAGTCCGTATGGAGGAGATCAAAAAGATACGCAATGTTATCATTACAAATCCCGAAACAGGGGACGAGGAGTATTATCCCGTTCCTTACGGCTTCAAGATAAAAGTCCACGAGGGAGATACCGTAGAGGCGGGGGCTTCCCTGACAGAGGGCTCTATCAATCCGGGAGATATTTTGGCAGTCAACGGTCAGCAGGCTGTACAGAATTATATCATTACCGAGGTACAAAAGGTTTACCGCTTGCAGGGTGTTGATATCAACGATAAGCATATCGAAGTTATCGTACGTCAGATGCTCCGCAAGGTAAAAATTGACGACAGCGGTTCAAGCTATATGCTTCCCGGCTCGCTCGTTGATAAGAGGGAGATAGACGCAATAAACGCTGAGATCCAGAGACGTATCGACAACGGCGAAGAGGGACTTTCCCTTGCCACCACGATCCCCGTGCTTCAGGGTATCACGAAAGCGTCCTCCAATTCAGACAGCTTCCTTTCGGCAGCTTCGTTCCAGGAGACTACAAGAGCGCTTACAGACGCCGCTATCAAGGGCAAGAGCGATTACCTCCAGGGTCTTAAGGAAAATGTTATCATCGGTAAGCTTATCCCCGCAGGTACGGGTATGGACGTTTACAATAACATTCAAATCGTTAAGAACGAAAGCTCGGCTGAACACAGCAGCATTGCAGCGACCTCGACTCTTTAAATGATTGCGAAAGGGGCAAATTGCCCCTTTTGCCGTATTCTGTTCAAAATAACGTTTTAATGCTTTGTTCAAAAGGACTGGGTCATATGAATATCAAAAAAGTAGGTATAATTTTTATTGTTATAGGAATTTCGGCAATTTCATCATTTTTGATATATCCGTTTTTAAGCGAAAAAGCAGAAATGGCAGTTCCCGTGTTAAAAAACTTTTCCGACAGCAGTATTTCGGAAAACGATAACACGGAAAATACAGCCGAGGATAATTCGGAAATATGGGAAGATACAGCCGATAAACCCACTACGGAAATTTCATTGCCCAATAACGACCCGCAGCCCGAAACAGCTTCTGCCGTGTCGTTTCCGATAGATATAAACGCCGCAACAGTCGAAGAGCTTATGCAGATAAAAGGTATAGGTAAAGCGACTGCCGAGAGTATCGTATCATACAGAGAAAATTACGGATATTTCTATTCTTTTGAGGACTTGCTGAACGTTTACGGGATAGGCGATAAAACGCTTGATAATATCAGGGATTACATCTATATCAGCGTGGAGCTTTTACCCGAGACTGCCGCTGCTGTAAGGGAGACTGTCACGACGGCAGTAACATCTTCTGTGACTGTCACAACAGTTCCGACAAGTCATTCGTCAGTAACTGTGAAACAAACGTCGGTCAGAACGACGGCTGCTTCCGCCGCCAAAACGGAAGATACGGACGACGGCAGGATAATTGAAGAAATTACTGATTTTGAGGATGTTTCTCAAACCGATAAGCAAAGCTTTACAACCAAGGACAAAACAACGGACAATTCGTTTTCGGACTCCGAAACAACGTCGGAGGAATACTATCCTAATTTTCCTCTCGAACTGAATACGGCTTCCGCAAAGGACTTGGCATATATAGACGGAATAGGAGATACCATTGCCCAAAGAATTGTTGAATACGCCCGCAGATATGGATTTTACGATGTAAGCGATCTGTTAAACGTCAGCGGGATAGGTCAGAGCAAGCTAAACGGCATAATTCCTTACGTCTATGTTGATTCGAGCGGACTGCCGCCGAAAACAGAGACTGCCGCAAGCTATTATGACGACATTTTTGGAAGCGGTGATAACTCATATGTATTTCCTAACGAGACGACAGCATCCGCCGTTCCCGAAATATACAGAGTTAATGTAAACACAGCAGGGAAAGCCGATTTTATGCAGCTTCCCGGCATAGACGAAGCATTAGCCGATAATATAATTTCCTTGAGAAGCCAAATAGGCGGCTTTGCCACTATTGAGGAGCTTTCTCTTGCGGCCGGCATGACAAACAGCAAGCTTTCCGCAATCTGGGATTATATTTATGTATGAATATCCGCCCCGCGCTTTTGTGCGTACAACGAAAGGAAGATAAAATGTTTAAAAGATTTGTTTCCGTTTTTTTATGCGTTATAACTGTTTTTACGCTCACTTCCGCGGTTTTTATCCGTTCGGGAGGAGTTACCGCCGAAGCTGCTTCAAGCTTTACTCTGCCGTATTATTACTATCAGATGAGCGACGAAGCGCAGGAGTTCTATCTGTACCTCAGAAAAGCGGTCAAAGAGTGCAGATCTAAGATCAAGCTTAACGTTGATTTTGAAGTCGAAGAATTTGGAATGGCTATTGAGCTTTTGGCATATCATGACCCGATAACATTCAATATTGACGATATAGAAGTTTTGAATGAAACAAAAAATACGGTAACTCTCGGTTTTACCTATAGGCATGATAAGGAAACCTATGATAAAATGGTCAAAGCGTATGACAAAGCGACTAACAAGATTTTAAGCAAATTCACCGATGAAATGTCAACATACAGCAAAATAAAAACCATTCACGACGAGATAATAAATAATGCTGTTTACGATCTTGATGCGGCGGACAACGATAGTGTTTACGGCGCTCTTGTTGGCAAGAAGGCTAAATGCGACGGCTATGCAAAGACCTTTACCTATGTCTGCGGCAAGGCGGGAATAAGGACAGTTACCGTTATAGGCAGCGACCTTACCACCAACAGCAAAGAAAACGGACATATGTGGAATAAGGTTTACTACAATAAAAAGTGGTACAACATAGACGTAACTTGGGACGACCCCATAAGCGAAATGAAGGATAACCTCCAGTACGATTATTTTATGGTAAGCGACAAGGCTTTGAAAAACACCCACAAGGAGGATAATCTTAGCTTTAAAGTACCAAAAGCCACCGACGATACAAGGGGATACTATGTTGTAAATAAAAAGTATGCCGAATCAAATCAGGACGTCGAAAAGCTTATTAAAAGCGGACTTAAATCAGCCGCCAAAAAAGGAAAAACATGCTTCAGCATAAAATTTGCCTCAAAGGATGTAATGAAATATGCCCGTCAGTATCTCAAGGACAGCGATAAAATGTATAAAGTTTTTAAGGACGTTATCGACAGCACAGGCAAAAAGCTTGCAGTGACATATTATTCTTCTTTTGACGAAAACATGCTTACCTTAAGAGTGTATATTTTCTATGAGGATACAAAGCTTGAGGATTATTTCATAGACACTGCCAGTGTTGAGAGTGATGAACTGGAGATATTTGAATATTTTGGAATATCTTAATTATTTCTGAACTGTTAAAAAAAGAAAAAATTTCTTATAGGACTTGACACCCGAACGATAATGTGATATAATGTTTATTGTTGTTCGGGGTGTGGCGCAGATTGGTAGCGCGCTACCTTGGGGTGGTAGAGGCCGTGGGTTCAAGTCCCGTCACTCCGACCAATTAAAATAACCTCTCAAATCGCTTTAATGCGTATTTTGAGAGGTTATTGTTTTAATCATTTTTCAGCCGTTGGACAACTTTGGAACAACTCGTGTTAAACAGTACCCTGCGAACAGTATTTCTCATCAAGGTGCAGCATTTCTACAATTTCATCGGTTGCCTTGGCTTTGGCTTCGCTGAAAGCGTGAACATATATTCCCAAAGTCGTGTTTGCGCTGGAATGTCCTAAAATTTCCGATACAGTCTTGATGTCTGCGCCCTTTGCTATCATAGCTGTGGCTACAAAGTGTCGCATTGAATGGATACCGTAAAAATCCATATTGTGCTTTTTGCACATCTTTTTCAGATAATTGTAGGGAAGACCGTTGTACATTATCTTGGTGTATGTAGTATCGCAGAAAAGATAATCGTCCTCGGTGTGCCTTATTCCCATAAATCTCTTTTGACTTATTTCCTGTGCTTTGTATTTCAGAAACAGGTCAATTACTATCTGCGGGAGCTTTAAAACTCTTGCCGAGCTTTCGGTTTTGGTGCTGCCTATGTACATTTCCTTTTTCTTTCGGGAATAATTGGCGGCTCGCTCAATTCTAAGGGTATGAGTATCAATGTCAATATCGCAGTATCGGAGTCCCACTATCTCGGAACGCCTTAAACCGCATATTATGGCGATTGTCGAAAAAAGCTGATATTTCAGCGGAGCTTTCGAATAAAGCAAGTCAACGAACTCTTCTGCCTGTTTCGGTGTGTAAATTTTCTTTTCAGCCTGCTTTTTCGGCGGAAGTTTAACGTTGGTGCAAGGATTTTTCGTGAGCATTTCGATCCGTATAGCGTAATCGAAAATCTCGGAAATAAAGGAACGGTAATGCTTTATCGTCTTATAAGCAAGTCCCTTTTCGGGATTGGTCTTGTTTACGCCGGGTTTTGTAAGCGAATTGATAAACTCTTGAATGTGAACGGTCTTGATTTTGTCCATTCGCATATCGCCGATAGCCGCATAGGTTCTCTCCTTAAAGTCCTCACAGCGTTCAAGCGTAGTGGTTGATTGCTGAATTTCGGCATAGTCGGTAAACCATTTCTCCGCAAAGCATTTGAACGTGACGTTCGGGAGAACATTAAGTGAGCCGACTTGCTTTTCAAATTCAAAAGCAATGGCTTCGATCGCCTTGTCACGCTTTTTCTCGGTCATTCCCTCAAAATGCGGGTCGTCAAACCTTACGGTCTGATACAGAAACTTTGAATTGCCTTTTTCGTCCTTACCGCAGAATACTCTGATACGGTAAGCACTTTCTCTTTTGGTAATGTTCATTACATTACTCCTTTCGTGGTTGCGAAAGGACATAATAACGCCCGTAGTGGTTGCTATGCCCTTTCTGGGTGGGTGACTTACTATACCCCTTGTCTGCTCCAACAGATGAGGGGGTTTTTTTATTTAATCTCCTTTTAGGGAGTTAAACA
>JAAVHM010000040.1 GCA_014799675.1 Ruminococcus sp. | reverse complement strand
TAGGATAAATTCAACCTATTTTTTATTTATCAAAAAAATTTTCCAAAAACTATTGACTTTTAAACAGTAGTATGTTATTATACTTTCAGAGGACTACTGTTCAATAAACAATAGAAAGGAAATGATATTTATGACAAGACAACAGTACATGAGCCAATTGCAGAACCATTTGTGCTTTCTGCTGCCCGACAGCGAAGTATCTGACATTTTATGCGACATGGAAGAATGTTTCGACGCAGGGATTTCCGAGGGAAAAACCGAAGAGGAAATATGTATTAGTCTCGGAAGCCCGAGAGACGCTGTAAAGGAAATTCTTTCAGAACGAAATGAATCGGCAAATCCATTAGCCTCGCAGATAGGAGGAAAATATATTTCACCGCTTATATGCGCCGCTTTGGGAGTGCTGGTTTTCTTCACCGTTGATTTTATGACCACGGGCGCGCTTGCAATTGTGGGGATTATCCTGCCGCTGCTTATACACCTTATTCTTGAACGCAATAATTTTGTGACCGCGTTCAAAGCCGAGAAAACCGATATTTTTGCGTTATCTGCCGCAATTTTATGGTTTGGAGCTGTTCTGATCTTCATGCCGTTTGCAAATGTTATGATTTTGGCGGACGGCGGCGCAGTTTTTATTTTATCCGTTAAAATATCTGCGCTGATAATTGTTCCGCAGGTAATGCTGCTGATCTCAATTTTTAAAAGCGGCAAGCAGAAGCTGTTTTGCATTGTACCCGCATTTATCATCGGCATGGTCGTAGTTTCGGAATTTATTACATCAATAGACCTTAGCGGTCTTGCGGCTGAAAGCTACACGGCAAAGGCATATTACAGCTACTCGGGAGCAATATGCAACGTTTACTCAATAATCATGATAATAACCTCCGCAGAGCTGTTTTTATGGGCAATACTTAACCGCAACGCATTTTCTTTGCCGATGCAGTATATGGTTGTTTTCGGCGGTATCATTTCAAAATTCATACGCTGGAGACTGTATATAACCGACCCGACAGACCCGTACTCGGTATTTTTAAATAACGGTATAATTACTATGCCTGCCGTAATAGGCGCAGCGGCTTTTACAATTTCACTTGCCGCAGTAATAACAGTCCGACTGAAATTCAAAAAGAAAGACGGTGAGGTCTGATATGGATAAAGGTCAAATGAAAAAAGGCGTGCTGGAGATGTGCATTTTGCAGGTGGTTTCTAAAGAGGAGCTTTACGGCTACGAAATAATGAAGCGGGTCACGGAGGCTTTCCCCGACATAAACGAAAGCACGGTATACGCTATTCTGCGGCGGCTTCACGGGGACGGCTGCACCGAAAGCTACACGGGAGAGGTCTCGGGGGGTCCCACCCGCAAATACTACCGCGTTACCGACACGGGCAGGGAACGTCTTGAAAAAATGATCGCCGAATGGAACGAAATGCTTGGCGCAATAAATTCCTTTGGAATATAGGTTGTTGTTCAAAAGGCGGGAGCAAGCCCCCGCCCTACAAAATATATAACCTTTATTGACAATTGGGAGTAAGGTTTTTCCTTACTCCCATTCTTTCCATATTTCGGAGCAGTAGCCTACCGTGGCTTGCTTGCCGTTGCGGACTATGGGCGTTTTGTACAGCTTGGGCTGTTCCGCAAGCTTGTCCGCCTTTGCGTCGTCAAGGAGGTATTTTATATTGCAGTAATCCTTGCTCTTTTCGTCGATAAGCTTTTCAAGCCCGCCCACGGCTTTGCAGACGCTTTCCAGTTCGCCCTTGCTCAAGCCTTTGGAAAGAATGTCCACCGACTGAAATTTTATGCCGCGCTCTTTGAAGTAACGCTCCGCCTTTTTTGTGTCGAAGCATTTGGATTTTCCGAATATCTGAATGTTCATTTATTTTTTCTCCCTTTCTCAATTGCCGCACGTTCCTTTGAAAGCTCCCCCAAAAGCCACTCAATGCTCTGGCTTTGATTGTGTTGAGTTACAACAGCTTTCAAGGGTATGTCGAGTTCCCTGTCACGCATGGCTTTCAGCAGTTGGTCAAGATGTTTGCTCGTAATTCCCGAAAAAATTATACACTCGCCCTCTGCGGAAATTTCCGTGCCGTTGGAGGTAAAGCCGCTGTAACCTGCAAGAAAGCCTACGGTCTCCCCTGCCTTGTTCTCAGGTATGGGGACGTGCTTCATGTTAAGGGAGCTTGCGGCTTCTTCAAGTTTTTCGGCTTTTTCGCCGATGTTGTAGGACAAGATAGTTTCGGGTATGGTGGGGATAATTCTTGATTTCATAATATCACTCCTGTTTAAAAGCTGTCATTTTTTGTAGGGGCGCATCCTGTATGCGCCCGAAGCACATTGCTTATAAACCAACGGGCGGATATAGAATCCGCCCCTACATTTTACAAAATTATGCAGTATTTTTAATTTTCGTTTTCGGGGACGTATTCGAGAATGTCCCCCGGTTGGCAGTCCAAATATTTGCAAAGTGCTTCAACTGTTCTTGTGTCAATGTGTCCGCCGTCATGTATTTTTTTCCACGTTGCCTGACCGATAATTTTATCTTTTTTTGTGACTGTGTAAGAGGATATACCTTTTTCCTCAAATATTTTCAATAATTTTGAATAGCTTATCGGCATTATATATACACCCTTTTAATTACTTCACTCGTCACTTTCCGAATTTTCAGGGACGTACTCCATTATATCCCCCGGCTGGCAATCCAAGACACGACATATTCTGTCAATTGTTTTGTGGTCTAAACCGCCTTTGCCGTTTCTAAGGTTTGTTAAAGTTCCTTGTCCGATTAAATTTTCGTTTCTTATCCGAGTGCTGTTCCAGCCTTTTTCTTTTAAAAGAGCAAATAATTTGTCATATTTTATTGACA
Source organism: Ruminococcus sp. (assembly GCA_014799675.1). GTDB lineage: Bacteria > Bacillota > Clostridia > Oscillospirales > Ruminococcaceae > RGIG8773. Next base: position 32,695 of record JAAVHM010000040.1, on the reverse strand, counting down.
TTTAACAGCACCTCCAATTCCAAATTATAATACGCATAACACACAAAACTTTGTGCATTATATCAATTATTTTCAGAATTATCGGGGATGTATTCAAGAATGTCCCCGGGCTGACATTCAAGCATTTTGCAAAGTCTTGCAAGTACAGTATACGAAACGCTTTTTTTATGTCTAAGCCGCTGTATGGCAGACTCACCAAGAATTTTGTCCTTGCGAAGTACCGTTGTGGGGTATCCTTTTGCTTTTAATTCAGACAAAACGTCAATTTTATACGTAATAGGCATAGTGACCTCCTTGGTAAAATATTCAAATTATCCACACCCGTATACGGTGTAATATTGCATAAAAAATGTTTTTATAATTGTTTAATTTACATATTGACTACACCGTACTCGGGTGTTATAATTTGATTATACAAAAGAGATAACGAAAGGAAAATCACCAATGAACAAAAATTTATACGCCATTTCAAACGCATTGGAGTACGAAGTTCTGATTGCCAAATCCATATCGGAAATAATGGATATTTTACACACAGCTTTCTGCGGGTATGCGCAAACCGAGTTAAATTTTGAAAATATCCAAAACGCCTCTTGGCTGATTTTTAAAATTTCAAAATATCACTCGGAACAGCTTTTAGAAATATCAAACGACGTTTTCAACGCGTTTAAAGAGACCGACAATCATTCAAGTTCAAACGCGCCTGTGTAAAGCTGATAATACTTGCCCTTTTCGGCAATAAGCTTTTCGTGGTTTCCGCGCTCGATTATCCTGCCCTGCTCCAGAACCATGATAACGTCCGAATCCTTTACGGTGGAAAGTCTGTGGGCGATCACAAAAACCGTCCTGCCTTTCATGAGAGCGTCCATGCCCCGCTGTACTACAGCCTCGGTGTGGGTGTCTATGGAGGAAGTCGCTTCGTCCAGAATCATAACGGGAGGGTTCGCAACAGCCGCGCGGCTTATTGCAAGGAGCTGTCTCTGACCCTGTGAAAGGCTTGCGCCGTTTTCGGTGAGAAGCATATCGTAGCCCTGGGGCAGACGTGTTATAAAATCGTGCGCGCCTGCAAGCTTTGCGGCGGCGATACATTCCTCGTCGGTGGCGTCGAGACGTCCGTAACGAATGTTATCCATTACCGTGCCTGTAAACAGGTTTGTGTCCTGAAGAACAATTCCCAAGGAACGGCGCAGATCTGCCTTTTTTATCTTGTTTATGTTTATTCCGTCATAGCGTATCTTGCCGTCCGCAATGTCGTAAAAACGGTTCAGCAGGTTGGTTATGGTGGTCTTTCCTGCGCCCGTTGCGCCGACGAAAGCTACTTTCTGCCCGGGCTCTGCGTACAGAGTAACATTGTGCAGTACGGTCTTGCTCTCGTCATAGCCGAAATCAACGTCGTCCATAACGATATCGCCTGTAAGCTTTGTATAAGTAACTGAACCGTCCGCCTGATGAGGGTGCTTCCAAGCCCACATTCCCGTACGCTCGGCGCACTCGGTGATAACGCCATTTTCTTCCTTTGCATTAACAAGGGTAACGTAACCGTCGTCCACCTCGGGTTCAAGGTCGATAAGCTCGAAAATACGCTCCGTACCTGCGAGACCCATTACAACGGCATTTATCTGGTGGGAAACCTGACCGATATTTCCTGCGAACTGCTTTGTCATATTAAGGAACGGCACAACAACGCTTATGCTTATAGCCATACCAGAAATGCTGACATTCGGCGCGCCCGAAATAAGCAGGAAACCGCCCACTATTGCCACAACAACATAAAGGACGTTGCCGATATTGCCAAGTACAGGTCCGAGAAGATTTGCGTATTTATTTGCGCGTTCAGATTCCTCGAAAAGCTTATTGTTTATTTTGTCAAAGTCGGAAATGCACTCTTCCTCGTGGCAGAAAACTTTAACTACTTTCTGACCGTTCATGATTTCCTCGATGTAGCCCTCTTCCTTACCGAGAGCCTGTTGCTGGCTTACAAAATATCTTGCGGAGCCGCCGCCTATTTTTTCGGTAACCAATATCATGATGACAACTCCCGCGGCAACAACAAGCGCAAGCCACAGGCAGAAGTACAGCATAATACTGTAAACCGTAATGACTGTTACCGCTGAAATAAGAAGCTGGGGAAAGCTTTGTGAAACCATTTGACGGAGGGTGTCGATATCGTTGGTGTAATGGCTCATAATGTCGCCGTGATTGTTTGTGTCAAAGAATTTGACGGGCAAATTCTGCATATTGTTGAACATCTTTTCACGGAGCTTTTTAAGTGTTCCCTGCGTGATTATCGCCATTGTCTGATTGTAGATAAATCCCGAAGCAAGGGAAAGGACATAGAATATGCCGAGAATAACCACCGTGCCAATAATGGATTTTCCCGCTGCCTCCCATGAGCCGTCCTTCCAGTTTTCCTCAACTGCGGCTATGACTTTCTGCATGAATATTGAGGGCATAGAGCCTACTACAGCGTTGAAAAGTATGCACGCGATAGTCAGCGGCAGCATTACCGGATAAAATCCGAAAATGGTTTTAATAAGTCTGCCTGTTGTACCCTTTTTGATTTTTGGCATTTTTTTCTTACTGCTCATCATTATCACCCGCCTTGTTCTGCAAATTGTAAAGGTCTTTGTATATCTCATTGGACTTCAGAAGCTCGTCGTGAGTTCCCGCCGCACTGATAGTACCGCCCTCCATGACGATGATAAGGTCAGCGTCCTGCACGGAGGAAATACGCTGGGCAATGATAAACTTTGTGGTCTCGGGGATATACTCCCTCATTGCCTTTCTTATGAGAGCGTCGGTTTTTGTGTCAACCGCGCTTGTGGAGTCGTCCATAATAAGTATCTTAGGCTTTTTAAGAAGCGCACGTGCGATACAAAGCCTCTGCTTCTGACCGCCGGAAACATTCGCGCCGCCCTGCTCGATATAGGTATCGTAGCCGTCTGGGAAAGTTTGTATAAACTCGTCCGCCTGCGAAAGCTTGCAGGCTTCTATCATTTCCTCGTCTGTGGCTTCCTTGTTGCCCCAGCGGAGGTTTTCTTTTATCGTTCCCGAAAACAGGATATTCTTTTGCAGTACAACTGCAACCTGATTTCTCAAAGCGTCCAAGTCGTACTCGCGCACGTCCCTGCCGCCGACTTTTACAGAGCCCTCCGTTACGTCGTAAAGACGTGAGATAAGCTGCACAAGAGTTGATTTGGAAGAACCCGTTCCGCCGATTATGCCCACGGTCTGTCCCGATTTTATGTGCAGGTCTATATTTGAAAGGGTCATTCTTTCCGCTTTTTCATAGTACTTGAAGTTGACGTTCTCAAAGTCAACAGAGCCGTCCGCTACCTCGTAAACGGGGTTCTCGGGGTTGCTTAAAGAGCTTTCCTCGTCAAGCACCTCGGCGATACGCTTGCCCGATTCGGCAGCCATTGTGAGCATTACAAAGATCATTGATATCATCATAAGGCTCATAAGTATCATAAAGCTGTAAGTAAGGAGCGCGCTGAACTGTCCCACATCAAGGTCTATGCCGTGGGTGGTGATTATTGTGTACGAGCCGAATGAAAGGACGAACACCATTACCGTATACAGACAAAACTGCATAAGTGGATTGTTTACTGCAAGAATTCTTTCCGCCCTTGTAAAGTCTCTGCACACGTCCTCGGCGGCAGTTCCGAATTTTTCCTTTTCGTACTCCTCGCGGACGTAGGATTTCACGACGCGGATACCCTTTACGTTCTCCTGAATGGAGCTGTTGAGGCGGTCGTATTTCTTGAAAACGCTTCTGAAAAGAGGCATTACCTTATAGCTTACAAAAAACAGTCCGAAAGCGAGAACAGGCGCGACCACAATAAATATCGCCGCCATTTTTCCGCCCATGACAAAAGCCATAACAAAAGAAAATATCAGCATAAACGGAGCGCGCACAGCAATCCTTATTATCATCATAAATGCGTTCTGGACGTTTGTTACGTCGGTGGTAAGTCTTGTTACCAGCGACGAGGTCGAAAACCTGTCAATGTTCTCAAAGGAATATTTCTGAATGTTCAGGAACATATCCTTTCTTAAATTTTTCGCAAAGCCGCATGAAGCTGTTGCACAGGTCGCTCCCGCAAGCGCGCCGAAGAGCAGCGAAAGGCAAGCCATTGCCACAAGAGCAAGACCGTAAAGCAGTATGGTTCTCATTTCGCAGCCGTCCTTTATCTGATTAACAAGCTCGGCGATAACGAATGGGATAACACATTCCATTACGACCTCCAGGGAAACCAGTATCGGCGTTGCTATGGAGACTTTTTTGTACTCCCGTATGCTTCCCGCAAGTTTTCTTATCATACGTTTTTTTACCTCTCTTTTTCTCAAATTATCCTTTTCATTATAATACTTTTTTGTCAAAATTTTTCCGTGATTTTATTAATAATATTTTAACGCACAAATTTTCACCGTTTTATCATATTAGAAGCTAGAAATTAGAGGATAGAGGTTAGAATTTTTTACACAATATAAATTTTACGCAAAATTGAGCATATTTTACAAGATTTTATAAAAATTATGCGGTATAATTTTTATAAAGAAAAGGGAGGGAAAATACTTTGAACGCCGAGGAAAGAAAAGTCGTCTACGACAAGTTTTTGCAGATAGAAGCATACAGCCTTAAGGGTGTGGCACAGCCATTTCCGGTACATTTTCACGAGTACTATGTTGTGGGGTTTATCGAAAGCGGCGGCAGGCGGCTTTTGTGCAACGGCAGGGAATATTCCGCAAACCCGGGGGATATCCTGCTGTTCAACCCAAACGACAGGCACGCCTGCACGCAGTCGGGTACGGATTTTCTCGATTACCGCGCAATGAATATAAGCACCGAGGTCATGGAGCATATTGCCGAGGAAATTTCGGGGACGAAAGCCTTGCCGAAATTTGACAGGTGCGTAATAAACGAGCGTGAGATTTTCTGCTCTCTTAAAAAGCTGTTCGGAATGATTTTTGAGGGCGGTGACGATTTTGAAAAGGAGGAGCTTTTATTCCTTGCCTTTTCACAGCTTTTGAACGGACACAGCGGCGATTTCCAAAAGGAATATGAATGCAGTCTTGAAATCGAGGATATATGCACGTATATGGGAGAGCACTTTTCCGAGAGAATTTCCATAAGCGACCTGTGCGAGCTTACCGCTTTGAGTAAGGCTGCGCTGATACGTTCCTTTACAAAAGAAAAAGGGATAAGCCCTTACCGATATCTTGAAAATATCCGTCTCGGGGCGGCGAAAAAGCTTCTGGAAAAGGGCGTCTCCCCTGTTGAAACGGCGATAGAGACGGGGTTTACCGACCAAAGTCATTTTACGAATTTTTTCAAGGACTACATAGGGCTTACCCCGAAGCAGTACGCAAATATTTTTAACGAAAGGAAATGATAAAATGGACGCGGACAGCACAAAATGCGTGATGATAATTGACGAAAGGCTTCCCGTTGGAGTTATTGCAAACACGGCGGCAATCTTGGGAATTTCTTTAGGAAAAATTTTTCCCGAAGCTGTGGGAACGGACGTTACCGACAAAAGCGGCAATGCTCATCTTGGGATAATAGAGTTCCCTGTGCCTGTTTTAAAGGGCAGTCCCGAGCTGATAAGAGAAATTCGTCAAAGGCTTTACACAAAAGAATTTGAGGACGTTGCCGCTGTTGATTTTTCCGAAACGGCGCAGGGGTGCAGAACATATGACGAGTTCGTCAAAAAAATTGCCGACACCGAGGAGGAAAAGCTGCTCTATCTCGGTATCGGGATTTTCGGCGGAAAGAAAAAAATCAACAAGCTGACGGGAAGTCTCCCCTTGCTGAAATAGTTGACAGTTGATAGTGTACAGTTGACAGTTTATTAAGCGTAACTGTCAACTTTCAACTATCAACTGTCAACTTTTTAACAGGGCATCCATACACGCATTTGATTTTCGCCGCGGTTTCCCCATGTGTAATAGGGAACGGCGGTCAATGTTTCGGGGATTTTTTTCGGCTTTTCAAAGGTGTACAAGCTGTCGGTTTCGGAAGTTCTGTAACCTTTTACTTTAAGGGTCTCAACGCCGCCAAGCTCGGGGACAGTTCCGCCAGATGTAATTTCTGCATTGTCGTCGAGGGAAAGGGAAAGCACGTCCCCGCCGTTGTCAACGCCCTCAAAGCAGTAAACTAACGCGCCCCTTTGGACTGCGGCGCAGCCTGTGTTTTCAGCCGCCTTTGAGGAAGAGTACACAAACCTTGCGCTGCCGTCAAGGTCGATATTTACAACGTCCCCCGCGGTTACTTTTATGTAAGCGTAACCCTGCTTCATTTCGGCGGAAATTTCGCTGTTTTCAAGCTTTACAGAGGTGTTCACGCTCCAATTCGGGACACGTACAGCAAGAGTACCGCTGCCCTCCAGAACGGTGTATTTTACCGTAAAGCCGTGGGGAAAATCGGTCTCACAGCGGAGCTTCATTCCGAAAGAAAATTCCGTCTCCCCTGCGGCGTAAAGATGGCAGTACGCCGTGTTCTCACCCTCGCCGTAGGCGTATGTTCCAAATGAAGCCACCGTCCTTGCAACGTTGGGAGGACAGCAGGCGCAGGCAAACCATTCGGGACGCTGGGGCTTGTCGTGCCAATGGGTTGCGGCTATGCCGGAAATTCCCGGGATAACTTCAAGAGGATTTACATAGAAGAAACGTTTGCCGTCAAGCTGCATACCCGCTAAAACCGTGTTGTAAAAGGCTTTCTCCATGATATCGCCGAACCTGCTGTCGGGATTTTGGGAAAGCATTGCGGAGGCGAAAAACATAAGTCCGCAGGAAGCGCAGGTCTCGGCGTATGCGGTGTCGTTGGGCAGGTCGTAATCCACGGTGAAAGATTCACCAATTCCCGTTGAGCCTATGCCGCCCGTGACGTACATACGCTTGTCGGTAATACTGCTCCAAAGCCTTTCGCAGGCGGTCAGAAGCTCCTTGTCGTCGGTCTCGGCTGCAAGGTCAGCCATGCCTGTGTAAAGATACACCGCGCGGACGCTGTGTCCCACCGCGTCTGACTGCTCACGGACAGGGGCAAAGCTTTGCTGATAGTAAGAGTCCTCGGCGTTGTTGCCCCAGACTGTCCAGTCACGCTGCGCCGCTTCTTTTTTGTAGAAATTTCCGTCCCCGCCCTCAACAGGCACTCCCCTGACGTTGATAAAATGCTCCGCAAGTTCAAGGCACTTTTTCTCACCTGTGGCGCGGTACATTTTCAGCAGGGCAAGCTCCACCTCGGGGTGTCCCGGGTAGCCCTCATGTTTTTCGGTAATGAAATGCTTGTAGATATGCTCGACATTTTTCAGCATGACGTTCAGCAATTTATCCTTGCCTGTGCCGTCAAAGTAAGCTACTGCCGCCTCCATAAAGTGTCCCGAACAGTAAAGCTCGTGACCCTCCAGAAGATTTTTCCAACGCTTGTCTCTGTCCTTTATGGTAAAATATGTATTAAGGTAACCGTCCTCGTCCTGCGCCGCGGCGATAATGTCGATAAGGGAATCCGCGGTCTCTTCAAGCTTTTTGTCAGGGAATAAAGCAAGTGAGAAACCCACGGCTTCAAGCCATTTTGCGGCGTCGCTGTCCTGAAAGACCATGCCGTAAAAGCCGTCGCCAACGTCCTCGCCTTTGAGGGCGGCAGCCGCATTTATAAAGTTTTGGACGACGTGGCTTTTCTCCGCGCCCTCGGCTTTGTCGCACAAAACGTCGTACTGGTATGGTATCACAACGTCCTTGATAAGCTTCTGATACCGCATTATAAAGCCCTCCGAGGGCGTGCCCTTTAAGGGGCTGTATTGTTTTATTGATATTCTGCGTCCGATTTTCATGGAAACGACCTCCCGCTAAAATTTCTGTTTTAAGTTTACCTCAAACCACAAAAATATACAATAGACAATATTCCGAAGTTTTTGTACAAAATTCCGATTTCCCATATTATATTCTTGGAACGTAAGCTTTTCTGTACTGCATTGGCGGGCAGCCCTTTTCACGGCTGAATATCCTGCTGAAATAGTAAACGTCCCCCATTCCCACCTTTTCCGCTATTTCGGACACTGTGAGGGAGGTTTCCTCCAAAAGTCTGCAAGCGGCTTTTATACGCTCGCCGATAAGATACTTTTTGATAGTCATACCCGTATGCTCCTTGAAAACCGTGCAGATGTGTTTATAGGAAATTCCGCAAAGCTTTTCTATGTCGGCGGAGGTAATTTCCTCGGCGTAATGTTCCCCGATATAAGCTTTTATGCGGTCTGCATAGACGTTGGAGAAATTTTTTCTGCCATGTCCGATAATATCCGAAAAAATATTCAAAAGCAATGCGGAGGCTTGCAAGGTATCTCCGCTGTTATGCGCCGCCGTAAGCCTTCGGAAAAGCTGTTCGATATGCTCGAAATCGGAATAGTCCTGCCGCTTCAAAAGCTTGGGAAGCTCAAAAAACTGCCTTGTATCCGCGGTTTGCAGGTACACTCTTTCCATGTCCGTGACCTGCGGCGGTTCGTGGGGACGCATATCGACCTCGGGTTCGGGACACAAAAAATGCGCGTAATACCAGACTGTCACACGCTCGAAAGGCTTCTCGCCCCAATGATGCACGCCGCTTTTCAGAAAGAAAATATCCCCTGCGGTCAAGGCGTATCGCACGCCGTCCTCGATAATTTCCATAGAGCCTTTCAGAAGCAGAATTACCACGTTACAGCCGAAAGTCCTGTCGATGTGTATTTCATGCTCCCCTGCCGCGCACCTGTCCGCCTCGCAGACAAAGGGGGCTGCCATGCAGGGGATTTTTATTTTGTGGTTTTTTTCTGGCATTTTTTGTTCCTCCACGCTTTATTGTATGATTTTTACAAAATACGCTGTAAAAATTATACAACATTTTTTTGAAAAAATCAAGATTTTTCCTAAAGTTTTGGAATCTCCTGCCGATATAAATTTTAGAGAATATTCGGCAAAATACAGCAAAATGAGTTTTCATATTTTTAAAAATATACTGTCAGCAATTCAGCCCCACGTTATTGTATAATTTTCACAAAATTCACTATAAAAATTATGTAATATTGACAAAAAAAAAAAAAAAGTTCAAGTTTTTTCCTAAAGTTTTGGAATTTCCTGCCGATATATTTTATAGAAATACCCCCCCAAAAAATATCAAAGGAGGAACTTTATGAATATCACAAGCATGAACGCAGTAGACCTCTACAAGACCCTTGCCGACCCTACGAGGGTAAAGACCGAGTTTGCAACTCCCGACGATACGGCAAACGAAACTAAAAAGTTTGATAAGTTTGAAAGCAGCGGTGTTGACAGCATTGAAAGCCTTATGGGACTTAATTCTCCCTCGTCGTTTATGTACCTCAAATCGGGATTGGGAATGAGCGACAGCGAGATCGCCGAACACGTTGGCGGCATAGGCAAAAGATTGGACGAAGCTTATGCAAACGGCAAATTTACAAAAGAGGAATACGACGAGCTTAATAAAAGTCTCGGCGATTACGCTGTCAAGCTGGCAAACAAAAGCAAGCGTATGGAGGCTTCATGGTCTCTTACAAGAAATATGTCTCCCCTTGAGTTCAGCATGAAGACCCAAAAGGCAGAGTCCATGACTGCCGAAGATTACCTTGCCGACCGAAAAGCCGAGATAGAAGCTTACCTCAAACAAAATCCAATTGACATGGAGTTTATCTTTAAGCTTATAAATTCGTTCAGATACGGAACAAAATAACAAGGAGGAATTTTATATGCAGATCACAAGCATGAGCAACAGAGAGCTTTTAAAAACTCTGACGGGAATAACTTACACCGGTGTATCGGAAGAGGCAAGACGTTTGATTGATCCTGAAAGCGTCGGCAAACGCACTTACATAACGAACAAAGACCGTTTTGAAAGCTCCGGCAGCGCGGTTTATGAGCAATCGGAGGGCGGCGCGAAAAATACCGACCGTTTTGAGTATTCGGGTGAAGATGATATTGATTTTAATGACAAATGTGTTAAATTTTACGTAGGCAGCCAAGTTTTTAGCGGTTTATTGGACAACAACAAAGGTTATGTTACAATGGAGAGTATAGCCAGATATTACGGAAGAATGGCACAAAGACTTGACGAAGCATATGAGGCGGGAAAATTCACCAAGGAGGAATACGATTATATCAACGCGGGTATTGCCGAGCGTATGGAACATTCCACTGTCTGCGCGGAGGATTCCGCTGCAAGACGCGCTGTTGGGTATAAGAATTCAATGTCCTTGGAAACCTTTAAGAGACACGCGACTATGACCAGCGAGGAAATTCATGAGGAATTTGAAGCCGAGGTACAAGAATATATCAGAAAATATTTCAAGATCGACCGCAANGCTCTTAATGAGATGTTCAACAACTTCAGATACGCCAAACCNGAGAAGCCGACNGANAAAGTTTTTTTGCTTTGAGCCGCGAAAGTTTTTTTCAACGTTCAGATACGGANAATAAAAAACAATAAAAACAGCCTGTATTTCCGTCCGATATGGCGGTAAATACAGGCTTATTTTTTTAAATTAAAACATACTTCAAAAGCAATTCNGCCGCAAGNGCAGCTANACACGCCGCTGCCGCTACTGCAAGCAGTCCCTTGTTTTTNAGGGCAAGCAGGACTGCGGCGGCAATNCCCACGGCTGCCGAGGGNACGCTCCCCGTGGANTAAAACGCGGCGGGAATTGTCATTGCTCCAAGAACCGCATAGGGCACGTAGTACAAAAAGTCCTTGACAAAACGGGACTTTATTTTTTTGCGGAAAATTACAAAGGGCAGCATACGNACAAGATACGTNACCCCTGCCATTACGCCGATATAGGCTGCTATATTCATTGTNCGTCAGCCTCCTTTTGCTCNTTTCTGGGGAACAATAACGCTCCCGCCGCCGAAGCCGCAAGGGTGCAGATTATTATTGCAAAGCCNGAGGAGACNTGCTTGAACAGGGGTATGTATTTTAGCCCGCANCTCATTGCCGCTGAAATTATTACCACCGTAAGCACTCCCGCAGATTTTCTTGCGGGGGGAATAAAAATCGCGATAAACATTCCGTATATTGCTATACCCAATGCTGAACGGAGGATTTGGGGCAATATGCTCCCTGCAATTCCGCCCAAAAGAGTNCCCGCNGTCCAGCACAAAAACGGCAGAAGTATCAGACCGTACATATAGCTTGGAGTAATTTCCTTTGGCTTGCCCGAAGCTACTGCGAAAATTTCGTCCGTAATNCCAAAGGACGCAAGAAATCTGTGNGGAGTGGTAAATCCCCCGTCAAGCTTTTGTGACAGGGAAAGGCTCATCAGGGCGTAACGCATATTTATTATAAGCTGTGCAAGAGCCATTTCAAGCAATGTCCCCGCGGCGGTGATTATTCCGAGACCNGCNACCTGCCCNGCNGAGGTTAGGTTTGTCATGGAAATTATTGTTGCGGCAAGTGCTGAAACTCCCTGCGTAACGGCGGAAATTCCAAAGCTGAATGACACGGACAGATAGCCCAATCCTATAGGTATGCCGTCCGCAAGACCCTCCTTAAATCCAAGTTTTTCAGATATCATATATTGACCTCTTTCCGATTTTTTTCGTACAGAAATACATTATACCACATTTTTCTCGGATTGTAAAGATTTGCGTAAACGCTTTATTGACTTTCGGAAAATTTTATAGTATAATTTTTCTGANNNGCAATTTATTTTGAGAGGTATTTTTATGAAAAGAAAATCAATAGGTACAAATTATTCAATGTGCGTACAGCCAACATTTATAATAGGGACTTATAATGAAGATAACAGTGCGAATTTTGCTCCNATAACTTGGGTAAGCGCAACCTGTGAGGGCAANGATTATTTATTGGTAGTGAGTATGTTCGGAACGAAAAAAACTAAGCAAAACGTAATAAGGACAANNTCGCTTTCCGTAAATTTAGCAAGCGTAGATATGTTAGATCTTGTTGATTATTTNGGNAGTNCCGAAAAANATATAAACAAGCCTGAATATTCATATGAAAAGAGCGAATTTGTGTTTGCTCCNGTTTTNGACAAAAGCCGCTGGGTATACGAATGCGAGGTGGTTTCNTCNGTAAAAACNGGCGCTTCCGATACATTTTTTTGNAAAATAAAAAATATTCAGATAGACGAAAATATAGATATCGGAGGNACNTTTGACGTTGACCTTACAAAGTTTGANCCNGTNATTTATTCGGGACAATATCATTCTCTCGGAAAACATCTNGGTAAAATAGGAGATTTTTTAGAAAATAAAGCAGAATAATAATTCCCCCGAAANCTTATTNTACANGNNTTTCGGGGGATANTTTGTATTATTAANATTACTTNTGTCTCGGNTGGTAAACAACCGCATTTTGCAGGGACTCGCCGNCNAAAAATTGCTTTAAATTAAACAGCGTGACCTCGGCAATTTTGTGCAAGGCTTCATTCGTNAGAAAAGCTTGGTGGGACGTTATTATAACGTTGGGCATTGTGACNAGAAGTGCAAGGACNTCGTCCTGAATNACAGANCCNGANTAGTCCTCGAAAAACATATCCGTTTCTTCCTCGTAAACGTCAAGNCCCGCGCCGCCCACGCGCTTGTCCTTTAACGCCTGCAAAAGCGCGTCGCTGTCNATAAGCTGACCTCTTGACGTGTTGAGGATTATCACGCCGTCCTTGACCTTTGAGAGACTTGCTTCATTTATGATATACCGCGTTGAGGAGGTCAGCGGGCAATGGAGGGAAATAACGTCGCTTTCCGTNAGNAGCTTGTCAAGCTCGACGTATTNGATATCATANCCCTCGGCGGGATANGGGTCGTANGCGATAACGTTCATGCCGAAGCCCTTGCATATGTCTATAAAAATNCTGCCTATCTGACCTGTGCCNATNACNCCNGCTGTCTTGCCGTGGAGGTCGAAGCCTGTCAGTCCGTTAAGGCTGAAATTAAAGTCACGGGTTCTGATAAATGCTCTTGGAATTTTCCTGTTTATCGCAAGGAGCAGAGCCATTGTATGCTCCGCAACGGCATATGGAGAGTAGACCGGAACTCTTACNACGTCTATTTTGTCCTTGGCATATTTCAGGTCAACGTTGTTGTAACCCGCGCAGCGCATTGCAATAAGCTTTACGCCTATTTCGCAAAGCTCGTCAATTGTNTCGTCCGANATAGTGTCGTTTACGAACGCAACNACCGCNTTACANCCCCTTGCGGCNTGNGCTGTATCGGGGGTAAGCTTGGACTCGATATATTTTATGCTGTAATCTGTNTTNAGNTTGTCGAACCATTCTTTGTCNTATGGTTTTGTATCAAAAAAAGCTATTTTTTCCATTTTNCGAAATTCCTTTCATATAAAAATATAAATTTAGTATGTGCAAAAAACTGCAAAATAAAAATCTCCGAAAAGCTTAGCTTCTCGGAGATATTTTAAGGAAGGTTAGGAATTTTATTTCAATAGNNNTTACNCTAAAGAAACCGTTAGGAATTTTCGTNAAGATAATTCTGTACCCTGTTCTGTATCATCTCGGCGACCGCTTCTGCGGACTTTGAACCNGANAAATACGCNCCNGCTTCTTCCGTAACAATTTCCGTCACCGTGTTGTTGTACCTGTTTATCNGGGTCGTGGAATTTATAATATCCATTACCTTGTCAATGTCCGCCTGNGTTGGCAATGCGTCGTCTATCANATNNCCNGANGTGCCAAGNNNCATNNANCCTATNNNGGTAATNCTNGTNGCATTCGGGTCAAATTCCTGCATATTTTTTTGAGCTTTCTTTTCAAGGGACGATNTNCTTACGGGCAATTCTTCAATGCCGTCCTGATAATCCTCTGTCANAAGGCTGCGGACNAATTCCCATGCNCCCTCNTGATTTTTTGATTTTGCCGAAATCGCAAAGCCGCCGCTTNCGTCAAANGCCGCNCCCGCCCCCGAAAACGAGGGGAAGCCCACAGCCGTTACCTCTTCGCCGAAAATCTCGTGCTCGTTATAGAAAATATCGGAAAAATCCGTNATATACGCAATAAGCATAAGCGCGTCCTCGTCGGCAAACATTGTCTGATACCTGTCCCAGAANCCGTCGTTGAAATANCTGTCCATATCCATGNTGTNAAGGAANCCGTTTGCNAATTCCAAAAGCTCGATAAAATAATCGGAAGTAAAATCGCANTTGCCCGCCTTGTAGTCNATAAAATTNTCGCCGCAAATTTCCATAGCGTGCATTAAAATATTTTCNTTTGTAGTGCCTGCAAAAATTTCCGTGCCCTCGGGACGGCTNTCCATTATCTCNTTTATTTTTTTGAAATCAACGCCTGTCTCCTTGCCGAAAATNGAGGTCTTGCCTATAGCNGTNAAAATTTTAAAGGAGTCCGTGAAGCGGTAAAGCTTGCCGTCAATTTCCATAGCCGTCATNAGGTTCGGCAGGAAATCATCACGGCTTACGGTATCGTCATTGTCGATAAATTCNTACAANTCCGCAAAAATACCCTTTGCNGCATAGCTTTCAAACGGCGTACTGTTATCGGTGATAAGAATGTCGGGGATATTGCCCGAGGTTATGTCGTTGTTCAGCTTTGTAACATAGTCCTCGTCGTTGTATTTTTTTATAACAATTCTGTACTTTTGGTTTTCCATGTTGAATTTTACCGCCTGATATTCAAGCATTGANTTTACTGCGTAAACCGAGCCNGCGACAATGATTTCCGTCCTTTGCGGNAGAGTGGAAGCGTCAATCGGATATATTTCCGTGATAAGCGTATTTTTCGCGGGATANGACTGTCCTATGCCGATAAAGCTGCCGTCTTCGCCTGCGGGNATAATTTCGCTTATTTCCTGCTTGATAATGTCGGAATTTACNAAATTCAGCACCTCGGTTTTAACGCCGCTTTCAAAGTCAAAGGNGTACAGACNGTCGCCGTCCTCAAAATAAATATCCACATCACCGCAGCCGTTNTAGGGGACGACATTATAACTGAAAGCATAGCCCTGAACAATGTCTATATTGTCCCCNANNGNCTTNTTNTCANTGTCTATTTTNTNNAGNTCGGANTAGCTTTCCNNGCTGTANNCNCTGGCGTAAACNTCNCCGTCNGCGGACTTTACAAGCTTTCTTATGCCCTCGTCCCATTTNATGTCNAAGAGGTAATTTCCGCCNCNNTCNANAANAATAAGCTGAAAATANCCGTTTANAATTATNTTTCCGCTTGGNTCAANNGCAANGCTTTCNNCNGAAAAATAATCAGCCTTATGGTCGTTTATCGCGGAGGTTATATCNGTTTCGGAAACNGCTGTGCCGTCGGTTTTTATTTTTTTCAGCGTGTAATTCATAGGCGTGTCNCCNTCNGCGTTNNNGGCNTTTTCCTGCAATGAAGNTTCAACGTAAACAATATTTCCCTCGCTGTCAAAATCGAAANTGCTTACAGANGTTTCNCCCGAATTAAGTGTAACAGTCTGCAANTCGCTGCNGTCAAGGTTCGAGGAATTGAGATAATAAAAATATTTCTCGTCCCGTTCGTTTTCGGAATTAATTTCATCTCCCTCGGTGAGGAAATACAGCCTGCCGTCCTTTTCGGTAACGCCGCTTCTGAAGCGACCCTCCGCGCCGCTGACAGTGTACCGCTTTGCACGGTAGACAATTCCCGAAGCAGTTGTATTGCCTGCGTTGTTTACGTCGCTGTCCTCCTTTTTGCAGGCGGAAAACGTTGTCAGGAGCATTGCCGCAGACAGTGCTGCTCCTAAAATTTTTCTTAGTGTTGGTTTCATAAATAAATCAGATCCTTTCTTTTTTATTCTATTGTAATAGAACAGCATGGTATGTAAAACCCGATAAATTTATATCTGTAGGGGACGGGTTTCCCGTCCCGTTTTATGGGTTACGGTATAGGCGGGACGGGAGACCCGTCCCCTACAAATTAAAATTTATTGCTCGTTCTACTGTGATAGAACAATGCTGTATAATTTATTGCATGGGGCATGGAAAACCATACCCCGAATTGCCGTAAAATTGTGTCACAAATAAAAATACGGAATATATTGTATAGAAAAATATTAAACAAGGAGGTCTCCCTTATGAGCCATTTAAGCGAGGAAACCTGTCAGTACCTTTCGGAGTACTGCTACATACTTCAAAACATGATAATGGAAATGACGGGCGCGGAGCTTGGGTGCAGCATTTCCCACAATTTTATCATGCAGATGATACCCCACCACCAAGCCGCTGTTGCCATGTCGGAAAATATACTGAAATTCTCAAATAATTCCAACGTAAGAAGAATTGCCGAAAATATTATCGCGGAGCAGAACGCAAGCATTGAAGCTATGCGGAATATTGAGGACAACACCAAAAACCTGCTGAACTGCCGTCAGGACTTACATCAATATCAGTGCTGCATTTGCGAAATTATGCGGAAAATGTTCTGCTGCCTGAAAACCGCGGCGCAGACGGACTGCGTTGACAAAAACTATTTATGCGAAATGGCAGCTCTCTACAGGGGCGGACTGCAAATGGCTTGCGAGGCTCTGAAAAACTGTCTCTGTCCCGACTTGAAACCCATTGTACAGGACATTATACGTTCCTCAAAAAGGACGCTCAACGAAATATGCTGTCTGTTAAAATGCTTTTAAGCAGTAAGCTCTTGCTTCTTATAAGCGCGCACCCGTTATATTGCAGAACTGATTTATGTTGACCTGCACCATGCCGTTTTCCACCGTTTCGTCAAATCTGCCGTCGCCCTCGTCTTTGTATATTAAGAAGACGCCGCCGTCCTGAAGTGCGATATCGTCAACAGTTGTGAAATCTAAACATTGAAATCCCGCAACGGGTATTCCGTTGTAAAGATAGTAGCCTTTATCTTTGCTTACCGTTAAGCCGTATTTTTCATAGTCAACAGGCGAATACTCGTTCATGTCTACTAAAATTGTGGTAACTAATCCCGTTTTTGGGTCGTTATAGCCATAATAGTACAGCGAGTAATCCTCGGGATAGTCCCGAACGACTGCGCCGTCGGCGGTAGTTATGGCGTACATTTTTGTCACAATTGTGTCGGAGGCTTCATACGTACCCTCGGCAGCAACCGCTTCTACCAACGGGGTGGGAGCGTCCTCTATAATAACTTCCCCCAAAATTAAAGCGGTGTCTGTTTCCTCCATTGTGAACGGTTCGTCCGCAAATGATTCAATAACATATTCGGAGTAATAAGTTCCCCCCTCGGCTATGGAATCGGTATAAGCCGCTTCCGCGGATTCGGAGGCGGAAACCGTTACCGAGTAAAAAGCTTCTCTTTCAATATCGTACACAGTAAAGACTGTAAACGCCGCAGCCACAAGCAGTACAGCCGCCGCTTTTTCCAAGGCGGAAGCCTTTTTCAACTGCATTACCGATTTTATCCTCTCCTTTACGGAGCTTCCGCCGAAGCCGCTGAGCAGAACGCCGAAGCTCCGTTTTTCCTCCATTTCTATAAGGGTAAGGGCGTATTCCTCACGCTCCCTGCCCGAACCGTTTTTCCTTAAAACGACTTCCTCGTCGCAGGAAAGCTCAATGTCGCGGCTTGCAAGAACAAGCATTACCCAAGCGAAAGGGTTGAACCAGTGCAGGCTTACCGCAAGCGCCATGCACAGCTTGTACAGAACGTCAAAACGCTTTATATGAGTAAGCTCGTGAGAGAGAATATACTCCGAAGTTTTTTTGTCGCATTTGTAAATATTTTTCGGTAAAAGTATTACGGGATGGAAAATGCCGTAGGTAAGGGGCGAGTCTATCCTGTCGCTGACTTTTATGCGGACTTGCCGTTTAATTCCCGCCTCAAAATTTATTTCGGCAGGAATAGCGTCACGCACTTTAAGGCGGAATTTAATGTGTGCCGCCGCGAAGACCGCAAAAACTGCGGTAGCCGTCAAAAGCCATATTTCGGCAGCGGACAGGCTCCTTGCGGCTGTCTCTGTGACCTCGTATTCCGTCAATGGCGTTATATGATCGGCAGTGCCGACCTGCGTGAATTCTCCGTCTATGTATGTGTAAACAACGGCGTCCTGCACCATAGCCGTATCGGTCGCGGAGGGAACGGCGATACCCGTGTTTATCTTCACTACAGGCAGCGAAAGGGGGACAAGCATACGGAGGATTACCACCGCCCACAGGACGCGGAAAGTACTTTTCGGAAGCCTGCGTCCCCAGACCGTCCTGACAATACATATCAATGCTGTAAGCGCAGCCGCCCACAGCGACATTTGAAAAAAGCTTATCATTTCAGTTCCTCCACAAGTTTTTTCAGGTCTTGTATTTCCTCTGCGGAAAGCCGTTTGCTGCCCAGCAATGAAGCAACAAGCTTATCCGCCGAGCCGCCGTACATTTTGTCGATAAGCTCGCTTGTCTCGTATTCCTGCGCCTCTTTGCGGCTTATTTCGGCATGGCAGATGAAATTCGGCTCGCTGCGGCTGACAGCTCCCTTATTGACGCATTTTTTTATGACGGTGTAAGTGGTGGTCTTGCTCCAGTCGGCGGTTTTTCCAAGCTCTTCCGCAATGTCTCTTGCGGAAGTATCGCCGCTGCGCCATAATATTTCCATAACTTTCAGTTCAGAATCGAACAGCTTGACGTACATAATGATATGCTCCTTTGCGTTGGTATAGGCTTATTCTACCTTAATAGAATAAATTTGTCAAGCGGGACGGCGATTTTGTAATAAAGCTGTAACCTTTTTTGTCATTCTATTGCGATAGAAAGAATATATTTTATGTATATTGAACAAATAAGAAAAATTTACCAAACAATGCTTTTGTAAATTTTTGTCGAATCACAAGTAAAATTATTGTTAAATTATGTTTAATAATGTCAATATGGCTGTTTTAAAATGATGTTAAACTATTGACAAAATCTTTCAAGTGTGGTATAATATAAAAAATTTATATTCTTTTTTGAAAAATAACCTGAAAGGATTGTAAATCTATGGTACACGTTAGAAAAGATAAATGTATAGGGTGCAACGCTTGTATAAGAACCTGCCCCGTCCCGAACGCAAACCGCTATGACGGAAGCACCGTTCAGGTCAATAACGAGGAATGTATCCAGTGCGGAGAGTGCATAAAGGGATGCGTTCACGGCGCGCGTTACTACGATGACGACATTAAAGAATTTTTGACGGCTATCAAGACAAAGTCGGTCTCCATTATAGTCGCTCCCGCTATAAAGAGCGCTATGGACGGAAAATGGCGTCACGTCCTTCAATGGCTCAAGGAAAACGGCGTTCATGAGGTATACGACGGTTCTTTCGGCGCTGATATTTGTACATATATGCATATTGAGTATTTGAAAAAGAACCCCGGCAAGAAGATCATTTCACAGCCCTGCGCCGCTATAATGAACTATGTTGAAAAGCATAAGCCGGAGCTTATTCCTAAAATGTCTCCAGTTCAGTCGCCGCTTTTGTGTTCCGCTGTCTATATCCGCAAATATCTGAAAAACGACGATTTTCTTGTTGGTCTTACACCTTGTATTGCCAAGGGCGACGAATTCAGAAATACAGGCATTATCAGCCTTAACGTAACCTTTAAAAAGCTTTACGACTATATCTGCCGCATGGGCGTTTCGCTGCCTTTGGGACGAAGCGAGTTTGAATTCTCCGATGTAAGAGGATTTGACGGCGCGTTTTATCCTATGCCCGGCGGTCTTAAGGAATGTTTGAGAGCATATGACCCCGAGCTTTCAGTAACTACCTCCGAGGGCGTTCACAAGGTATACGAGGACTTTAATGCCTACCTCCAGACGGACAGAGCAAAGCTTCCTGTGGTTTACGACGTTCTCTCCTGTGAGTTCGGCTGTAACTCGGGCGTGGGCGCAAGAGACGAATTCAGTTCCTTTACTGCGTATGATATCATGACCAATGCTAAAAGCTGGGCAAGCAAGCGCAGCGCGGCAGAGAGATTCCACAAGAGGATTTTCAAAAATCTCAGACTTGAGGACTTCCTCAGAGAATACAAGAACAGGTCTACATCTAAAGAACCTACAGCTCCCGAGCTGGAGGCAGTATTCCGCAGTATGGAAAAGACGACCGATACCGAAAAGAATATCGACTGCCACGCTTGCGGCTACAAGAGCTGCCGAAATATGGCATACTCTATCTTTGCGGGCAACAATACTCCCTCTAACTGTGTACAGTACGAGAAGAAGCAGATGCTCAGAATGAAAGAAGCTGTTGAAAAGGAACACGACGATCTGCGCCGTGCAGTTGAAGAGATACAGTCCTCGCTGCAGGTTCTTAATGATAAGATACTTCCTATATCCGATCAGGCTGCGGAGACTGCTTCAAACAACGCAAGCATCAAGGAAGACATGGATATACTCAACACGGATATGCTCAATATCAACAGCAGCGCAAAGGATATTGTTTCTTCCGTTACAAAGATCGCTACCAGCGTAGAAGAGTACGAAAAGGTGCTTGACAAGATCAAGAACATTTCCGACCAGACCAATATTCTTGCTATCAACGCTTCCATTGAGGCGGCAAGAGCCGGCGAGCACGGCAAGGGCTTCTCAGTTGTTGCGGGCGAGGTAAGAAGTCTTGCGGTCAAGTCCTCCGAAACTCTTAAGGAAGCGGAAGAGCATACCAACGATATCCTTTCAAATATCAAGGGAATTCGCCATGCTTCCAATACGATCGTTGAAGAGGTTACAGAGACTCAGACAGGCGTAGGCCGCACAAATGAGGCTATTGACGAAATGAGCGCAACCTCAAACATTATCAGCGAAAGCGTTGCTGAGGTAACGTCTGTTATTGAGGAACTCAACACTATTGCTCTCCAGCTTGTTCAGGACGCTAATGTTTTGGGCGGATTGGAATAATTTCCTAAAATATTTTTCAAACAAAATGGGCTGTCTTTCGTTTCCGATCGACAGCCCTTATGTTAGGAACTTGACAGTCCAAATTTTATGAAAGGCGGAAAGAAAATGATTTACAGAAATTTTCAGGATATCAAGCTGTCAAATCTTGGTATGGGAACAATGCGTCTGCCGATAGTTGACGGCAAGTACGACGAAATTGACGAAAAAGCAACGGCGGAAATGGTGGATTACGCTTTGAAAAACGGCGTGAATTATTTCGACACCGCATGGGGCTACCATGACGGAATGTCAGAGATCGCTGTGGGAAAAGCCCTTTCAAAATATCCGAGGGAAAGCTTTTATCTTGCGACAAAATTTCCCGGGTACGACCTTTCCAACATGGACAAGGTTGAGGAAATTTTTGAAAAGCAGCTTGAAAAATGCGGCGTGGAATATTTCGATTTTTACCTTTTCCACAACGTCTGCGAAATGAATATAGACGCTTATCTTGACCCGAAATACGGCATTGATAAGTTCCTCACGGAGCAGAAAAAGAACGGCAGGATACGTCATCTTGGCTTCTCTGTTCACGGCTGCTATGATGTTATGAAGCGTTTTCTGGACGCTTACGGAGACCACATGGAGTTTTGTCAGGTACAGCTCAACTGGCTGGACTGGGATTTCCAGGATGCAAAGCTGAAAGTGGAACTGTTAAACAAGCTTGATATTCCCGTTTGGGTAATGGAGCCTCTCCGCGGCGGCAAGCTTGCTAATCTTGCGGAGGAGCATGAAAGCGAGCTTAAAAAGCTTCGTCCCGAGGAGGAAATTCCCGCTTGGTCGTTCAGATATTTGCAGGGCATCAAGGGCGTGACCGTTATTTTGTCGGGTATGTCCAACATGGAACAGGTTCAGAAAAACATTGAAACGTTCAAAACCGACAAGCCCCTTAACGACAAGGAAAATGCTGCTCTTGACGATATCGCAAAGAAAATGCTGAACAGTTCCCTCCCCTGCACAGCTTGCAGGTACTGCACGTCTCACTGTCCGCAGGGTCTGGATATACCGAAGCTTATTGAGATTTACAACGAGCACAGCTTTACGGGCGGAGGATTTATTGCTCCCATGCTTATAGGTACGCTTCCCGATGATAAAAAGCCCTCGGCTTGCGTAGGCTGCCGAAGCTGCGAAGCGGTCTGTCCGCAGCAGATAAAAATTTCCGAGGCAATGAAGGATTTTACCGAAAAGCTTAAAGCATAAACAAACAAGGGATAGAAACGTTTTGACGCTTCTATCCTTTTTATTTACAGCATGGTGGTTTTGAGCATGGCTTTTTTAATTTCTCCCACTTTTTTTGCGGCAATTGAACAGCAGTCGCCGTTTACAAAATAAATCATTCCGTCGGCAATTTTTTCCGCCAGCGAAAGATTTGCAATTGTGGAGGAGCGCGTTATTTCAAATCTGCCGTCAAGATTTTTTATAAGCTTTGAAATATCCGCACGAATTATGTCGCTGCCGTTTTTGTGGTAAACGGTGCAGAGGTGCTTTTGCTTGATAGTTTCTATGTAATAAATGTCGTTAAAGCTGATGACCTTTAACGCGCCGCTTTCGTCGGAGGTCATTATGCCTCCGCATACCGTGGCTATCCTTTTGTATATCCGCACGAGGGCGTTTTCAAGTCCCTCGGCAAGTCCCTCATTTGCGTTGACATAGCCGCATATATTTTGTCCGCTGCCGATCGCTTCTGCGGCAGTCCTGTCGCTGTCTGAAATCATACAGAATGAAATGCGGCGGGACATTTTCGTTATCTGTCCGATAATTTCTTTCCAGCGTGGGCAGCCGATAATATCCATAATAACAAGATATCCCTTGTTCGGCTTAATGTTTTTTGCAAGCTCATCAGCACTTTGGGGCATAGTTGGGTAAAGCGACATAAGCCGCAGCCTTTTGTCAGCAATTATATTGTCCGCCGCCTGCATTGCGGCAGACCCGCGTTTGGTGTTCTGTGAAAAAATAATAACTTCCATTTTATACTTCCTTTCGGTTTTGTCGATATTGGAAGTATATAGCAAAACAGCTCATAAAAGCTTATATTTGTCACAGAACGCACAAAAAATGTCACCGAACGTAAAAATATTCCGCAAAGCAATTAAGCCTTGCGGAATATTTTTTAATGGCAAGTTTATTGAACAAAATCAGCCTATAAACATCTGCGTCCAGTAGTTTCCGCTTGAAACGTAGCCAACGCCGATCTCCTTGTATGAGGAGTTGAGAATGTTGGCTCTGTGTCCCTCGGAATTCATCCAGCCGTCCACAACAGCTTCGGGAGTGCGGTAGCCCATTGCAATATTTTCACCCGCGGTTCTGTAGCTGATACCAAAGGTTTTCATCATATCAAAGGGACTTCCGTATGTAGGCGAGGTGTGGCTGAAATACTGATTGTCTTTCATATCCTGTGACTTTGCTCTTGCAACGGCGGAAAGCTCCGTATTGAGAGTAAGCTCGGAAAGACCGTATTCCTTGCGTATCTCGTTTACGAGGTCAACGACTTCCTTTTCGTAATCGGAAACGTCAGAGTCGTTTTTATCGGTGGTTGTACCCGTATTCGGCTTCTGTATCGTTGTTCCGCAATTGCCGTTGGGACAGGTAGTATCGGGCTTCTGGGTAGTTCCGCAATTGCCATCGGGGCAAGTGGTATCGGGCTTCTGCGTTGTTCCGCAATTGCCGTCGGGGCAAGCAGTGTCGGGCTTTTGAGTCGTTCCCGCATTATTTCCCGAATTTGTTCCGCAGTTCGGAATATTTATTCCGAAGCTTTTCAGCATATCGCACAGGCTGTTAAAGCTGAAAATACCGCAGGAATTTGAATTTGAGCTTGGTGTGCAGTTTGAATTTGTGTTCTGATTTCTGCTGCAGCCTGCCGCGCTTGCCGGTACGGTCATGCTGATTGCCAATGCCGCCGCTGCCGCCATTGCGGTCACACGTTTTACAGTTTTTTTCATTTGTTGTTCCTCCTAAAAAACAATTTTTCTGAAAATCATTGGATAATACTAATTTTTAATCGAAAAATGCACAAAAAATCGAGCAAAAATTTGCATATATGATTTTTACGAAGATTTTTTGTCTGCATTTTGATTAAAAATTAGGATATGGGCAAAGGATTTAAAAACCTTTTGCGGTTTAAATTTTATAATTTGTCCGGAAATTCAATGCTTTTCAGTAATTAGAAAGCCATTTTCTTTATCTGCTTTCTGTATATATTATATCTTGTATTTAGGAAAATTTCAACCCACAATATATGGGAATGTTATTGGAATTTCCTATGCAGGCAGCAATTTTCTCAAAAGCGGAAGTTTGGCTTTCGCTTTTCTTTTTATTTTCCTTAAAGGATTGAAACAAATTCCGCAAAAAGAAATTTGGTGAAAAATATTTATCCTTGGAATTATTTAAATAAATTTTTAAATACCTCTTGACAAGCAAGATAATACGTGCTATAATCTATTTAAAGTAATATTTAAATAGATTGGAGGAAATAATTTGGGATTTGAAAATACATTTAAAGCCATTGCCGACCCTGTTCGGAGGGAGATACTTTCCTCGCTTAAGGACGGAAAGCTTTCGGCGGGAGATATAGCTTCGCGGTTTGATATGACGGGAGCTGCTATTTCCTATCATCTTAACATTCTGAAAAAAGCCGACCTTATTTCCGAGAGCCGTTATAAAAATTTTATTTATTACGAGCTTAACACCACGGTTCTGGACGAAATGATTTTATGGTTGGAAGATTTAAAAGAAAGCAGCGGAAACAAAATGCCTCTTCTGCAAAATCGCATAGCAAGGAGGAATTAATATGATTGATTATTTTAATAATATCGAGGTCGGACAGAGTGTGCTTGTCAGTATTGCGGCGGCTATGTTTGCAGTTTTTTTACTGCCTATAATTTTTGTTGTTCTATGGAAAAAACGCTGTGGGAAAGCCGCTTCGTTCAAATTTGTTCTTATTGGTGCGGCGGGATTTTTAGTGTCCGTACGGGTGCTTGAACTGGGCTTGCATATGGTCTGCATTGTGAGCGATAACTCAATTTCCCGATTTATAAACGGCAGCACTCCCGCTTATGTTATTTACGGAATATTAGCGGCGGGAATTTTTGAGGAATGCGGAAGATACGTCATACTACGATATATTGTCAAGAAAAATAAAACAAAAGAAAACATAATTATGTACGGTATCGGACACGGCGGGATCGAGGTTTGGGCAATTACTCTGTTATCGCTGGCAAGCAATTTTGCCATTGCATTAACGCTGAAAACACAGGGAGCAGAGGGTTTAATGCAGTTCATTGGATTTTCTGACGGCGTCCCCGCAAGTCTTTTAAATTCGGTGATTGCCGCTGTCTCTGCGGCGGTAGAATTTAATGGATATACGGCTTTTTTGAATGTATTTGAAAGATTTTTATGTATGTTAGTCCACATAGGACTTACCGTTATTGTTGCTTACGGAATAGAAAAATCCCAGAAAAAATACCTGTTGGCGGCAGTAATAGCCCATGCGGTCACGGATATTTTTGCTGCCCTTTATCAGCGGGGAGTAGTCGGCATATTTGTCACGGAAATGTGGCTTGCAGTATGCGCTGTTTTGCTGACAATTTGGAGCGTTAAGCTGTATAAAAAGTCAGGAAATGATGATAAAGAGAAGTACTTTTATAAAGATATTAAAGGAGGCTTGCAAATGAAAAATTTAAGCCTTGCAAAAATTCTTTTTATAACGTCGATAATTCCACTGATAATCGTTCTTATAGCCATGCAATTTCTGCCCGAAAAAATTCCCGCGCACTACGATTTGCACATGAATATCGACCGCTGGGGAAGCAAGTACGAAAGCCTGTTGTTTCCCGCTTTTACGATAATTATGACGGCGTTTATGTACGGAATGTCATGCCTTGCCGCAAAGCATGAAAACGGAAAAAGCAACCAAAAGGTGCTTCTGATATGCGGTATTGCAGAAAATCTTTTTTTCACGGTAATGACAATATGGTTTCTTTTGACGACATTTAAAGCGGTGAATAACTCAAAAATCGGAGGTGAAATTCCGGTAAATATAATTTTTATTTCAACGGGAATTGTCATAGCGGCGGCAGGAAATTTTCTGCCGAAATGCAAGCTTAATTCCGTCATCGGTCTGCGTACAAAATGGAGCATGGCAAACGAGGACGTATGGTTCAAATGCCAAAGATTCGGCGGGGTACTGTTCGTTATTTGCGGAATAATAATGGCTGTTATTTCGGCGGTTATTGAAAGTATAACACTGCTTATTGCGGCAAATCTTTTTATTTCGATTGTAATTATTGCGGGGTCTGCGGCGGGCAGTAAAATTATTTACGACAGGCTGAACGATAAAATACAGTAAAAAGCTGTGCTGTTTTTTACTTGATTTTTTGTACAATTTTTGACCGTGAATTAGGATAAGGAGAATTTTTATGAACAATTATAATTACATAAAAAATTTTGTTGGCAAAAATATTACCGAAGATGACTTGTCCTGTTTTGACTGTTATTCAACGCCGAATTTCGGGCTTTTGATACCGATCAAAAATCCCGACGCGGACGCTGTTTGCAAATATCCGAGACACCCCTGCTACACCCTTTTTATATTTTTTGAAAAAGATACTCACAATATGAATTACTATTACGGCGAGCTTTTTTCGCCCGATGTCCCCCACGACAATCGGACGCGTCTGCACCACTACTGCCTTATGTTTGAAAAGGAATATTTTGAGGAACGCTTTAAAATGTACTCCGATGATCCGGAAATTTATAATTTAAAATCAATTAAAATTTACGGAGATATGCTGAAGCTTCTGAACTCCTTTGCTTTGGAATACAGCAGGAACGAGACGAATTCCGAAATTACTCTTGAAGCGCGGGCTGAAATTATTACTCACAAGGTAATACGCAGTATTTTATGCGAAAATATTTCTGCGGCAAAGCCTGTCTCTGAGGATTATTCGATTGCGGCGGCGCAGAATTATATGGAACGTCATTATGCGGAGGATATAAATGTTACCGAGCTTGCAAATCTCGGGTATGAACTGGTCTCCTGCTTTATGCGGCGTTTTAAAAAGGAAACGGGAGTAACGCCCATGGAATACTTAGGCGGGATAAGAATGAAAAACGCGCGGAAGCTTCTTAAAGAAAGCTATCTGTCGGTAATGGAAATTGCGGAAAAATGCGGCTTTGAGGCGGAGGAAAAATTCCGTGTCCGATTCAAGGAAAAACTCGGAGTTACACCTGAACAATACAGAGAGGTAAACAAAGAGGTCAAAAAAGCTGCGGACAGCGTTAAAGCCGTGCTTATATAAAAATCAATAAAACAGAGCGTTCCATATCGAACGCTCTGTTTTTGCAAATGCTGCTCGTCCGAGGTTATTTTATATAATATATGGCGGCATTTCCCGATTTCACGGGATAATTTCATTTTTTGGCGGAACAGCCGAGGAATACCACGATGCCTAATNGNNTANNNTCGNNGCGGNTATTCAAATAANTCTCCCGCCGTNTCNTTGTANTACTNCGNCTGNGCCGACCANAGCTTGCTGTAATTGCCGCCTGCTNTNATNAGNTCNTCNTGNTTTCCGCGCTCNACNATNTCNCCGTTNTCCATNACCGTNATCTCNTCGCAGAANCGGCAGCTTGAAAGTCTGTGCGAAATATAGATNGCNGTCCTNGTGCCNACAATTCCGTTGAATTTTGTNTAAATGTCATGCTCCGATATCGGGTCAAGGGCGGCTGTCGGNTCATCTAANACGATAAANGGAGAACCNTTATATACCGCCCTTGCAAGACATATCTTCTGCGCCTCTCCGCCNGATANCTCAACGCCGNGTTCATCAAAATCCTTATANANATANGTATTGATACCGTCCNGCATACTGTCNAGACGCTCGGANAATCCGCTTCTGCGGACACANTCCTCNACGCGCTNCGNNTCAAATTCCGTNCTNGCNGCCACATTNTCGGCAACGCTGAAAGAGAACAGCTTTGAATCCTGAAANACTACGGCAAACAGNCCCATNTATTCNTCATAATNATATTTGCGGATATCCACGCCGTTGAGNGTTATNTCNCCCNTTGTGGGATCGTANAGCCTGCACAGCAGCTTGACAAGCGTTGATTTGCCGCAGCCGTTGCGCCCNACAAGAGCCATTTTTTCTCCTATCCTCCATTTTAAATTTATATCGCGGAGAACATACTGCTCGCTGCCNGGATATTTAAACCACACATGGCGGAACTCAAATTCGTACTCGTTGTCCTTGCGNTTTTCTGTGGGGATAGTGCCNTTGTACTTCTTGTCGGGGATATCCAAAAACTCGAAAACGTCCTTGCAGGATTCGGCNGACACTCTTAAATCCGTCAGATTGTTCGATACCTCTGTTATCCCGCGCAAGACCCTTGTGAACAGCATAACGAACGCTATGACCTCTCCCGCGGAAAGCGTACCGTATATCGCCCTGAGAACAGCATAACCGTACATAACNCCTCCCGAGATAAGGTTCATNANCTCAACGCCCATGCTATATTTATTNTGCCATTTGAAAAAAGCCGTCCGCCACAGCTTATGGGTTTCGTCTGTGCAGCGCTGAAGCTCTCCCAACAGCAGCTCCTGCTCGGCATACAAGCGTATCTCCTTGCCGCTGCGATAATTGTTCACAACATAATTCATATATGCCGAATAGGTTCGGTCGTTCAGGATATACCGTTTATCACGTANTACATCTTCATNGGTATAAAAAGTTTTTCTGTTGAAATANATATTTTTGGTAAACTCCGAAACGGTGACAACAGCAACGGCAGCCAAAAATCCAAGAGGAGAAGTTATGAAGCCCGCAAAGCCGTACCCGCCGCCGCTTCGTATTACCGACGGGATTATCAGCGCAGCGCCTATTATTATCCTGAATACAGCCGCCGCGATATATCCCATGAATTTCGGCACAGACGATACCCCATGAAAGTTAAACAGATAGTTCATACACATATTATATCGGTTCTGCATATCGGGGTCTTCAAGGTGTACGTAATCCATATTCATCAATTTTTCATTCAGCATATTGCGAAGCTGTATATCGTGCTTTGATTTATGGCTGTTTTCACGCCGCTTTATAAATTTAACGGCTATCTGTACCGCAAGGCATACAGCTACAATAACTGCCGTTGAGGCAAGCAGGGCGTTAAGCTCCATTCCGCCTGCGATCCCATTTGTTACAAAGCTTATCAATAATATGAACAGGTACTCGTTTGCAAGCGACAAAATCTCACACATNACAAGCCTTAGCGTGCAGCCTTTATCCGCTTGCTCGTTGAGCCTTATCGCCCGCATTATAATGCTGCGCCGTTCCTTGGCGGTCAGCTTTATATCGTCCTTGTTATCACTCATCTTCATTCACCGCCTTGTCGTTGTAATAGGAGCTTTGCAGTTCAAAAAGCTCCGCATATTTGCCGCCTGCCTGCATAAGCTGACTGTGGGTGCCTGTTTCCGCTATCATGCCGTTTTCAAGCATGATTATCCTGTCGCAGAAGCGTGTTGACGCAAGCCTGTGGGATATAAAAACGCTTGCCTTGCCCTTTGAAAAGCTTGCATAATTCATATACATTTCCTGCTCCGCTATGGGGTCGAGGGCGGCGGTAGGCTCGTCAAGCAGAAGTATGGGCGCGTTCTTGTAAAGCGCCTTTGCCAGAGCCAGCTTCTGCTTCTGACCTCCCGAAAGCTCTATCGCGTCGTCGTAAATGCTTCGCACAAGATGAGTTTTTTCCTTTTCGGGCAGGCTAATGACCTTTTCGTACAGCCCCGCCTGCTTCATACATTTGGTAAGCTTTTCTTTATCGGTGCGTTCGTAGCTTTCCCCCGAAATGTTTTCCGCAATGCTGACGGGAAGCTCGTTTATATCCTGAAATACCGCGGAAAACAAAGTAAAGTATTCGTCGCGGTTATATGCGTTTACGGGCTTGCCGTTCAGAAGTATTTCCCCCTCGGTAGGGTCGTAAAGTCCGCACATCAGCTTGATAAGGGTAGTCTTGCCCGCGCCGTTCAGACCCACAAGCGCAAGCCGTTCCCCCTTATGGAGCGTAAAGGAAAGATTTTTGATAGTGGGTTCTTCGGCTTTATAATATGTGTAGCTGACATTTCTGAACTCTATCTCATAATCATTTTTCGGCAAAGGCTCACCCTCGCCTCTGTTGGTGTTGTCGGGCAGACCGCAGTATTCTCTTGCGTATGAAATATTATCGCTCGACCACTGAAACCCGCTGTAGCTTCCTACAATGTTATATACGGTATTGGACAGCAGCGATATAGCATTGAAATACAGCACACAGTCTCCTGCGCTGATATTTCCCGTAAAAACCTTGTACACAACATATCCGTAGGAGCAAAGATAGCCTGCCCATAAAACGATCTGCTCCGCCACTTCATGCCTGAAAGACCATTCGTCCTGCTGTTCATACCAGTCGAGCCGATCTGCAAAGGAACGGTCAAGAACCTGTTTGAAAAACCTTGGCAGATTGAATATCCGCATATCCTTAGCGTAGGATATATCCGAAGCCGCCGAGTTGATGTAGTTAAGCTGACGGTCATAGTTTTGCCAGTTATCTGCCATGTTCCATATCCACATCATCTTGCGCCGATTGATCTTATAGCTTATAAAGCTCGGAACAGCTACAAGCAGTATCATGACAGGACTGAGGAATGATAATATTCCGCCCAACGCTGCGAACGCAAATATGTTGCCCAACAGCTCTTTCACATTGTACAGCGTATCATACGCAACATTTTCCGAGGCGTAATTCGCCTTATTCAATGCGTCGTTCACCGAAGTTTTTTCGTTGTTCTCGTAGTCGGTATAAACGTTCTTTTTTACAAGAATACCCTGCATATGCCTGCGGAAACGGAAGCTGCCGACCCACATATTGTAGCAAAATGTGACGCTGCTGAGCCACGCAAGGAGCCGTCCTCCCACAAGCAGACCTATGACGATCGCCGCAAGCTTGTATCTGCTCTGTTCGCCGAGAACAAGCTCCACCACATATTTATCCATAAACATTGCCGCTATCTCCCAGCCCTTATCAAACAGAAAGCCCGAAAAGATCATCAGCACCATGAACTTATCGACTTTCCACGCCTGCGAAAAAACATACCGGAGATTATCCCATAAGCCGTATTTTCTTTCGGCTCTTTCCGCATTGAATTTATCCCATGCGGCTTTATTTTTCTCTTTGGTGTATTTCGCTATCTTAACACGTTTCACAATATCCACCTCCGTCATTAGTATAACACAAAAAAGACCGTTCGTGCAAAATTCGGAACGAACGGTCAAAATACGGAATGAATGACAAGAATTATCCATTTAATGGAACAAGAAGCTCGGTGGCAAATATNCCCTCCTCATACTGACGGTTNACATANCCGCCGTATTTNTTTGCNATACGGTCGATACGGAACANNCCNAAGCCGTGAGAGCCNGNTTTTGTAGTGCGGTAAGTCNCTNTGTCNCGCNTGACGGGGGGAGAGGAATTCTGCACNGAAANATAAAATTGTCCCTTGAATTCATCAATATATACCCGAATGAAACGCTGATCGCGGGACAATTTTTCGCAAGCCTCCATAGCGTTATCNAGCAGATTTCCCAATATCGAACACAGCTCCACATCTGTCATAGCCACGCCCTGCGGGATATATGCCTTGATATTCAGCTGAATTCCTTTNTGTTCCGCAACCGACAGCTTGCTGTTAAGCACAGCGTCCGCCATAACATTTCCCGTTTGTATAGANGTNTCNGCNTGNGTGAGNTCGTCAGCCAGATCGTCAAGATACTGTTCAAGCTCGCNCTGNTCNCCGCCAAGACGGTTTTTCATATTCTGNATATGATTGCGGTAATCGTGCCGCCANGCCTGCATCTGACGGTACATATTCTGAATTTCCTCGGTCTGNTTNTTGATAAGNTCACTTTGNAACTCNGCGATANGCCTGTCNACAAGATGATANAATAATTTTCTGANAAGNAAAAATACNGCTGTCAGCAATGCNATGCAGAAAATGATNAGNGTAACAATGACAGCCGTTTTCATTTNCGNGCCTCCTTGTAATAGTCAATAAACGCTCTGTTTACGCTGTCATANGATCTNCGNGAAANCGGTATTTTTTTGCCGCTGTCCATTGTGATNTCGGTTCTGGAAATTTTTCTGATNGCTCCGATGTTCACNACATATGAGCGATGNCAGGANACAAAGCCNTGNCCCAGCTTCTCGGANGCNTNACTCAATCCGCAGGTGCANATNATCTCTTTNCCGTNNTTCANTNTGANCTGNGTTTTCTTNCCGAACGCTTCAAGATACACAATATNATCGGAAGCTNCAAGCACCGATTCATTGCCGATTGGCAAAATTATTCTGTTGTCCGATCTATGACGGCAGGAATATCGGTCAAGCACCTGAAACAGCTTTTCCTTGTCCACGGGCTTCATCAGATAGTGGAGTGCTTCCACATCATAGCCGTCACCGATATACTTTGAAAATCCTGTTATAAATATGATAGGCAGCATATCGCCATTGGCTCTCAGCTGTTTGGCAAGCTCCATTCCGTTCATATCGCCCATTTCAATATCGAGCAGGAGCAGATCGCAGGAAGCATCGGGATAATTGAACAGAAACTGTTCTGCCGAGTTGTATTCGTTTATAACAGCACTGCTGTTCCATTCAGTCAGCATTTTTTTCAGGGCATTGATTTGACTGTTATCATCATCGCATATCGCTATAGTTATCATCTGCTCTCACCTCCGTTTTTGCAAAGCTATTGTTAATTATAGCAGATAGCCCCCAAAAAGTCAATCGGCATAAAAGCTCTGATTT
>JAAVHM010000039.1 GCA_014799675.1 Ruminococcus sp. | reverse complement strand
TTGCGCTGGGAGCGCTTATTCTGGCGTTCACCCTGATAAAGGGCGAGTCGGCGTGGAACTCGATACATAATATTTTTTTGGGAATGTTCGGGTTTTCTGTGTTCCTTGTGCCTATTATACTGATATATGTTTCCGTGATGATAGCAATGGATAAGACCCACCAAACCGTGGAGGGCAAGGTCATTCAATGCTTTATTATGATTTTCCTGCTGTCNGCNTTTATACAGATAGTTTCAAGCATTGAGCTTCCCGAGGGTAATCTTTTTGAGGANATTATCCCCACCCTTTACGCCGAGGGNAAACAGCTTCGGGGCGGNGGNGTTTTCAGCGTTATTCTGGCAGTACCGCTTTTGATGCTGTTCAAAAAGACAGGGGCAACNATTATAATTTCCCTGCTTATTTTTGTGTTTATAATGATTTTTGCAAACAAGACAGTTCTCGACCTTATAAAGCTTATCAAGCGGGGCTTTGCGGCGGCTAATGCGGCGCGGGACGAATACGTCCCCGTGGAGGACGAGGATTTTGTACCCCCTCCNGGAGCAAAGAAAACCGCCGCGGAAAAGAAAGCGGCGGCAAAGGCTGCTGCNCAAGCTGCCAAGGCNGCNGCAAAGGGCGTGCCGAATGCGGACGTTCCCGAGGAAGTTGTCAAGGAAAAGNCAAAGAATTTCAANGTNGANATNCCCATGCCAAAGGGCAAAAAAGGGGAGAACGCTTCCGTAAAAAAAGAGGACTTGCCCTTTGAACCCGACGAGCCGCAGAANGAGCTTACCGAGGAGGAAAAGTTTGCACAGACATTGCCNCANCACCCCGTGGCAGTCCCTCCAAAGGTTTCGGAAAATTCTTCAAANTCCGCNGTTGANAAAATNCANAACGCAAGCGGCGAACTGGACGANATAATNAAAAAAGCCGCCGCGCCCAAAAAGNCGGGGACGGTTTCCGCAGGAGCCGCCGCGGGAGCAGCTGCCNCAAACGCTTTGAACAGTTCCGCAAGTCCCGCAGCCAAAAAGCAGGGGACGCCTGTCAAGCAGTCCACNCTTGCTTCAAANAAAATTCAGACCGACGACGANNTNGATATGCCCGAGACCCTGACNGCGGCGGACATTCANCACGANATNGCCGAGCAGGCTGTTGAGACGGTTACATATACTTTCCCGCCNATAGAGCTTCTGAAAAGCGTTGACAACGACCTTAACGCCGCGGAAGCNGAGGCGGAAATGAAAACCAACGCCGACACCCTTGTTGACACTCTGAAAAGCTTCGGCGTTCAGACACGTATCGTTGACATTCACAGAGGACCTACCGTTACAAGATATGAGCTACAGCCAAGCGCGGGCGTAAAAATTTCCAAAATTACGGGACTTTCCGACGACATCGCGCTGAACCTTGCGGCGGCGGGCGTGCGTATAGAAGCCCCGATCCCGGGCAAGGCGGCGGTTGGCGTAGAAGTCCCAAACCGCGTCAAGGACATTGTTACAATTCGCGAGATGATAGAAAGCCCCGAGTTTGCCGCAAACAAGAGCAAGCTTAGCTTTGTTGTTGGAAAAAATATCGACGGCGACATTATGATAGGCGACATTGCCAAAATGCCCCATATGATAATTGCGGGAACTACAGGTTCGGGTAAGTCAGTTTGTACAAATAGTATAATTATGAGCATTTTATACAACGCTTCTCCCGACGAGGTGCGGCTTGTGCTTATCGACCCGAAAATGGTTGAATTCAAGGTTTACGACGGAATTCCCCACCTGCTNATNCCTGTTGTAACAGACCCCCGAAAGGCGGCGGGNGCNNTGTCNTGGGCGGTTCAGGAAATGCTTAAAAGGTACAAGCTTTTTGCGGACTATAACGTCCGCGACCACGGCGGCTACAANGAAATGGCGGCGGAGACCGAGGGCGTTGAGCCGCTTCCGAAGATCGTCATTGTCATAGACGAGCTTGCCGANNTGATGATGGCNGCGGCNAACGAGGTCGAGGACTCNATCTGCCGTCTTGCACAAATGGCTCGTGCGGCGGGAATGCACCTTATTATCGCCACACAGAGACCCACGGTTGACGTTATCACGGGACTTATCAAGGCAAACATTCCGTCAAGAATTGCGCTGACGGTTTCCTCCCAGATAGACAGCCGTACAATTATCGACACGGCGGGCGCGGAGAAGCTTCTGGGTCACGGCGATATGCTGTACTATCCGCAGGGTATTCCCAAGCCTGTGAGAATTCAGGGCTGTTTCGCTTCCACAAAGGAAGTTGAAGCTGTTGTGGAATTCATCAAAAGCGGCGGTACAGTTGAATACTCCAACGAAATTATTGAGGAGATCGAGAAAAATATGCCTGTTCCCAAGGGAGAGAAGCCAAGCGGGGACAGCGGTTCAGCTCCAAGCGGGGACGGGGACATTATCGACCAGGCGGTGGAAGTCCTTATCGACGCGGGACAAGCTTCCGTTTCCTATCTGCAAAGGAAGCTTAAGCTGGGCTACGCCCGCGCGGCTCGTGTTATGGACGAGCTTGAGGAGCTTGGCGTAGTTGGTCCGTACGAGGGTTCAAAGCCCCGTTCCGTGCTTGTTACAAGGGAGATGTGGGCGCAGAGGAAGCTGATAAATCAAGACAGAATTGACGAGAACGAAGAGGTTGCAGATGAGGGATAAAATAAAGAAAGCTTTGCCCTATATTATAGTGAATTTAGCGGGAGCGCTGATTTCGTTACTATCTTTGTTCACCGAGTTTGGATTTATCCCGTTTAATATTTTTTATGACGCGGCAAATATAGGATTGCCAAGCGTTTTCATTATCATCATAATAAATATTCTTTCTTTTAATGCTGTATTAATAAATATATCTTCTGTTGGATTGATTTTATCCATACTTTGCGGCTCTTTCGGAGCATTTGTCGGTACGCTTATTAACTGTAATTTTAAGTACGCAAAAATTGTAGGAATTGTTTTCAATATACATATTTGGATTTGTGTATGTTTTTTCTGTTCAATAATTTATGCCGTGTCGAGTTTTTAATAAATCGGGAGGGCTTGCTATGCCGTTTTTACCAATCTCAAAACGGGAAATTCAAGAAAGAGGGGTTGCTGAAAATGAGTGAAAAATCTTCAAAAGCACCGTATGTTATAGTGAATTTGACAGGAGCAATTTTAGCAATTTTAATTGCTTCCAATACAATATTTGAATTGTTTGGTTTTATAATATTTGCCGGTTATGGCATTTTAATATCTTTTATAGGTGAGCAGGGAGTTCTTTTTTTGCTGTTTATAATTAATATATTGTCCTGTGTTTTTGTTACGATAAATAAACCTCCTGCGGGAGTGGCTCTTTCAGTATTTTGGGGTTCTATAGGTGCACTGGTGGGAGTTTATTTCAATGATGAATATAAGTATACAAAAATTGCAAAAGTTAGCCTTAATGCTCATATTTGGGTTTTCATATTGCTTTTAATTACACGTAGTGTAGTAGGATAGTGTCGTTACATAAACTGGGAGGGCTTGCTATGCCGTTTTTACCAATCTCAAAACGGGAAATTCAAGAAAGAGGGGCTGCCGAAAATGAGTGATAAAATAAAGAAAGCTTTACCGTACATAATAGTAAATCTGACAGGGGCGGTTCTTGCGGCATTATGCTATTTTTTTNNNNTNNTNNCAACACCGGCNGGGTATGNTTTTNTGATTCNGTTTTTACCANTATTATTANTACANTTTTTACAGCTTGAATTTTTTGCTGTGATAATATTAATGACCATACTCAACATAGCGGCTTGCGTTTTTATAATTCATGATAAATCTATTGCCGGCTTGATATTTGCGATATTTTGCGGTTCGTCTTTGGGAGCGTTTGTCGGTACTTTGGCAAATCGTGATTTTAAATACGCAAAAATCGTAAGACTTATTTTCAATATAAATATTTGGCTTTGCATATGCGGATTTTGTTCAATATATTTTATTGGTTCACACTTTTAATAAATCGGAGGGCTTACCATGCCGTTTTTACCAATCTCAAAACAGGAAATTCAAGAAAGAGGGGTTGCTGAAAATGAGTGAAAAATTTTCAAAAACACCGTATATTATAGTGAATTTGACAGGGGCAATTTTAGCAATTTTAATTGTTTCCAATACAATATTTGAATTGTTTGGTATTATAATATTTGCCTGTACATATGGCATTTTAAGATATTTTATAGGTGAGCAGGGAATTCTACTTTTGCTGTTTATAATTAATATATTGTCCTGTGTTTTTGTTGCGAAAAATAAACCTCCTGCGGGAGTGGCTCTTTCAGTATTTTGGGGCTCTATAGGCGCATTAGTAGGAGCCTATATAAACGATGAATATAAGTATACAAAAATCGCAAAGGTTAGCCTTAATGCTCATATTTGGGTTTTCATATTGCTTTTAATTACACAGAGTGTAGTAGGATAGTGTTATTAAAGATAAATTGGAGGGCTTGCTATGCCGTTTTTACCAATCTCAAAACAGGAACTGCTTGAACAGGGTATCGACCAGCTGGACTTCATCTGCGTGACGGGGGACAGCTATGTCGACCACCCCAGCTTCGGCATTGCTATAATTTCACGGGTAATTGAAAGTCTTGGATATACTGTGGGTATAATTGCACAGCCCGACTGGCATAGTACGCGGGACTTTATGCGTCTCGGCAGACCACGCTTCGGCTTTATGGTAACGTCGGGAAATATCGACAGCATGGTTGCTCACTACACCTCCGCAAAGAAAAAGCGTTCGGACGACGCTTACACCGCGGGGGGAATGGCAGGGAAACGTCCAGACCGTGCGGTCACTGTTTACTGCAAAAAAATCCGTGAAGCCTTCGGGGATATTACTATCGGTATAGGCGGCTTGGAAGCTTCCCTGCGGCGGTTCGCCCACTATGATTACTGGGACGACGCTGTTCGCCCCTCAATTTTGGAAGAAAGCGGCGCGGATATTCTTATGTACGGCATGGGGGAACATCAGATCGCCGAGATATGCACACGTCTTGCAGGCGGCGAGGACGTGAAAAGTCTCACGGACATTCGGGGGACGGCATATCTCTGCAAGCCCGAGGATACCCCATACGGGGCAGTTGAGTGTCCCTCTCTGAAACTGTGCCGTGAGGACAAAAAGTCCTACGCAAAGGCTTGCCGTCAGCAGTACGACTGGCAGGACGAGATTTACGGCAGGACAATTATTCAGCGGCAGGAAAAGCTTATGCTTGTGCAGTTGCCGCCCTCACCCGTCCTCACAACGGAGGAACTGGACAAGGTTTACGCCCTGCCCTATATGCGGACTTACCACCCTATCTACGAAAAGGAGGGCGGCGTCCCAGGAATAAAAGAAGTTGAGTTTTCCATAACCCACAATCGGGGCTGTTTCGGGAACTGCAATTTCTGTTCAATTGCGCTTCATCAGGGGCGGAAAATTGCCGTCCGCAGCGAGGAAAGTATTCTTGCGGAAGCAAAATTGCTTACCACTTTGCCGAATTTCAAAGGTTACATTCACGACGTGGGAGGTCCTACCGCAAATTTCCGCGCGCCAAGCTGTCACAAGCAGCTGGAGCATGGCTTGTGCAAGGGGAAAAAATGTCTTGCTCCCGAGCCCTGCAAGGCGTTGGAGGTTGACCACAAAGAGTACCTTGAATTGCTTAGAAAAATTCGAGCTGTGCCAAAGGTGAAAAAGGTTTTCATAAGAAGCGGCATACGTTACGATTATCTTATCGAGGACAGGGACGAGGAGTTCATGCGGGAGCTTATTGAACACCATGTCAGCGGTCAGCTAAAGGTTGCTCCCGAGCATTGTTCGGCAGTCGTTCTTGATAAAATGGGCAAACCACATATTGAAGCATACAAAAAATTTCAGGATAAATTCTACAAAATAACGGGGCAGGTTGGCAAGGAGCAGTACCTTGTGCCGTACCTGATGTCCTCCCACCCGGGAAGCACGCTGAAAGAAGCTGTGGAGCTTGCGCTGTTTCTGAAAAGCCTGCGTATCCGTCCCGAGCAGGTGCAGGATTTTTACCCCACCCCGGGGACGATTTCCACCTGTATGTTCTACACGGGGCTTGACCCCTACACAATGGAGGAAGTGTACGTCCCCCGAACCGCCGAGGAAAAGGGTATGCAGAGGGCGCTTTTGCAGTATTTCCGTCCCGACAATCAGCGCAGGGTCATTGAGGCTTTGCAGAAAGCTCACCGCACCGATCTGATAGGAAACGGCAAGGAATGTCTTGTTAAGCCCGACGGAAAATATCTTGCGGAACAGCGGGAGAAAGAAGCGGCTAAGTCCGCGAAAAATGTTAAAAACAGGCATGGTAAAAACAATGGAAACAACCGCAAAAACATGAAAAAGAGAGGGCGGTAAAATGAATTTTATCAAAAAACACCCATCATTTATAGTTGCAATATTAGGCATTGCAGCAATTCTTTTAAGCGTTTTAATGCCGTGGTTTTCTGGATATGGTTTTATATTGTTTTATTTAATTTATGGTTTGCTTACTTATTTTAGGTTCACATCAGTTCTTTTAATTGGATTAAATGTAGCTGCAATGATTGCAGTCTTAAAGAATAAGTCTGCCGCAGGAGTAATTACCTCGTTTCTGTCCGGCGGCTTTGGAGCAATTATAGGTACTTTGTTCAACCAAAGTTATGAATGTAAAAAAGCTGTAAAAGTTATTTTCAGCATTCAGATGTGGATATTAATATGGGCGTATGTTTCATTCATGTTGATTGAATGGGGGTATCACACAATAGGAGTGTTGAATTAAACGGAAAGGAGCGTAAAAAATGGCTCAAAGAAAAAGAACGGCAAAAAAGACGCAGACATTGGGAATGTCCCCCGTGCTGACGGCTATACTTGTTATTTTAGGCGCAATATTTTTGTACAGCGCATACCTTGAGCTGGGTACGGACAGCGTCCCCGACGCGGCGGTGAACAGCTTTATTGCAAAGGACGCCGACCTTGAAATTCACTTTATCGACGTGGGTCAGGGGGACTGCTCTCTTATAATGTGGGAGGGTGCTTCCATGCTTATCGACTGCGGCGAAAGAGAGCAGGCGGACNCNGTTCTGAAATATTTNAAAAAGCAGGGCGTGAAAAAGCTTNATTATANTATTGCGACACACCCTCACACCGACCACATCGGAGGAATGGAAGATATTATTACCGAGATCGAAGTGGAAAAAGTGATCGCTCCCAGAGTTTCCGACGATATGACCCCCACGACCAAAACCTACGAGAGATTTGTTCAGGCGTTAAAGGACAAGTCCCTGAAGCTTACCGCCGCAAAGCCCGACACTACATACACGCTTGCAAGCGCAAAGGCTTCCGCAGAGGGCAAAACTCCCCCGAAATTTGAAGTGCTTGCCCCTGTTGATGATTACAAGGACTTGAACAATTACTCGGTTGTGATAAGGCTTACTTACGGCAGGACTTCCTATCTTTTCACGGGTGACGCGGAAAAGGAAGCGGAGCTTGACATTCTTGAAAACGGCGCGGACGTTGATTCGGACGTTCTCAAAGTGGGGCACCACGGCAGCAGCACTTCCTCCTGCGAGGATTTTTACGAGGCGGTCTCCCCCGACATATGCGTTATACAATGCGGCAATGACAACAGCTACGGACACCCCCACAAGGAGACAATGGACACTATAAATTCCTCGGGGGCAAAGGTTTACCGAAACGACACGGACGGCACTGTTATTATTTATTCGGACGGGGACGAAATTTTTGTAAAAACGAGCAAGGACAGTTCCAAAAATAATAAAAATAAAGAAGATTGAAGTTGATAAAAATGCTTATTATTGATAGAATAACAGAGGGTATTGCCGTTATAGAGGACGGGGAAAATTATTTTGAAGTTCCCCGAAAAATGCTTGCTGAAAATATCAGGGAGGGGGACGTTGTTGTCCTCCAAAACGATACATATGTTAAGGACGAAAATGCTACAGACGAGAGACGAAAAAAAATTATTGAAATGCAAAATAATTTATGGGAATGAATTCCCCGAAAATAAAGGAGTAATTTCAATGGCAAACGAACCAAACGCAAACCTTTTTAACAGGCTGGAGGAAATTCTCCCCTCGCTTTCAAAGGGACACAAAAAAATTGCCGAATACATTATGACCACCTACGACAAGGCGGCGTTTATGACGGCTTCAAGGCTTGGCTCTATCGTCGGCGTAAGCGAATCCACGGTGGTGCGTTTCGCCACGGAGCTTGGCTTTGAGGGCTACCCCGAATTGCAGAGGGCGTTAAAGGAGTACACAAGCAACAAGCTCACGGCGGTGCAGAGGATCGACGTTATGAACGACCAGATGAGTGGCGAGGACGTGTACGAAAAGGTCCTGAACATGGACATGGACAAGATACGCAAGACCCTTGACGAGGGGGACAAGGAGGAATTCCACCGCACTGTGGACACCCTTTGCCGCGCGAAAAATATTTATGTAATAGGCGCGCGTTCCGCGGCGGTACTGGCGAGATTTTTGTCGTTCTATTTCAACATGATGTTTGAGAACGTCAAGCTTGTGCATACCACTTCCACAAGCGAAATGTTCGAGCAGATCTTAAACATCGGCGTGGACGATATTATGATAGGAATAAGCTTCCCCCGCTACTCAAAGCACACGGTCAAGGCGTTCAAGTACGCTTCGTCAAGAGGGGCAAAGGTAATTGCGATCACCGACTGCAAGGCTTCTCCGCTGGCGGCTTATGCGGACAATATTCTGCTTGCAAGGAGCGACATGGTCTCCTTTGCGGACTCCCTTGTTGCGCCTATGAGCGTGATAAACGCCCTTATTGTGGCGGTGGGCTTGCGGAAAAGCGACTATGTTGTAAAGAATTACGAGCGTCTGGAAAATATTTA
Organism: Ruminococcus sp.; assembly: GCA_014799675.1. Classification (GTDB taxonomy): domain Bacteria; phylum Bacillota; class Clostridia; order Oscillospirales; family Ruminococcaceae; genus RGIG8773. The sequence continues at coordinate 6,228 of JAAVHM010000039.1, read as the reverse complement.
CGACGAGTACGAGGTTTACGAAAATTCAGACGATCAGGATTATGATTTCCAAAAGAAAGATAACGATAATATATGAAAGAGAATTACGATATCATAATAATCGGCGGCGGCGCGGCGGGACTTATGGCGGCTTGTACCGCGGCAAGAAACGGCAAAAAAGTCCTGCTTTTTGAGCGCAACGACCGTCTTGGAAGAAAGCTTGCCATTACCGGCAAGGGCAGGTGCAACGTTACCAACCAATGCACAGACGAGGAATTTTTTGAGAACATTCCCGTGGGCGGGAAATTCCTTTATTCGGCGTACAGCAATTTTAACTGTTATGACTGCATGGAATTTTTCGAGAATCTCGGCGTGCCGCTGAAAACGGAGCGCGGAAACCGTGTTTTTCCCGTAAGCGACAAGGCGGGGGACATTGTTTCCGCCCTTGAAAACGCCTGCAAAAAAAGCGGCGTAAAAGTAATACACAAGCGGGTCTCGGAAGTCCTTGCGGAGGACGGCGTTATAGTGGGCGTCCGCTGCGGGAACGATATTTTTAACGCCGTTTCCGTACTTATTGCAACGGGGGGAAAATCCTACCCTGTCACAGGCTCGGACGGCGACGGCTACAAATTTGCACAGGCTCTGGGACACACCGTCACGGCGTTGAAGCCCTCCCTTGTCCCCCTTGTCAGCGAGGAAAATTACTGCTCCGAAATGACGGGGCTTTCTCTGAAAAATGTCAGTGTTACAGTTCGGGACGACAAGAAAAACAAGGTAATTTTCAAGGAACAGGGGGAAATGCTTTTCACCCATTTCGGCGTGTCAGGACCGCTTATTTTAAGCGCGTCAAGTCACATTCGGGACATGGAGAGAGGACGTTACAAAATACTTATCGACATGAAGCCCGCCCTTGACGATAACGCTTTGGACAAGCGCATACAGCGTGATTTTTCCGAGAACCCCAATAGAATTTTTGCGAATTCTTTGTCAAAGCTTTTGCCCTCAAAAATGATTCCCGTTGTTGTGGAGCTGTCGGGTATTGCTCCCGAAAAGCAGGTGAATTCCGTTACAAAGCAGGAGCGCGCGGGACTTGTTAAGCTTCTGAAAAATTTCCCCGTAACGGTGCGGGATTTCCGTCCGATCAGCGAAGCCATAATCACAAGCGGCGGCGTGAAGCTTTCCGAGGTGAACCCGAAAACTATGGAGTCCAAGCTTGTGCAGGGGCTTTTCTTTGCGGGGGAAATTCTTGATATTGACGCTTACACTGGGGGATTTAATTTGCAGATCGCTTTTTCCACGGCGGTTGCGGCGGCAGGCTGAGCCTGCACCCTTGTTCTACCCCAAAGTGAAATACAAATTATTTTTAATTTGTCAAGCCCCTATCAAGGGGCGGGGTAAAAGTCAAAAATATAAGGAGCAGTAAAATGGTTACAATAAAAGAAATAACTGACAAAGACTTGAAAAGTAAAATAACAGCCGACGTTATGGGAAGTTTGCCCGAATGGTTCAATCCTCCCGAAAGCGTTGCCGAAAAGGCTGTTATACACAGGGAATTTCCGTTTTTTGCGGCGTATGAAAACGACGTCTGCATTGGATTTGCGGCGTTAAAAATACACAACAAATTTACGGCGGACATATACAACATGGGCATTTTGCGTGAGTATCACAGGCACGGCGCGGGGCATATGCTTATTGCCGAGTGCGAGAAATTCTGTACAGAAAATGGCATGAAATTCCTGACGGTGAAAACCCTTGACGAGTCGGCGGAATATGAGCCGTACAACGGCACGAGGGCTTTTTACGCAAGGGAGGGCTTTATTCCTCTTGAAGTTTTCACCACGTTCTGGGACGAGGAAAATCCCTGTCTTTTCCTTGCAAAATATTTGGGAGGTAATTAAAATGCTGAATGAAGTTGCAAAGCAGCAGCTAAAAAAAGCAGGCTGGTATGAGGGCAGAAAAATTGATATTACCGAACAGGTCAAATTCCTCGAAAGCTTGGGGTATGAGGTTTTTGACGCAGCAAAAAAATTTATGGAGGAGTATGGTGAGCTTGATATTTATGATAAATATTTATTTATGGGAGAATTAAGCCAAAAACACCATACAACTTGTATAAAGGATTTGTTTTATGAGCATCCCATGAGAGGAATTGAAAAATATGACATCGATGAAGAAGTTGGACAAAAGACTATCCCTGTTGCAATTTTTTCCGATCAGGTATATATATTTATATCTGAGGATGGGTGGTTGTACAATGATCGAGGGTTAAAAGCATGTAATAACGCTGAATTATGGAATGACAACTATGGAGATACCAGTCATTTTATTTTACTATGGGATGAAATCGCAGAGGGAAAACCAAGAAAGATAAATTATTCACCTGCTCATAAAGGACGTGAGTACCTGTAAATTATTACATAAGAGTAATGGCAAAATAGTTGCAATAAAATAGCTAAAGGACAAGGTGATATTATGCTGAAAAACATTCTGAAAAGCAGCGACTGCGCGGCGTGTAAAATATGCTGTGTGTTCGACAATGACGACATCTGGGAGATACCCGTTATCGACGGCGAGCGAAAAAAACGCATTGAGGAACGTTTCCCCCAAAGCAAATTTGAAAGGCGCGGGGACGGCTGGGTCTTTGCCATGGGCGAGGAAAGGGACGGCTTGTTTACCTGCCCCGCCCTCGACCCTGCCAAGGGCTGCACTCTCGGCGAAGAAAAACCTTTCGACTGCATGATATGGCCATACCGTATCATGGAATTCGGCGGCAGGCGTGTTATTTCAATAGCCGCCCTTTGCCCCTCAATGTACAAAAAGCCCCTTTCCGAGCTTTGCGGGGAGCTTGAAAACGGTCTCGGGGAGAAAATTTTTGCCTTTGCAAAAGACCACCCCGACATTGTAAAGCCCTATGAAAAAGGTTACCCAATTTTAATGACGGAGGATTAATATGGACAAGGAGCGATTTGAACGGCAGCTTGCCTTTTTAATGGAGGCGGACAAGCTGAAAAATATTTATCGGCAGACCTACACCCGTGCGGACGACCTGCCGCCAATGCCCGAGGGAAGCAATGTTAAAGCTCCCTACCCGAGACGTGAGAACGACGCGGAACACAGCTTCTCTCTTGCGCTTTTTGCGGCGGTTTTGGCGGAATATTCCAACGAGCCTTTGGACGTTCTTAAAACTATGAAAATGGTTCTTATACACGACATTGTCGAAATAGACGCGGGGGACACCTACTGCTACGACAGCGCGGGGAATTCCACAAAGGCGGAGCGTGAAAACGCCGCGGCGAAACGTCTTTTCGGACTTCTGCCAAAGGATTTTGAGGAAGAATTTCTCGGCTTGTGGCGTGAGTTTGAGGAAAGAAAAACTCCCGAGAGCAGATTTGCAAACGCTATGGACAGAATACAGCCCCTGCTCCTTAATTTAAGCAGGGACGGTCTTTCGTGGCAGGAACACGGTATTCATTACGATCAGGTCGCGGGCAGGAACGCTTCCATAAAGGAGGGGTCAAAGGATATTTCCGACTATATTTTCGGTCTCCTTGACGACGCTCGGGACAGGGGGATTTTATCCTAATTTCAAATTAAAAGCGTAGTCAAAAAATCTGCGCAAAAATCATATATGCAAATTTTTGCACAGATTTTTATGAACGCTTTTTTATTTGAAATTAGTATCTTCCCGATTGATTAACACAAAAACCACATTCGGCATATAATGAGGTGTACAGCAAGGCGCGGTTCTATACCGTCTGAAAACCGCTGTACAAATTTTCGCTGCGCGAAAGGACTGAATCATATGTCATGTGAAAGCTGTTCAGACAACTCAAACAATTATACAGAAAACAGCGTAAGCAATTCAAATACAACAGATTGCTCCTGCGGTTCGGCATCAAGCTGCAAATGCAGGCTTGCGGTAACTGTTGACAACGATTTTACACCCTGTCTTACCCCGCCCGATTATTTCGATGTGACCGTCACCAACAGAGACGGCGACCTTGTTGCTTCGGGCAAGGTTGCAGGGGGAAGCTCCGTTATCCTGACGCTGCCCTCCGAGGGAGAATATGCTGTAACCGTAACGGGCGGCGCTTTTGCTTCTCCGAGAGCGCAGACAAGGCGTGTCCGCTGCTGCTGCGGTCAGGCAAACGGCGTGTCGTTTATTTTCATGAAGCTTGAGCAGGACTGCGGACACAAGCCTCCTCATCACCCTAACCATTGCGGCTGTCCTCCTGTTCCGAGACCTCCCATGCCGCCATGTCATCACGAGCCTCCGAGACCGGCTTGTCCTCCCGAACCATTGAGACCGCCCTGTCCTCCCGAGCCTCCTAAGCCGCCATGTCCTCCTCCTCATTACCCCGGCGGCGGTATCGACCCTCATGATGTAATTTTAATTGCCGAGGGCAGTTTACAGGATTTTCAGTAATACTGATCACCAATTAGAGCAATCCATAAAAATAACCCTACTGTAGGGGCGGGGTCTCCCCCGCCCGCGATACAAACCGCACGGCTTGTATCGTGAACGCGGGACGGGAAACCCGTCCCCTACGAATTTTGTCCGGATATTTTTATGTACAGCTATAATATGATTTTTGTGCGGATTTTTTATCCGCACTTTTATTGGCGATCAGTATAAAATTAAAGGAACGGGCTGCTGCAAGCTGATTGCAGCAACCCGTTTTTGTTCGTCATGACACTTATGCGCGTACATTTAAAAGCGAACCGTTTTCGCCCGGGAAAGTTGGAACGGACATTGCGTCCAGCAGGTCGGAAACCATTTCTGTGCTTACGTCCATTGTCTTTTTCATTACGGCGATCTCTACGCTCTGCTGAGTTTTCATAGCGCTCATGGTCATAGACATTTCAGCGATGGAATTGACTAAGTCCATATTCAGACCTCCCAACAGTAAAATTTTATACCGCCGCGCCGCCTGCCGGAAATCCTGCGCATAGACTTCCGAAAAGACCTTGCGGAAAGTATCTTATTAATAAGTTTCCTCTTCGTCGCTGCTTGAAATTGCGGCGTCGTGGAGCTTGCCGAGCATATCGGAAATTACCTTAAGCTCGTCGCAGCATTTTGTGATAATATTTGCTGTAAAAGCCATTTGGCTGCTCATATCATTTGAATAGCTCGTTATTGATTTCATTGCGTTTTCAATGCTGTCCGCAGATATCTTGCTTGATTCCGCAAGCGTTCTTATTTCCTGAGCGATGACCGAGAAGCCCCTGCCGCTTTCCTTTGCTCTCGAAGCCTCTATTGAAGCGTTAAAGCCGAGAATTTTCGTATTTGAAGCGACGTTCTGAATATTCTTGACCGTCTCGGAAGCCTTTGTGACCTCGTTTGCCGACTCGTCCGCAATTTTTTCAATATTTTCAAACGTTGCAAGAAGCTCGGTCATATCCTTAGCAGCCTTGCGCGCAGTATTTTCCGACTCCTTCAGCTTTCGTATCACGGAATAGCTGAGGTTTGCCGCGCCGCTGTCCATATTGTTCGCAAGATAGCTGCTGTATGCGGTCTCGGAAAGTATCTTTGCAATAATGAAAAGGAAATCCGCCGCGGCGTCTATCTTTTCCTTTTCAATGATCTTGACCTTTTTAAGAGCCTTTACGTATTCGCTTGGGTTGATGTTAAGATCCTGAGCGATCTTTATGAATTTCTTTTCCCTAGGCTCTTCGGTAAGGACCTGTCCGCCGATTATAGAGCCGATAAACTCGCCGTTTACCATAATAGGCGCGGCAAAGTCCACAAGACCCGCGTGGCAGTAATAAGCCACAGCCTTACCTGTCTGCATGGTTTGTTCCCCGCCGCTTTTATCGCACTGTTCGCACCTTGCACAGCCCATTTTTGATTTTCGGGTATAGTTCATGCAGAAATCGGTAAAATTGCTTCCCTCAGTGACAGCTTCTCCTTTTTCGTCGGTAATAAGCGCAGCCATTCCCGTAAGTCTTGCAAAGCCGTCCTGTATTTCCTGTAAGGTCGCAACGTCTATAAGTTCAGTAAGTTTAACATCGAGCATTAGGATTACCCCCTGTATAATAATATTAACATATTTTTTAAGATAGTTATTTAATAAATTATACACTATTTTTCCTCTGTTGTCAAGGGTAAAATTGACAGATATACTAAAATCAAATTTTTATTTATTGTGGCAACTTGTTTTGCTTTGTGTTTGTTGGTTTACTTTTGAATTTTGGAAGCAAGGTTGGGAACTGTTAATCGTTCACAAGGGAGCGAGGGGACACCTTGTA
>JAAVHM010000038.1 GCA_014799675.1 Ruminococcus sp. | reverse complement strand
GCAGAGTACCTCCGAAAGAATTGCAAGGCGGCTTGCCAATCAGCGTGAGGAACTGAAAATCTCGGCGGAACGTGACAGATTAAAGCTTTACGGCGATTTGATCTCCGCAAATCTATACCGTGTTGAAAAGGGCATGGGCAGCGTTACCATTGAAAATTTTTATGACGAAGCTTGCCCTCAAATTGAGATAAAGCTTGATAAACGTCTCACGCCGTCGCAAAATATGCAGCATTATTACGCCGAATACCGTAAAGCCGATACGGCGGAAAAAATCCTCACCGAGCAGATAGCAAAGGGTGAGGAGGAGCTTTCCTATATCGACAGCGTGTTTGACGCTTTGACCCGTGCAAAAGGCGAGGACGAGGTAAACGAACTGCGGCTGGAGCTTGCGGAGCAGGGATATATACGTTCCTCAAAGCTTAAGGGCAAGCCTCCCAAGGCGCATCCGCCGCTGGAATTTAAGTCTCCCGAGGGCTTTACGATCCTGATAGGCAGGAACAACAAGCAGAACGATATGCTGACAACAAAGCTTGCGGAGAAAACCGATATATGGCTTCACACCAAGGATATAACGGGTTCTCACGTTATAATCAGAGCCGAGGGGAAAACCGTCCCCGACGAGACTATCGTTTATGCGGCAAGGCTTGCGGCTTTCCACAGCAAGGCGAAAAATTCCTCCCAAGTCCCCGTAGACTATGTTCCCGTAAAGCTTGTAAAAAAGCCAGCAGGTTCAAAGCCGGGAATGGTTATTTTTACGGGCAACCGTACACTTTACGTTACGCCCCTTGACCCAAGCGAAGATAAATAACATTCCCGGACGCTTTCGGCAGAAACGTCATTTTCACCTGACGCGCTTCTATAGTTACGGATAATTTCCGCCATTGTTATTGATTTCAGACTTTTTGTCAAAGCTTCCTCAACTTCATTATAAGATTTTTTCAAAACCGAACCGATAATTTTCCCCACAGGACAGACCTGTGAGGGACTCGAATGTATCCCGAAAAGCTTTTCGAGAAAATCGGGCTCAACCGCAGAGCATATCCTGTACAAAGAAATTTCCTCCGTCGGACAGCATAAAACTGCTCCGCCCGTACCCGATTTTACGGAAATAATGTTGTCCTTTTTAAGCGCGCTCATTATCCCGCGTATCGTCACAGGGTTGACCCCAACCGAAATTGACAGCATTTCGCTTGTGATACGGATATCTTTTCCAAATTCATTTATGCAGAGCAGACAATGCACCGCTATCGAGCATTTATTGCTTATGTGCATGAAATTACCTCCAGCCGATAATTTGATTTAATGTTATTATACCACAAAATTTTTTTGATGTAAAGCTTGACATTACAGCTCATTTATGGTATAATTTAGATGTAATTTTAAATTTTACATCTTTGATGCATTAAAATGAAGTATGTTCAGATAGTTTTCAGTCCCACGGGAGGTACTTTAAAGGCTTCGGAAATCTGTAATAAAAAGCTGTTCTCAAAGAAAAGATTGTGAAATTTTTAGTTAATATAATAGTAATACATATGCGTGTATTTTTTAATATTTAAAGTGTACAATAATGGTATAGTTTATATGTAAATTCTCTTATCTTTTATATAGAAAAGGAAGATTTTTCATGAAAAAAACCTTTAAAATATCGGGTATGACCTGCGCCGCCTGCGCCGCAAGAATAGAACGCTTTGTCAAAAAGCTTGACGGAGTTGCTTCAGCAAGCGTGAATTTTGCGGCGGAATCACTTACGGTTGACTTTGAAAAGCTTGGGATAAAGGACATTGAAGCGGCGGTAGTAAAGGCTGGCTACGCCTTTGCCGACAAGGACGCAAAGCCCAAAATGCCCCACGACAGGGTAATGCTTATTAGGCTTATTTTGTCCCTTGTTTTTGCTGTGCCGCTGCTTACAATAAGCATGGGTCACATGGTCGGTATGCCGCTGCCCGACGCTATAAATCCGCACCACAATCCAATGGGCTTTGCGGTGATACAGCTTATTCTGACTGTCCCCGTAATTGCCATAGGCTGGAAATTCTTCCGGGACGGCTTCCGAAACCTCGTGAGACTTTCCCCGAATATGGACAGTCTTATCGCTCTCGGCTCAACGGCGGCTTTGGTGTACGGCTTTTACGCAATGTACAAGATTGGTCAGGGAGAAACGGATTACGCCATGCACCTTTATTTTGAGTCCTGTGCAACAATTCTTACGCTTATTACTTTAGGAAAATACCTTGAAGCCCGTTCAAAGGGCAAGACCGACGAATCCGTCAAAAAGCTGATGAACCTTGCTCCGAAAACCGCTTTTGTAATGCGCGGCGACAAGGAGCTTGAAGTTGCGTTAAGCCAGGTCAAGGTGGGGGACATAGTTGTTTCCCGTTCGGGAGAAAGCCTTGCGGTTGACGGCGAGGTCATAGAGGGCAGCGCAGTTGTGGACGAATCCATGCTGACAGGCGAAAGCGTCCCCATAGAGAAAAAGGTCGGAGACAAGGTTGTCGGCGCAACACTCAATAAAAACGGCTTTATAAAGTATCGTTCAGAAAAGGTAGGGGAGGACACGGCTCTTTCCCGCATTATAAAATTTGTTGAGGAAGCGCAGGGTACTAAAGCTCCCATAGCACGTCTTGCGGATACTATCTCGGCGTACTTTGTTCCCACAGTTCTTGCTCTTGCGGTGATAGCTTGTCTCAGCTGGCTTATTGCAGGGGAAAGCGGAGAATTCTGCATAACAATTTTGATAAGCGTTTTGGTAATAGCCTGCCCATGCGCGCTTGGTCTTGCAACGCCTACCGCAATAATGGTTGGCACGGGCAAGGGGGCGGAAAACGGCATACTGATAAAGGGCGGCGAGCCTTTGGAGCAAGCCTGCAAAATTACCACAGTGGTTTTTGACAAAACAGGTACTCTCACCGAGGGAAAGCCCTCCTTAACGGACATTTTCCCCTGCAATATTGAGGAAAACGAGCTTATACGACTTGCCGCCTCGGGGGAAGCGGCTTCGGGACACCCTTTGAGCGAGGCTGTTGTAAGCTGCGCTTCTGTAAAGGGCATTACACTTACAGACGCAGAGGATTTCACAAATCTTGACGGCAGGGGGATTTCCGCAAATGTTGACGGCAAAAAGCTTCTTATCGGAAATATCCGTCTTATGGAGGAAAGCGGAGTGACCGTTCCCGAGGAGTATATCCAAAGGGCAGAGCATTGCGCCGATATGGGCAGGACTTCCATGTACTGCGCCGCAGACGGCGTGTTTATCGGAATGATAGCCGCTGCCGATACTATAAAAAAGGAAAGCCTTGAAGCAATTACCGAGCTTCACAAAATGGGCATAAAAACGCTTATGCTCACAGGCGACAACAGCAGAACGGCAAAAGCTGTTGCGGGAGAACTGAACATTGACAGCTTTGTTGCCGAGGTTCTGCCAGAAGAAAAGGCGGAGCATATCAAAAAGCTTCAGGAAAGCGGCGAGGTCACGGCAATGGCAGGAGACGGCATAAATGACGCTGTTGCTCTCACGCAGGCTGATGTTGGAATTGCCGTTGGACAGGGAACCGACGTTGCTATAGAGTGCGCCGATATCGTTCTTATAAAGGACGACTTGCGGGACGTGTGTAAAGCTATACGCCTTTCCAAGGCTACCATACGGAACATTCGTCAGAATTTATTCTGGGCGTTTGGCTACAACACGCTGGGAATTCCTGTGGCTATGGGACTTCTCCACATTTTCGGAGGTCCGCTTCTTGATCCTATGATTGCTGCTGCCGCTATGAGTTTAAGCTCGGTATCGGTAGTTTCAAATGCGCTTAGACTTAAAACTGTAAAAATCTAACAGAAAGGAATGATTATTATGAAAAAAATCATGATCGAAGGTATGTCCTGCGAGCATTGCGTTGCTCATGTCAAGGAGGCTCTGGGGGGCTTGGGAGCGTTGAATGTAACGGTTTCTCTCGAGGGCGGCTATGCGGAGTGCGAAACAAGCAGATCCGATGACGAGATCAAGGCTGCTATTGAGGAAGAGGGCTATGATGTTACACAAATAAGCTGATAAAATTGCAGGAATATTTTATGCGGCGTGACCTGAAAATCATCGCCGCATATTTTTTTTGCATTTGTCATTTTTTTGAGAATTATACTTGCTTTTTTACCGCATATATGCTATACTATATNTNTTGATGTTAATTATCACTAAAATTATTAAATTTTTATTAGAAATTTTAGTGCATTTTTGAAATGGGTGATAACTATGAGNTCTATTGAACGCAGAATTGTTTGCACANCTATTCTTTTGGTGGGATTGTCTTTACTATTCTTGGGAACGGCTGCTATAACGGCAATGTACATTTCGTCAAACAATATTGTTAAAGGCAATATGGAAGAAATCGTGCAGCTTGCTTCCGACAGAGCCAAATGGGAATTACAGGCATATTCAAATATCGCCGCCGGTCTTGGCGGAATTGATACGCTTTACGACCCTGATGTTTCCGCAGAAGAAAAGAAAGCTATTCTTAATGAATGGGCNGAAAGATACGANCTTGAAAGATGTAATCTTATCGACTCCGAGGGCAACGGAATTGACGGTAATACATACAGCGACCGTGAATACTATCAGATGGCAATGAAAGGCAAGGCGCATATTTCCGAGCCTTTGGTCTCAAAGGTAACNGGCAAGCTTACGATAATCGTTGCCGCCCCTCTTTATAACGGGACAGAAGTCGTAGGCTGTGTTTATGTTGTTCCTCACGAGGATTTTCTCAATGACATTGTCAGCGACATAAATGTAAGCGAAAANAGCGACGCATATATGATAGACAGCGAGGGCAATATAATTGCAGACCGTGACATGGAAGTCGTAAAAAGCGGCGAGTCGGATATTACAAAGAATGCCGCNGGCTANGANTCTATTCTTGAAATGCGNGAGAAAATGAAAAATGGCGAAACGGGCTTTGTAAAATACAAATACAAGGGAGTAAATCAGCTTGCGGCATATCACCCTGTTGGCAATACGAACGGTTGGTCGCTGGCTATCTATTCTCCGCAATCCGACTTTATGAGCGATACATATACAGCAATCGTTTCAACTATTGTTATTTCTGTTATTGCAATGGTTGTTTCAATAATTCTTTCCATTCGTCTCGGCAAGGTCATCGGCAAGCCNGTCAAGGTTTGTGCGGATCGTATCGANCTGCTTGCTAACGGCGACCTTGTAAGTCCNGTTCCCGAAGTCAGCGCAAAGGACGAGACAGGTGTTCTTGCCGCAGCNACNGCNACTATGCTNTCCAACCTCAATGACATTATAAAGGACATAGGCAGAGTTTTGGGAGAGATNTCAAGCGGCAANCTTTCTGTAGACGACGCCCAGAATGCCGGCTGTTACTTTGGNGATTTCAGCAAGATCATTACTTTTATGGAAGATATCGTAACAAAACTTAACGGCATTATTTCNCAAATAAATACAGCCGCAGATCAGGTCTCTGTCGGCGCAGANCAGGTTTCGTCAGCNGCTCAGAACCTNTCNCAGGGTACTACCGAGCAGGCTTCTTCNATAGAACAGCTTGCCGCGACTATTCATGAGATTTCCGANCAAGTATCGCAGAATTCTCAAAACTGTGCAAATGCCAACGATTTTGTAAATGAAACAGTAGCCTATGTTCAAGGCGCAAACAATGAAATGGAACGTCTTACCGAGGCTATGAACAATATCAGCAGCACCTCCGATCAGATCGGCAANATTATCAGAGCAATTGAGGATATTGCATTCCAGACGAATATTCTTGCNCTTAACGCGGCGGTCGAAGCCGCAAGAGCAGGGGAGGCAGGAAAGGGNTTTGCAGTCGTTGCGGACGAGGTAAGAAATCTTGCTTCAAAATCGGCAGAGGCGGCAAAGGATACTACTGTCCTTATCGAACACTCTATGGACGCTGTAANTAAAGGTATGTCNATTGCCACAGCAACNGCCTCCGCAATGGGCAAGGTCGGNGAGAAAGCGCGCTCCGTTGAGGAAATTGTGGGNAAGATCGCTTCCGCCAGCGAGCAGCAGGCTAACATGATCGAACAGATAAATGTNGGAGTAGAGCAGATATCCGCTGTTGTACAGACGAACTCCGCTACCGCAGAGCAAAGCGCAGCGTCTGCGGAAGAGCTTTCGAGTCAGGCTACTCTGCTTAAGGATCTGATCAGTATGTTCACGCTTCGCAATT
>JAAVHM010000037.1 GCA_014799675.1 Ruminococcus sp. | reverse complement strand
TAATTTGTTTATGTAGGGGCGGATCCCGTATCCGCCCGCCGAACAAATTTCTGTTATTTTGCGGGCGCATACAGGATGCGCCCCTACAGGTCATTTAATAAAGTAAATATCAATTATTTTTTGGGACAGAGCCATTATTTTTTAAGAAATACCCCTACCGTCGCAGCGGCGGTAAGGGTATTTCTGCAAATGTTATTGGAAGTTATTTGATGAAAAGTTTAAAAGCTATTTCAGCTTTATAGGTCTGAGTATCTGATAGCCCAGAACCTCGGGATAATGCCGCTGGTAGCACTGGCAGGCGTCCTCGTTCCATTCGTATTTTCCGCCGCCGAATTTTTCTATGTCGTAATTCCACGCAAGGCTTTCGACCCTGCTCATTACCTCGCCGTTGTCCTTGAGGTAATCATAGGTCGGGTGGTAGAAAACAAGGTAGTAGCTTTCGGGGATTTCCCTTAATTCAAAGCCCTCGGGGATTTTTCCGCTGTAATCAAGGGGCAAGCCCGTGCCGTAAAAATAATTGTGTTCTCCGTTTGTCTTTTTCCAGCCAGCCGTGTGTCCCGTAACGATAATATCGCTTACGTTGCTAAGGCTGTCGATAATTCCGCAGACGGAATCGCAGTCCCGACCCTGCCAGAAATCTCCGTAGCCTTTTGCATTGTCGCTCCATATGCCGAGGTACTTGTGGGCGGGAATAAATTCGACCTTTACGTGCGCTTCTGTGAGAACAGTTTTGCTCATAGTTTTTTCTCCTTTCAGATTTTGGTAATGCTCGGGGAAGCAAACAACCTGCCGTATCGGAAGCGGGATAGGCACAGGTCCTCTCCGATAGGACGCAGGTGTGCACCCGAACGCCGCCGAGAAAGCCCTCGTCAAGGCTTCCTGCGAAGAATAACCGCACCGTATGGCAATGTCAATGATACGTTCGTCCGTGTCCCGCAGAGCAAGAGCCGCAAGTGTGAGCCGTCTGCCCGCCATGTAGCTTTTTATTGTCATGCCAGTTATCTCGCGGAAACGGACGGAGCAATAATAGGGCGAATAACCTATCTGCTTTGACATCTGCAAAAGTGACGGATTTTCGCAAATATTATCCTCTATCCAGTCGATCATTTTCTGTATTGCCTCGTTCCATTCGTACAAGCCCGTTCGCCTCCCTCCATATCCTAATTCACGATAAAAGTGCAGACAAAAAATTCTGCGCAAAAACCATATACGCAAGTTTTTGCTTGAATTTTTTGTGCACTTTTTAATCGTGAATTAGTATAAATTAAATATACCACACATTCAAGGAGAAAATCTTGATTTAAGTTGCAGAAATTATTATTCCGCAAAATGTCAAGAATACCCTTGCAGTAAAAACGGCAAGGGTATAAGAGACATTTAATTGACAGTCTTGGTCTTGTTTATACAAAGGACTATGTAACCGTTGTCCGTGCGCCAGAGCGTGCTGTAATCGGGGTACACATCTTTAAATATTGCATAAAAATCATGCTCGGGGAGGACTGTAGTGTTGGTATTTTCAAGCGTATGGGGCAGGAAAGCCAGCATAAAATCCTTGTGAAAGGCTTTGAACATTTCCTTTACCATGGGAGCCATTATCTCGTCAAGCTCGAAGATACGCTTGTCTAAAATGGTTGTCATGATACTTCCGAGGAGAGTTTTCTCCATTGCCGAAACTATAGTGTATTCTTCCCCTGTCTCTGTTTTGAACTTGTCCCTGTAGCAGAAAAGGCTGCCCAGCTTGTGACCGTGATATTTTTCGCTGACAAGCGTTGTTGTGATGTGGAAAGAACCGTTGTTTATGGTCTTGAAAATTTCCTCCAGCATTTCAAGGCTTTCTTTGTCGCCGCTGTTTTTCAGCTTGCTGGAGACCTTTCCCGTTATCGCCTGATCCTCTATAAGAACGTGCGCCGCAAGCCAGCCCGCGCAGGCTCCCACAAAATGCTCCATAGACTCCCGTGAGTATCGGCTCTGCGTCATTTCTCTTTCAAGGGCGGGAACTACCACGTCACGCATATTGTCGTGTGTTTTTTTGTGGTTGGAATAGCCCTCGTAGCCTATTTTGAGCTGATACTCTTCCTCCTCGGCGAAATGCTTCAGCGTGTAATTTTTAAAGTACTTTATCGCCTCAACGCACGTCATTTTGTTTCTTTCAAAATCCGCTTCCGTAAAATTCCTGAGAATACGGCTTACTATCGAAAAAAGCTGCTTATGGGCGTTGTCAATGATATCAACGCCTATTTTATAATCGTCTTTCCATTCAAACATTACCTGCTCCACATTACCGATCCCTTCAAGATTATTTGATATAATATTAACATATTTTAACGTAACTGTCAAGCGTGGGAAGCCGAACGGTTTGCAGGCATATTAGATTTTTGCATAAGAAAACCGCCTTGAAAAATCAAAGCGGTCAAATAAATCATCTATCCAAGCACATGAGCCATAAACTCATCATTGAGCTTCATATTGTATTTGTCTAAATAATAAATGTCTCTGCTGTCCCACAAAAAGCCGTCTTTTTCATAGGCTAAAAGCGGGATATTTGTTTGTGTTCCGGCAATTTCATCAAAAACCATACCTGCTGCCGCAGCGTAAACAGGAGCAGATTGCAAATAATTCAATAAATCTCGCTTTGATTTTTCTGCCACCATAAGAATATTATCTCTTTTTTCAGGCTCTTTTACAAAATCCTGCCAAGCTGATATTGTTTTCATTTAATCATCTCCTTTGGGTTCATAAATCACAAATTCTCCGTCCCCCGAAGCAGCAGTAGTCCCTACAGAAAGCTTTGAAATGCCGTCCTTATCCGGTGGAAATACCCACAATGTTTTATTGGGAGCTTTTACCGGTACTTTCAATTCGTTAGCTAACCTTTCCGCAAAGCATTTCCCGTTAGGAGCGCTGCCGCCGCTTTCGCACGATAGTAGTCTGATTGCACTGCCGTCATAATCTTTTCTTCCTCTGATAATTTCTGAAAGCGTATGGCTGTCAATTTTTGTGCCAAAAAATTCAATTGTTTCAGGTGTGCCGTGTGCTGCAACATCATAAAAACCTGTTTCCGGCTGAATATAATTTGCATATTTTCCAAGACTTCCGTCTGCAAAAATCGGTTTGTCTAATGATATTCCGTTTTCTATAATTTTTTTAGTTTTAATCCTATTTGTAACACTTTGGGCTTTTACAGACTTATTTTCTTCCTTCACTACATCACTTCCTGCTTCTATTATACCACTTCCACGGTATTTGTCAAGCGTTTCCCCGCCGCAAATTTACCGCTTCTCACTACCGCGCAAAAATTGAATATACTATATATAAAATATTTTATCGGGAGTGATAGTTTTGGAAATTTACGTTGTACAGTCGGGAGATACCGTCTATTCGATCGCGCAGAAATTCAGCGTGTCCGTGGAGCGTATCGTGTCCGACAATGCCCTTGACGCTAACCGCGAGCTTGTTTTAGGGCAGGCTTTGCTTATTTTGAGACCGAAAGTTATACACACCTTTCGGCAGGGGGAAAGCCTTTTCAGTATAGCGGGGAGATATGGAACATCTCTGCTTGCGCTGTACCGAAACAATCCCTCGCTTATCGGGCACGAATACATTGAAACAGGCACTCAGATAGTGATAAGCTATGAGGACGAACCCACCGTGAAAAAGAGAACAAGCGGCTTTGCCTACAGCTATATAAACAGGAACGTCCTTGAACACGCCCTGCCGTATCTTACATATCTGATAATGTTCGGCTACGGATTTAATGAGGACGGCTCTATAATCACATTGAACGACGACGATATCATTTACCTTGCTCACAGCTATAGGACGGCGGTCCTGCTAAGTCTGACAAGCATTAACGTTGACGGCTCTTTCGGGTCTGGGAAAATCGAAAGGCTTCTGACGGACATTGATTTCCAGAACACGGTCATTGCAAACTTTATCAAGGTGATAGAGCAAAAGGGCGCGCAGGGTCTCGATATAGATATAGAGTATATCCCGCCCGAGTTCAGGACGGAATTTGCGGAATTCGCGGAAAATTGCAGGGGACAGCTCCACAGCAGGGGACTTATCCTGCATATCGACCTTGCGCCGAAAACCTCTCCCGACCAGCAGGGTCTGCTGTATGAAGCCCACGATTACGGACTTTTAGGCTCTGCGGCGGATTATGTTTTCCTGATGACCTATGAATGGGGATATACATAGGGACATTCAAGGTGCAGGGAATGTTCCCCGCTTGACAAGGTTTTGCAGAAAGTGTATAATTATGTATATATTTTGTTATAATGGAGAGAATTGTAATGAAAAAAGTTGTGGCTGCGGTGTTTATTCTTTGTGGAATACTGCTTTGCTCCTGCGGTTCGGAAGATAATGGCGAGGCTGTGATTTCCGCCGACTATTCCGACAGTTCCGTTTATGAGACTGACAATGTGACGGAAACATCTGAAATATCGGAAAATGTGGGAACAGTTACAGAAAAAAGCATTACTGAAGCTTCCGAAGAAAACACAGAATTAGATACCGAGACTAAGACGGAGACAACGGTCACGGAGAGGGAAATTTCCCTGACAGTATCGTCCGAAAAGCCTGCGGCGGCTTCCGAAATACCCGTATTGACAGCTTCAAACATTGACTGCGAGACCAACAGGCTGACATGGACAGCGGTTGACGGCACGTCCTCATATATGCTTTATCTTTATAATAAGCAGGGGAGTGTTTTTGAGGAATACGGCGAGATTAGCGGAACAGCCTGCAATGACAAAAGACTTGTTCCCGATACTAAATACATCTACGGCATTGCGGCGAAGCTTCCCGACGGCAGCACGGGAAAAATGTCGGATATCGCAAAGATATACACCTACAGCCACCGCGCTTCAAGAGTGCAGGGGAATTGGATATATTACTATAATAAAGAAGAAAAGTCTCTGCGCCGAATAAGCCGCAGCGGAGATATTGACGAAAAGGTTTTCGACAGCGACGAGGAGATCAATTTCCCCCTTGTAAGCCCGAATTACATTTATTACCGCGCGTATAACGACGATAGGAACAGCCTTTACAGGGTCGATCTTGACGGAAAAAACAAAAAGGAGCTTGTGGGATTTTCCGATGAATCGAATTATTCTTTGGACGATATTGCAGTCTATGACGATGTGGTGTACTATTCTTACCACGGCTCTTACATGGAGACCGACAGAGACAGCAATCGCTTTTGTTCGGTAAGCCCCGACGGAAAAGCGGCAGGTGATTTTTATACGGGTTATCAGCCGGTTTATTTTTTCGAGGACGAAAACGGCGGCTTCTGCGCGGCATGGCGGGGCGAGGAGATAGACTCTGAGGCTTCCGAGGAGGAAAATGAAATTATTACAAATAAAACGGAGGATTACTATATATACAGGGCGGAAACGGGGAAAACCGAGACTATCAGGCTTCCCTCGGAGCTTACAGACGCGCAGAATATCGAGGCGTGCAGATATATAGACGGCGCGCTTTGGGTCTATGCGAATTTTATTAAGTGGCAGAAATTCGGCTGTATTACAGCGGACGGGAAGTTTGAGGAAACGGAGCTGCCGGTCAATGCCAATCACCCCGACGTGTCCTATGACGGAAAGGAAATCTACTTCCAGACAAGCGTCGGCGGACCTGACGAAAGCGGACGGTATTCGTGGATAAACACAGGAAAGACCCTTTGCAGACTTGAGGGCGGGAATACAAAAGAACTTGCGGAGCTTAATGTAGACCCGACATTTGATTTTAAGTCTTACGAGTTGGGCAGGGAGTATATTTTGTATACCGACAATGACGGCGCAAAGGTTTATTGGGATATTTCCGAAGATAAGCGGGTGCCGATAGCGTAATTATGTATATATTACGACAAAATGAGCATATTTTTTTACTGTTTGCCATACATATTGATACAAATTTACCAAGTATAGAAATTTTACGGGAAAATTTGTTCAAAATGCTTGACAAACAGTTTTTTTGCGTGTATAATATTTAGGTGTGTTAATGTCTGCATAGACGTTTGAACATAAATATTTGAAGAAAGGAGAAAAAATATGCCAACCTTTAACCAGTTAGTTCGTAAGGGAAGAACTGTTCTCGAAAAGAAATCTACGGCTCCTGCTCTCCAGAAGGGCTACAATGCCAAGAAGAAGATCGCTATCGACCAGAGCTCACCCCAGAAGAGAGGCGTTTGCACTGCTGTAAGAACCGCTACACCTAAGAAGCCTAACTCCGCTATGAGAAAAATTGCCAGAGTAAGACTTACAAACGGTACTGAAGTAACGGCTTATATCCCCGGTATCGGTCATAACCTTCAGGAGCACTCCGTTGTTCTTATCAGAGGCGGACGTGTTAAGGACCTCCCCGGTGTGCGTTATCACATCATCAGAGGTACGCTGGACGCACAGGGCGTTGCCAAGAGAAATCAGGCTCGTTCCAAGTACGGCGCTAAGAAGCCTAAGGCAGGCGCAGCTAAGTAAAACTTATTGCTGGAATGTCCTAAAAATTTGTAGACTCAATGAAAACCGCATTACGATTCGTGCGGAGTGTTTCTTTAATATATATTATGAACACCTCTGCATTGGTTCGGTGCGTGTCCCTGTTTTGTGACAAGCGGTAAAATTATTTTAACAAGGCGTAAGGGCATACTGCGGAAGCAATTATTCTTGCTTCTTGCTTCTTAAAGCTGAACGGTTAAGTTAATTTTATATTTTGCTCCGGCAGGGGACGAGTACCTATGATAGCATTTATATGAAGGAGGGAAGAATTGTGCCAAGAAGAGGTAATATTGCAAAACGTGAGGTTTTGTGCGATCCTGTTTACAATTCCGAGGTGGTAACCCGTCTTATCAACAACATTATGCTTGACGGTAAGAAGGGCGTTGCCCAGAAGATAGTATACGACGCATTCGAGATCGTTGCCGAAAAGACAGGCAAGGACGCGCTCGAAGTGTTCGAGCAGGCTCTTGAAAATATCATGCCGCTGCTTGAAGTAAAGGCAAGACGTGTGGGCGGTTCCACATATCAGGTTCCTATGGAGGTAAGACCCGAAAGAAAGCAGACTCTCGGTCTGAGATGGCTTACCACTTATTCCAGAGCAAGAAGCGAAAGAACTATGAAGGAAAGACTTGCTGCTGAAATTATCGACGCTACAAACGGTCTCGGCGGCGCTTGCAAAAAGCGTGAGGATACTCACAAGATGGCTGAGGCTAACAAGGCTTTCGCACATTACCGTTGGTAATAATACATTACTATTCGGTAATGCAGCGTGACAGTTCCCTTTGGGGACTTAAAAAATGGAGGAAAATATTATGCCAAGAGATTGTTCACTTGAACAAACAAGAAATATTGGTATAATGGCTCACATTGACGCAGGTAAAACCACTACCACCGAGCGTATCCTGTTCTATACAGGTGTAAACCATAAGATCGGTGAAACTCACGAAGGTTCTGCGACAATGGACTGGATGGCGCAGGAGCAGGAAAGAGGTATTACAATTACCTCCGCTGCTACCACGGCGCACTGGGCGGGTCATAGGATCAATATTATTGACACTCCCGGCCACGTTGACTTTACAGTAGAGGTTGAGCGTTCACTCAGAGTTCTTGACGGTTCTGTAACTGTTTTATGTGCAAAGGGCGGTGTTGAGCCTCAATCCGAAACCGTTTGGAGACAGGCTAACAACTATAAGGTTCCCCGTATGGCTTATGTAAATAAGATGGACATTATGGGCGCCGATTTCTATCACGTTGTTGATATGATGCTTGAAAGACTTAAATGTAACGCTGTTCCCATTCAGCTCCCTATCGGAAGCGAGGACAGCTTCAAGGGTATCATCGACCTGGTTGAAATGAAAGCATACGTTTATTACGACGACCTTGGAAAGGATATCCGCGTGGAGGAAATTCCCGCAGATATGGCTGACAAGGCAAACGAATACCATGAGAAGCTCCTTGAGGCTGTTGCCGAGCAGGACGACGATATCATGGAAAAATATCTGGGCGGCGAAGAGCTGACTATCGACGAGATCAAGAAGTGTATCCGTAAGGCGACTATCGCCAACGAAATGGTTCCCGTGACTTGCGGTACTTCCTATAAGAACAAGGGCGTACAGAAGCTCCTTGACGCTATCGTTGACTATATGCCCTCACCGCTGGACGTTCCCGCTATCAAGGGCGTTGACCCCGAGACAGACGAGGAAGTTGAGAGACCTTCTTCCGACAGCGAGCCTTTTGCGGCTCTTGCGTTCAAGATCGCAACCGACCCATTTGTCGGTAAGCTTTGCTACTTCAGAGTTTACTCGGGTACTGTTGACGCAGGCGCAACTGTCCTCAACGCTACTAAGGACAACAACGAAAGAATGGGACGTATCCTTCAGATGCACTCCAACCACAGAAAGGATATCGAGACCTGTTATGCAGGCGATATCGCTGCTTGTGTTGGTTTGAAGAATACAACTACGGGCGACACTCTCTGCGACCCCAAATCTCCCGTTATTCTCGAATCCATGGAATTCCCCGAGCCTGTTATCCAGCTTGCTATCGAGCCTAAGACTAAGGCAGGTCAGGAGAAAATGGGTATCGGTCTTGCAAAGCTTGCTGAGGAAGACCCCACATTCAGAACATGGACAGACGAGGAAACTGGTCAGACCATTATCGCAGGTATGGGTGAATTGCACCTTGATATTATCGTAGACCGTCTCCTCCGTGAGTTCAAGGTCGAGGCTAATGTCGGCGCGCCTCAGGTTGCTTACAAGGAAACTATCAAGAAGCTTGCCGATGTTGACCACAAATGCGCTCGTCAGTCGGGTGGTAAAGGTCAGTACGGTCATGTTAAGATCAAGGTCGAGCCTAACGAGTCCGGTAAGGGATACGAGTTTATCAACAACGTTGTGGGCGGCGCTATTCCTAAGGAATACATTCCCGCTGTTGACAAGGGTATCCAGGGCGCAATGAAGGCGGGCGTACTTGCAGGCTATCAGGTAGTTGACGTTAAGGTAACTCTTTACGACGGTTCGTACCACGAGGTCGACTCTTCCGAAATGGCGTTCTCGATCGCTGGTTCTATGGCGTTCAAGGAAGCTATGAGAAAGGCTGACGCTTGTATTCTCGAGCCTATCATGAAAGTTGCGGCTATCGTTCCCGACGACTATATGGGTACAGTTATCGGCGATCTCAACGCTCGCCGCGGACAGATCCTCGGTCAGGAAACAAACAACGGCACAGCACAGGTTGACGCTCTTGTTCCTCTCTCCGAGATGTTCGGTTACTCAAACGACCTCCGTTCAAAGACGCAGGGTCGTGGTCAGTACACTATGGAACCCCACAGCTATATCGAAGTTCCGAGATCTATCGCTGAGAAGATCATGTCTACCAGAAATAAGAATTCGGACTAAAATTGTAAAAATTTATAAAAAACACTTGCAATATTTTATCAAATCTGTTAAAATAG
This sequence comes from Ruminococcus sp., assembly GCA_014799675.1. GTDB lineage: Bacteria > Bacillota > Clostridia > Oscillospirales > Ruminococcaceae > RGIG8773. The sequence continues at coordinate 25,345 of JAAVHM010000037.1, read as the reverse complement.
AATTTGTAAGTATATTCGTTATATTATTTATAAGGAGGAAATTTCCAATGGCAAAGGCTAAATTTGAAAGAACAAAACCCCACGTTAATATTGGTACTATCGGTCACGTTGACCACGGTAAGACAACTCTTACCGCTGCTATCACAAAGTACCTCTCCCTCAAGGGTCAGGCACAGTTTGAGGACTATGCTAACATCGACAAGGCTCCCGAGGAAAGAGAAAGAGGTATCACGATCAACACTGCTCACGTTGAGTACGAGACTGACAAGCGTCACTATGCTCACGTTGACTGCCCGGGTCATGCCGACTACGTTAAGAACATGATCACAGGTGCTGCTCAGATGGACGGCGCTATCCTCGTTGTTGCTTCCACTGACGGTCCTATGGCTCAGACTAAGGAGCACTTGCTTCTTGCTCGTCAGGTTGGCGTTCCCTACATCGTTGTTTTCATGAACAAGGCTGATCAGGTTGACGACCCCGAGCTTCTTGAGCTTGTTGAAATGGATATCCGTGAGACTCTTGACAAGTACGAGTTCCCCGGCGATGACACACCTATCATCATCGGTTCTGCTTTCAAGGCTCTTGATTCTTCTTCCAAGGATCCCGCAGACCCCGTTTACGAGTGCATTCAGAAGCTTATGGACGCTGTTGACGACTATATTCCTACTCCCGACAGAAAGGCAGATCTTCCTTTCCTTATGCCTGTTGAGGACGTATTCACTATCACAGGTCGTGGTACTGTTGCTACAGGTAGAGTTGAAAGAGGTCAGCTCAAGACAGGCGACGAAGTTGAGATCGTTGGTCTTAAGGACGAAAAGGACAAGACAGTTGTTACAGGTATCGAGATGTTCAGAAAGATCCTTGACTACGCAGAGGCTGGCGACAACATCGGCGCACTCCTCCGTGGTGTTCAGAGAACTGACATCGAAAGAGGACAGGTTCTTTGTAAGCCCGGCTCTATCCACCCCCACACTAAGTTTAAGGGTCAGGTTTACGTTCTGAAGAAGGAAGAGGGCGGACGTCATACTCCTTTCTTCAACAACTACAGACCTCAGTTCTATTTCAGAACAACAGACGTTACAGGCGTTATCTCACTTCCTGCTGACAAGGAAATGTGTATGCCTGGTGATAACGTAACTATGGACGTTGAGCTTATCACTCCTATCGCTATTGAGGAGGGACTCCGTTTCGCTATCCGTGAGGGCGGACGTACAGTAGGTTCAGGCGTTGTTACAGCTATCAATGAATAAGCGGCTGTTATACGGAAATATATAAACAAAAATATGCGGCGTTTCCCGATTTGGGAAACGCCGTTTTTGTGGTTTTGTTTGATAAACTTATTTAAGAATAAATAGGTTTTCCACCCTTTCACGGTTTTCCGCGCTTATTCCGTCGTCAAATATAACAGGCTCGAATTCGGGGAGAATTTCAAATTTATAGTACGTAAATGCAGCTGTTAATTTTAAAGTGCGGTAGTAGGCGACCCGCTTGCCGCTTGATTTCTCTCGGAAGATGAAGCCCATATCTATAAGATAGCGGCTGTTTTCAGCGTCAAACGTGAAGTCGGAATAATATGCCTTTTCACACTCCATAGTTTCCATAAGGGCGGCAGTGTTTTCGCTTAAAATTCGTTCTTCTTCGGGGTTGTCTGTAAACCATTCGGTAATAAGTCCGAAATGCTCGGGGTCTCTGGAGTTGTTAAGTATGGCTGTTTCCCAATCTGCCCTCGGTTCGATCGGATTGAGTGCAAGGTTAAACGTTTCTTGATCTGATTTATCTATATAATCGGTGCAGTAACCGGCGCATCTCAGTACAAATTTTCCGCCGCTGCGTTCATAAAAGTAAAGGGAGAAAATACCTATTTCACCATCGTATATCTGTATCACAGTCATAGGGTCATTTTCATTGTCAAACCAATAGCATTCATAGCCGCTGTGCAAATCGTCAATTTTTATCTGTCGGTCTTTGCCTTTAAGGTATTTTTCATAAAAGTCCGCAAGCACGGAACGACAGTATTCTTCTATTTCGTCATCAGTGGTGTATAAAGCAACACCTGTCTGATATATCTGAATATTATCCATAACATAGTCGATGTCACCCTCGCAGAATTTTTGAGTAATTTTTTTCGCCTTTTGGGACGAAATAATGGTCTCAAAGCTTGGGTGGTACGTCCGCACTATCTGACCGTAGGTGAGATACCCCACAACGGACAGCACTATTACCAATATTAATATTAGTGCCGCAATAATGGACTTGTTGCGGAAAATCCCCCGCTTTATCCTGCGGAAAGGCTTTTCGGGTTCAGCCTTGTTCAGCGGCTCTATGTCGCTCCGATAGTCCTCCAGAAGCTTTTTGCAGTTCTCGCAGTTTGCGGTGTGCTGTTCGATCTCCGCCGCAGTTTCGAGGGAACAAACGCAGTCGCAGTATGCTGGAAGCAGGTCTTTTATAATTTCACATTTCATAGTTATCACTCCTGTTCGTTCATTTTACAAATGATTTTTTCTTTTGCTCTGAAAAAGACAGTCCGCGCCCAGCCGTCAGATTTCCCGAAAAGCCCTCCTATCTCTTTGAAAGAAAGCTCCCCGAACACCCGCAGGGAAAAGACCTCCTTGTACGGCTCTTCAAGGGTGTGCAAAGCCTTGTGGACGTTCAAAGCCTGCTCCTTGTCCTCCAGTATCAGAACCGCGTCCGAGCCGTCCGATAACCCCATGTCGTCTATGGGGACGTTCTGTCGCTCCTTTTTCCGCAAGTAGTCGATGTACAGATTTTTCGCTATGGACTTTAACCACACGGGCATACTGTACTCGCTGTTGTAAGAGTTGATGTTTTTCACCGCATGATAAAATGTCTCGGCAGTAAGCTCCTCCGCGGTCTGCTCCGAGGAGGAAAGCCCCGCAAGATAGCGGTACACGTATTTTGCGTAAAGCCTGTAAATCTCGTCAAAATCCGACGTNGGCATATTTTCACCTCCTTGTCGTAACTGCCTTATTTTGAGTACTCATAAATAAATACGAACGAGAACGCAAAACGTTACAAAATTTTGTCGGAAATTTTTTTCTNNCNTCTAGCNTCTAACTTCTNGCCTCTAGACAGCAAAAAGCCCCCTAACAGGAGGCTTTTAAGTAGTATTACTCTTTTGCAATTATTCAGCAGAAGGAGCAGATACGGGGCAAGCGTCAGCGCAAGCGCCGCAGTCGATGCAGGTTCCGGCGTCGATAACGTACTTGCCGTCACCCTCGGAAATTGCATTTACGGGACATCCGTCTGCACAAGCGCCGCAGCTGATGCACTCATCGGAAATTTTGTATGCCATTGTGAAAGCACCTCCAATATTTTTTAGGAAAAAATATTCCTTCTATACATATTAGCACACTTTTGTTGAAAAATCAAGATGTAAATAATAATTTTTATAATTTCCGAATTTTTTTCTTGAAACACTTGAAGTTTTGGTAAAAATACAGTATAATAAAAGGGTAAGTTTTTTATTTTTCGGAGGGCTTAGTCATGGCAATATTTTCCTGCACTATGGCTTGTTCAATATGTTTCCNCTCGCTGCTTCACGGGTCATGCTCCTGCGGCAGCGGAATTTCCGTACCCGAAAATAAGTGTATCTATAGTTAAATTAAGCTGTGATTTCTTTTCACAGCTTTTTGTTTTTAAAAAATTCACAGCGGAGGTATTTTATGTCAAAAAAAGTTGCTGTTATNATGGGAAGCGACAGCGATTTCCCAATNGTAAAGGACGCTGTCAANGANCTTAANGCTTACGGCGTACCNGTTGAGGTACACGTTATGTCCGCGCACCGNACCCCGGAGCTTGCTTCAAAATTTGCGGCAAGGGCTAAGGAGAACGGCTTCGGCGTTATAATCTGCGCCGCGGGAATGGCTGCTCACCTTGCGGGAGTTATNGCGGGACACACCACACTGCCTGTTATCGGTATTCCGATAAAGTCNACCTTTGACGGTCTGGACGCTTTGCTTGCNACNGTTCANATGCCCTCGGGTATACCCGTTGCAACGGTTGCGGTAAACGGCGCGAAGAACGCCGCTATACTTGCAATTCAAATGCTTGCTCTTTCCGACGATACTCTCGNNGAAAANCTTGCCGAGGCAAAGCAGAAAATGATAGACGGCGTTAAGGAAAAGGACGCTAAAATGCAGCAAATGGTTGCTGAACTGGACTAATTCAATTTTTCAACTGTAAGTTGAATTNTAACCGTTTTTGTCTTAACAAGTTATTGTGATACGCATTTCCGATATGGTACACTATACTTGAAAGGACGTGGTCATATGAATANCATAGGCAAAAACATCTGCAATTTAAGAAAGCANAACGGTCTTACCCANGAGGAGCTTGCGGGACGTTTNAACGTGTCGTTCCAAGCNGTGTCNAAGTGGGAAAACGGCGTGTCAATGCCCGACGTTTCAANCNTGCCGCTGCTGGCNAAGTCCCTCGGGTGCAGTATCGACTCNCTTTTGGGTTACGCCGTGGAGCAGAAAATNATCAACGATTACGAGAGCAGATACGATACCGAGGANTACTANTGGGGCGTTCAGCCCTCGGAGATGTGCTTTGAGGTTATGAAGCTTGTTCCGCCNACNAAANCNGTAAGGGTTCTNGANATNGGCTGCGGCGAGGGCAAGGACGCTGTATTTTTCGCAAAAAACGGCTACAAGGTCTCCGCATTTGANATTACGGGGTCGGGTGTTGACAAGGCGAAAAGGCTTGCNGAAAAGCACCGCGTCAGCGTGAACTTTTTCAANGCGGACGTTAAGGATTTCCGTCTCGAAAGCGAGTTTGACGTGCTTTTCTGCTCGGGAGTACTGCANTATATCCCCAACGAACTGCGGCGGGAGATTTTTGAGAATTACCAAAAACACACCGCNGAGGGCGGNNTACACGCAATGAATGTGTTTGTGAAAAAGCCGTTCATACCCGTNCCGCCCGACAAGGACAGCAGGAANTTNAANTGGNGTTCGGGNGAGCTTTTCGGGTACTACACNGANTGGCTTCTGCACANGTGNGANGAGGTNATTTTCGANTGCANCAGCGGGGGAATTCCCCACAAGCATTGTATGGACATTATGATATCACGAAAAGNACAGGATAAATAAACATTTTGGAGGGAACAAGTCNGNATGGATAATTTTGGNTTCAANGAAATGCAGGAAATTCAGAAAGAGCTTCAGGAAAANTACAAGGACNNATGGGGCGGACTTTCCCCNGAAAAGGGAGTNTCNAAGCTTTTATGGCTTTACGGCGAGCTTGGCGANGTTGGGGACGTTATCAAAAAGAACAGCGCCGAAGCTATTCTGAACGACGAAGCGGTACGAAGCCATTTTATCGAGGAGCTTTGCGACGTNATGATGTATTTCAACGACGTTATGCTGTGCTACTCGGTNTCCCCGCAGGAGCTGAAAGAGGCTTATCTGAAAAAGCATGAAAAAAATATGTCAAGGTGGTAAGTCCCATGGATAAAAATTNTCGCACAATNCTGTTCGACNTGGACGGNACGCTGCTGANCGATTCGTCCCCGGGAATATTTAATTCTGTCAAGTACGCTCTTGACAAGATGAGCCTGAAAATTCCCGCCGATGAGGTACTTAATGAATTTCTCGGGCCGCCGCTGGAATATTCTTTTGAGCAATTCTGCGGTATGGATAATGAGCAGGCAAAGCGGGCGGCGGATATTTACAGGGAGCGTTACAAGGACTACTGCGTTATAGAAAATTCGCTGTATGACGGCATTTATGACGTTTTGGAACAGCTTAAAAACGCTGGAAAAATACTTGCGGTGGCAACAACAAAGCCCGTGCATTTTGCGGAGCAAATAGTTTCCCATTTTGAGATAAGGGAGTTTTTTACAGCGGTCTGCGGGGCTGCTTCCGACGGGACGAACGGCAAAAAGGCGGGCATTATCAGAAACGCTCTTGAAAAATGCGGCGAAACCGACTTGGGACAGGCTGTTATGATAGGCGACAGGTTCTACGACATAGAGGGCGCAAAGGCGGTTGGAATTGCTTCAATCGGCGCGCTTTTCGGGTACGGAAGCCGTCCCGAGCTTGAAGAAGCGGGGGCGGATTACATAGCGACCGTGCCGAAAGATATTTTGGAAATCGTGTTAAAATAACTTTTTGATTTTACGGGAGGGATCGTCTTTGATAGGTTCTGTAAGCTTGGCGGGATATTCGGGTGCGGTTGGAAGTACCGAAAAAACGTCGTCGGTAAGCAGCTTTGACAGTGTTTTAAGGAATGAGTTCGGGGGCTTTGATTATTTTAAAAACTCTATGAATGAATATTACGGAGAAAGCTTTTTCCATGCTTTGGACACTTCCCAAATATCTCTTTGGAACAGAAAGGATTTCCCAAAGGAGCTTCTTTTCAAGGAAAGCTGTACGCAAAAGGAACTGGAAAAGGTCTCCTTGCCTATGAAAGAGCCTGCAAGCGTTTCCTACGGAGATATCACAAAAACCCATATGATAGCATTTGTTGCCACTCCCGCCGCTATCGAAAAGATGAAAAGCGACCCCGACTTCTGCAATGAGGTCATGGCGAAAATAAAGGCGGAGATACCTAAGAATTGGTACAATGACATGAAGGAAAATATTGACAAAAATTATGACAGTATAATGACAGGCGCAGGTATTACCGTGGAAATTTCCGAGGACGGCGAGGTCAAATTTAACATCTATAGTGCGGGGCAGAGCAAGCGTTCCGACAACGAGGACTGCGCCGAGGAAATCAAAGAAAGCATTAAAAAGCTTATTGGTGGAAATGCGGACGTGTCCGTTTCGGTGGCAGACGGAATTGCCCCGTATGAGGAAATAAGCCAAGACGGAGAAAGCGACGAGTTGTTTTTTGAAAATGCGGCGTTCGCAGTTTCCGATATTTTGTTAAGAAACCACCGCGGATAAAATCGGCGGTGATAAAATAAATCAAGATAATCAAACTTTTATGGAGGAATTTAAAATGGCAAACATTGAGAAAAAGGAACAGCTCTACGAGGGCAAGGCTAAAAAGGTTTACGCAACAAACGACCCCGATATGGTAATCGTTGACTACAAGGACGACGCTACCGCTTTCAACGGCGAGAAAAAGGGTACTATCCGCGGCAAGGGCGTTGTCAACAACAAAATGACAAACTATATGTTCGGTCTCCTTGAAAAAGAGGGCATTCCCACACATCTTGTTGAGGAAATAAGCGACCGCGAGACCATCGTTAAAAAGGTTGAAATTGTTCCCCTCGAAGTTATCGTGAGAAACGTTGCGGCGGGAAGCTTTTCCAAAAAGCTCGGCATTGAGGAGGGTACTCCCCTTAAGCGTCCAACTCTGGAATTCAGCTACAAGAACGACGACCTCGGCGACCCGTTCATTAACGATTACTACGCTCTGGGACTTGGTCTTGCAACGCAGGAGGAAATTGATACAATTTCAAAATACGCCTTTGCGGTAAATGATTTCATGCTGAAATTCTTTAAAGAACACGGTATTGACCTTATCGACTTTAAAATCGAGTTTGGCAGATTTCACGGCAAAATTCTTCTTGCGGACGAAATTTCTCCCGACACCTGCCGTTTCTGGGACAGCAAGACTCACGAGAAGCTTGACAAAGACCGTTTCCGCAGAGACATGGGCGGCGTAGAGGAAGCTTATCAGGAAATGATGAAGCGTATCTTTGGCGAATAATTTTCGTGTGATTTTCTGTAGGGGCGGGGTTTCCCCGCCCGAGGGACGGAAGACCCGTCCCCTACAATTTATATGTAGGCTTTTTGTAAATTTGATTGGGGAAACCCCCAAGTCACGAACCATGAAAGGATTTCATATTTATGGGCGGATTTTTTGGAGCAGCGTCAATGAACGACTGCATAAGCGACGTTTTTTTCGGCACGGATTATCATTCTCACCTTGGAACAAGACGCGGCGGTATGACATCTTACGACCCCGAACTGGGCTTTCAGAGAAACATTCACAGCATTGAAAATTCACCGTTCAGAACAAAATTTGAAAAGGACGTTGACACCATGCGGGGCAAGCTTTGCATAGGCTGTATAAGCGATACCGACCCACAGCCTATCCTGCTGCGGTCAAAGCTTGGTCTGTACGCGGTCTGCACTGTCGGCATAATCAACAACGCCGAGCAGCTCAGGAATGAATTTCTGGATAACTGCTTTGCAAGCTTTGAGGCAATGAGCAGCGGCAAGATAAACGACAGCTCCCTTGTGGGCGCGCTTATTTCGCAGAAGAGTTCCTTTGTGGAGGGCATACGCTACGCCCAGTCAAAGATAGAGGGAACTGTTTCCCTGCTTGTGCTTACCGAGGACGGAATTATCGCCGCAAGGGACAAGGCGGGCAGGCTGCCGATAGTTATAGGCAAGCGTGAGGACGGCTGGTGCTTTTCCTTTGAGTCCTTTGCTTTTCAGAAGCTTGGGTATGAGACCTACCGTGAGCTTATGCCTGCCGAAATTGTGAAAATCACTCCCGAAAGCTGTGAAGTCCTTGACAAGGGCGTGGAGGATATGAGAATTTGCACGTTTTTGTGGACATATTACGGTTACCCCAATTCTATTTATGAGGGTGTTACCGTTGAGACAATGCGCGCACGAAACGGCGAAATTATGGCGGAGACCGACATGAATAACGGCACTCTCCCCGACGTGGATTATGTCTGCGGCGTACCCGATTCGGGCGTCCCCCATGCGATAGGTTACGCAAACAAAAGCGGCATACCCTTTGCGCGCCCGTTTATAAAGTACACACCAACATGGCCAAGAAGCTTCATGCCCCAAAGTCAGGCAATGCGGAACAAGGTTGCCAAAATGAAGCTGATACCCGTCCACGAGCTTATAGAGGGCAAAAAACTGCTTTTTGTGGACGACAGTATCGTCCGCGGCACGCAGATGAGGGAAACTGTTGAATTTCTCTATGCAAACGGCGCAAAGGAAGTACATATGCGTTCGGCTTGCCCGCCTATTATGTATGGCTGCAAATACCTGAACTTTTCAAGAAGCACCTCGGAGCTTGACCTTATCGCAAGAAAAATTATTGACGAGCTTGAGGGCGAGGAGGGCGTTAAGTACATCGAAGAGTACAGCAGTTCCGGAACCGAAAGGGGCAGGAAGCTGCGGGACGAGATCTGCCGCAGATTGAAGCTTACCTCACTTGAATTCCAGTCCTTGGAGGGTACTGTCAAGGCGGTGGGCTTGCCCGAATGCAAGCTTTGCAGCTATTGTTGGAACGGAAAGGAATGACCTTGCCAATGAGTTTTCAAAAAAGTACGGCGGGCTGCCCGAATGCAAGCTTTGCAGCTACTGCCGGAACGGAAAGGAATGAGCCCTATGTGTGGTATTCACGAGGAATGCGGCGTCTTTGCCATTTACAGCAATGACACCACGGACGCTGCAATGCAGACCTATCTCGGACTTTACGCCTTGCAGCACAGGGGACAGGAGTCCTGCGGAATTGTTGTGAACGATTCGGGCGTGTTCAGCTATCACAAGGACTTGGGACTTGTCCATGAGGTTTTTGACAAGGATACTCTTGCAAGTCTCGGTCAGGGCAATATTGCGGTGGGACACGTCCGCTACTCAACAACGGGCAACTCCAACCGTTCCAACGCCCAGCCATTGGTGGTTCGGCACGTAAAGGGTCCTATGGCTCTTGCCCATAACGGAAATCTTACCAACGCCTACGAGCTGCGGCGTGAGTTTGAACTGGGCGGAGCAATTTTCCACACCACAAACGACACGGAGGTAATTTCCTACGCAATCACCCAGCAGCGGCTTGTGTGTTCTTCCATAGAAGAAGCGGTGGAAAAAGCCATGTGCAAGATAAAGGGAGCATATTCTCTTGTGGTAATGTCTCCCAAAAAGCTTATCGCGGCAAGAGACCCCGTGGGCTTCCGACCTCTTTCTATAGGCAAGCTTGGGGAAGCTTACGTTATCGCCTCCGAGACCTGCGCTTTCGACAGTATCGGCGCGGAATTTGTCCGTGACGTTCGTCCCGGAGAGGTTGTGGTAATTGACGAAAACGGCATACGTTCAATTGAGACCCATGTTGCCGAAAAGCCCCATATCTGCGTGTTTGAGTATGTGTACATAGCCCGTCCAGACTCTGTAATTGAGGGTTCAAGCGTACATCAGGCGCGTATGAAAGCAGGGGAGTATCTTTGGCAGGAACACCCTGTTGACGCGGACGTGGTAATCGGCGTCCCCGACAGCGGTCTGGACGCGGCTCTTGGCTTTGCGAACGCTTCGGGAATACCCTACGGCGTTGGCTTTATCAGGAACAGATATATTGGCAGGACGTTCATTCAGCCCACCCAGACCGAGCGTACCAACTCGGTTCGTATAAAGCTGAATGTTGTGAAGGAAACTGTCCGCGGCAAGCGTGTGGTTCTTATAGACGACAGCATTGTCAGGGGAACTACTTCCCGCAGGACGGTCAATCTGATACGGGAAGCGGGAGCGAAAGAAATTCATATGAGAATTTCCTGTCCGCCGTTTATAAGTCCCTGCTATTTCGGTACGGACATCGACAGCAAGGAAAATCTTATCGCCTGCAAAATGAGCATACCCGAAATTGCCAAGGAAATAGGCGCGGACACGCTGGGTTATCTAAGCGTGGAGGCGGTTGGAAAGCTTGCGGAAAATTCCTGCTGCGAGTTCTGCAAGGGCTGTTTTACGGGGGAATATCCTGCGCCGATTCCTACGGAAATACGCAAGGATAAGTTTGAGTTTAAGATAAAGAAGTAAGACAGTTGGTGAATTTTATTTGATTACTTATTTAATTAAGGCAACACGTCAGAGCAAGATAATTACTTTTTTAGTTAATGCAAAATCAAAAAAAGATGCTGTATATAAAATTAAAAATAATCAATATATTAAAATTATTGATATTCAACAAGGTGATGAGTATTTTAGTGAATATCAAATTATAAATATTGATAAATATTGAAAATAACAGAAAGGTGTGCAATTATGAAAAGTTTTTCTGAAAGCTACAAGGAAGCGGGCGTTGACGTTACTGCGGGCTACACTGCGGTGGAGCTTATGAAGAAGCACGTTGCCCGCACCATGACAAGCGGCGTGCTGTCGGGTATCGGAGGGTTCGGCGGCTTGTTCGAGCTTGATATGACAGGCATAAAAAAACCTGTACTTGTTTCCGGCACGGACGGCGTTGGCACAAAAATAAAGATCGCTTTTATTCTTGACAAGCACGACACCGTGGGAATTGACTGCGTTGCAATGTGCGTCAACGACATCATCTGCTGCGGCGCGAAGCCACAATTTTTCCTTGACTATATCGCCTGCGGAAGAAATTTCCCCGAGAAGATAGCAAGCATAGTTTCTGGCGTTGCGGAGGGCTGCGTACAGGCGGGCTGCGCTCTTATCGGCGGCGAGACTGCGGAACACCCCCAGCTTATGCCAGACGACGAGTACGACCTTGCGGGATTTTCCGTGGGAATTGTTGACAAGGATAAAATTCTTGACCCCACTACTCAAAAGGCGGGGGACGTGATGATCGCAATTAAATCAAGCGGTCTCCACTCAAACGGTTTTTCCCTTGTGCGTAAGGTTTTCAATGTAAACGAGCAGAACCTTGCGAGACATCAGTCCGATTTGGGAACGACCCTCGGCGAATGTCTCCTGACCCCCACAAGGATTTACGTAAAGGCTGTAATGTCTCTGCTGGACGCTGTTAAGGTAAAATCTATCAGCCACATTACGGGCGGCGGATTTTACGAGAATATTCCACGTTCCCTGCCCGACGGTCTTTCCGCAAAGATCGCGCGGTCGGACGTTCAGGTAATGCCGATATTCGACCTTATTGCAAAGACAGGAAAAATCCCCGAAAGAGATATGTTCAACACCTTTAACATGGGCGTGGGAATGTGCGTTGTGGTTGACAAAAACGACGCGGACAAGGCAATTGCGGCGATAAAGGCGGCAGGCGAGGAAGCTTATGTTCTTGGCGAGCTTGTGGAAAGCGACGAGGGCGTAATTATCAGTTGACAGTTGATAGTTNATAGTGTACAGTTGGGCGGGTGAAATTCCCGCCTTTTCNGTAAACGGAGATTTGAAATGGTAAATATNGATTTTTTTGATGAATTAAAAAAATACGGTGCGGATTCTCTAAGTCTTGCGGTAATAAAAAATTATCAGATTGCCGANACTGTTTCGGAGGGTNNGGATATTACGCCGCATACGAGATTTCAAGCGGCTTCGATAAGCAAAATGGTTTTTACTTTTGCAGTATTGAGACTTGCGGCGGAGGGGAAAATTTCTCTTGAAGATGATGTAAACAGTTATCTCGGCGGAACGCCCCTTACAGACCGTGACGGAAACATTGCAAGGGTGAACGTTCGGCAAATACTTTCCCATACGGCGGGTATCGGTGTACACGGCTTTGACGGTTATCCAATCGGTTCGGTNCTGCCCACGACTTCTCAAATAATNGNGGGAGAACAGCCCTGCAATTCGCCGAAAATCTGCTGCGAGTATGCTCCCGGCGAGCATTGGGTATATTCCGGCGGCGGATTTATGGTTCTGCAAAAGTGTGCGGAAAATATCACTGAAATGGACTTTGCCGATTTTATGGAGAAATACGTGCTGTCTCCACTTGAAATGTCAGACAGCACATTTCGGCAGGACGTAACGGAAAATCTTGCCAAGGGTTACACAGAAAATTCCGANCCTGTTTCGGGAGGACATATGCTTATGCCCGAGCAGGCGGCGGCAGGATTGTGGACAACGGCAAACGATATTGCGAAATTCGGCATACACATTCAGAATATCCTGCGGGGCGAAAGNGGTCTGATACCTAAGAAGCTTGCAGAGCTTATGACGTCGCCCCAACACAGCGATGTGCTTGAGCTGGAAGCAAAGTGCCGCACAGGTCTGGGCTGTTATCTGAAAAGCATAGGCGGNAAAGAATATTTCGGACACAGCGGCNGCAACGTGGGCTTTNTGTCTTTGGTNAATTTNTCGGCGGAAAACGGAAACGGCTGCTGCACTTTTGNAAATTCAGATGAAGCATTTCCGCTTCTGCTGAAAATACAGAGCGAATTTTTAAAATGATAAACATTATCAAAAGGAGGATATTATGAAAAAGATAGTTGTACTTGTTTCCGGCGGCGGCACGAATTTGCAGGCTCTTATCGACGCTGAAAAGCGGGGTGAAATTGCAGGCGGAAAGATAACCTGCGTAATAGCTTCAAAGCCCGACGCATTCGCTCTTGAACGTGCAAAGTATAACCACATACCCTCGCGGGTGCTTGCNCGCAAGGACTATGCGGACGTTCACGAATACAGCAAGGCAATGCTTGACNTTCTTAAAGAGGAAAAGGCTGACCTTGTGGTGTATGCGGGCTTTATGACTATTCTGGACGAAACGGTTTGCAGGGCNTACCCAAACAAGATGATGAACGTCCACCCCTCGCTGATACCGTCNTTCTGCGGCAAGGGCTTTTACGGACTGCGCGTCCATGAAGCGGTTCTTGAAAAGGGAGTAAAGATAACTGGAGCGACNGTGCATTTTGTNACCGAGGAGTGCGACGGCGGTCCGATAATTTTNCAGGGGACAGNTCCCGTGCTGAATGACGACACNCCTGCGATACTGCAAAGGCGCGTTATGGAAAACGTGGAGTGGAAGATTTTGCCGAAAGCGGTTGCGCTGTTCTGTCAGGATAGGATCAAGGTCGTTGACGGCANGGCNNTTGTNGAGGAATAANTTNTNGAAAANCNNNNGNNNTTATGGAACGNTCNGATAATACGGNAAGGCAGTTTTTGGCGGTAATGAGGACTTTTCAAGGTTAAAGGAGGAGCAGCATATGCANGAATCANNNNTTAAAATTNTTNGGGATATTGTTTATTATNNCNGGTNTAGTCTTGCTGCTGTATTCTCTGCNGGTAAGCGAGCGAATAAAAAGAAGCAGAGTGGTAGAGGCAAAAATCGTGGACATGGACGTCATAAGAAAGCATAGGCACAGNCAGAGTGAAGAGCAATATGCGGCGATTTACGAGTATTATGAGGACGGCGAGTACAAAAGANATACAGGTATTATGTATTCCTTAGTGCCTCCCGAAATAGGCAAAGAGACCGTACTTTATATATCAGACNACGGCGCTGTCTCGGAGAAAATGTTTCTGCCCGGATTGCGTATCAGCGGCATTGTACTTTTGATTTTTGGCATAATTATGGTAAAGGCATTATCATAATAAAAGCGGAAAAAATTTGCCGAAACGGGGGGAATAATTTTTATGGTACATTATTTTACGTCACGGTATGATAGTACGCAAAGAAAGATAGTTATGTTTTTAGGCGTGGTTTTTCTTGTGTTGGGGGTAATCCTTTTGCTTGTTTCCCTGTGGAATATCGTACGTATGGAAAACAGCCGCAGGGTAATTGCAATGGTAGTTGATGTCATAGAAACACGTTCAAATTACAGAGAAGAGGAGAGTACGGGTGTGTTATATACGCCTGTTTACGAGTACTATGATAACGGTGAGGTCAGGACATATAAAAGCCTGGTTTCAACGTCAATGCTCGTAGAAGTGGGCGACAAAGCGACGCTTTATATTTCGGATAACGGCATTATATACGAAAAAACAAGCACGCTGATAACGCTTTTTATGGGTATTCTTTTTGCGGTAACAGGGGGAATGTTCACGTTTGTCACCGTTGTAATAATGCGGAAAAAATTGCCTAAACGGAGGAACAAGGCATCATGATAAAAACAATATTTACAGCATTCGGAGTACTTTTATGCTTATAGGAACAGGCGTGTTGATAGGCGGTCCGGCAAATAATAATTCCATAACGGGAGGTCTGTAAAAGTGCGTACAGAAACAGTTACACTGACAAATATGTGCATGATTTGCGACGGAGATAAAATTCTCGTGCAGGATAAAATAAGCGATGTTTGGGGTGGCGTGACTTTCCCCGGAGGTCACGTTGAAAATGGGGAGTCCTTTACCGACGCTGTGATACGGGAGGTTTTTGAGGAAACGGGACTTACTATCCGTTCTCCCCAATTGTGCGGTATCAAGGACTGGACGAAAGACGACGGTTCTCGGTACATAGTTCTGACCTACAAGACAGACAAATTTTCGGGAGAGCTTCATTCCTCCGAGGAGGGGGAGTGCTACTGGGTGAACAAGAGCGATTTCCTCGGCTTGAAGCTTGCAAGCACTATGGAGGAATATTTCAAAATGTTTTGCGACGACGATATCAGTGAGTTGTTTTATTACAAAGAAAACGGCGAATGGAAGTCGGCTTTGAAGTAAGGGAGGATTTTTAATGAACGAAGAAAAATTTACAGGCAAGGCGGACGTGTACGACAAATACCGTCCCACATATCCTGCGGAAATTATTGATTGGCTTTATGAGAAAACTCACGCGGAGACCGTTGCGGACATAGGCGCGGGGACGGGTATTTTCACAAAATGCTTGTCCGCAAAGCCTTGGAAAATTACCGCTGTTGAGCCGAATGCAGATATGCTTGAAAAGCTTCGGGCGAATTGTCCGAATATTGAAATTGTAACTGCTCCCGCAGAGAATACGGGTATTTCGGAAAAAAGTATCGACCTTGTGACGGCGGCAACGGCTTTCCATTGGTTTGACAGGGAAAAATTCAAGGCGGAATGTCAGCGTATCTTTACCCCGAAAGGACGGCTTGCTCTGGTCTGGAACAATCACCGTGAAAATGATTTTATGCACGAGAGGGACAGGGTTTTCCTGAAATATTGCGGAATATGCAACAGCGTAACGGGCAGCAGCGAAAAGGAGGGAGACTTGTTCCTGCGGAACGAGTATTTTTCCGAAATGGAATATTTCAGCGCAAAGAATGGAATGCTTATGGACGAGGAGCAGTTTGTTGGGTACTCGCTTTCACACTCCTACTCGCTGAAAAAGGGTGATGAGAATTACGAAGAATTTGTTGAGGCGCTGCGTGAGGCAGTCCGCAAATTTCAGCGGGACGGAAAGGTGGAAGTGCCTTATGAGGCGACTTGCTATTTAGGAAAATTTGACCTGAGGTGATATATATGGAATATAAACTGGAGTCAAATACCTTTTCTCTTGTTTTAAATCTTGACATTTTTTATTCTGATAATTCAACATTGAAAATCATACTCAACAGTAACGGGTTTTGTGCTCAAACGTTCATGCGTACAGATGCTAAGAATTTCAAAACTTTTATTTCAGATATCGAAAATTTGTATAACACATTGAAAGGAAGCGCGGAAATAACAGAACCTTATGGCAACCAGTCAATTAAGTTTTCGGCAGACAAAACCGGTCATATATTTGTTTCCGGACATCTTTCTGCAATATCTAAAGGTAATTTTCAATCGTTGGAATTTAAAAATTCTTTCGATCAAACCTGTTTAAAATCTTTTGTTAGTTCATTAAAAGAATTAAAAATCGGGGGAAAAACAGTTATGATAGATAAATCAAAAAAATATTGGACAGGAGACAGTGCGGACGATATATCCGAATATCTCCGTTTATATTCGGAAGATGATAAAATTGACGTAAAGCCCGTTATATGTCATTCATGCGGAAACGATTCCTTTGAATTGAGGGTCGACCAGAACGAGGACGTCATTCAAGTAAAATGTACGAACTGCGGAACAAAAAAGATACTTTTGGACTGCGATGAATTTTGGGAAGATGCTAAACCGAGATTAAGAAAGTGTTCAGTATGCAAAAGCTGCAAATCATATAATGTAAGTGTTGGCTTTACCCGCAGAGAAAACGGAAGTGTTAAATGGGTCTATATCGGAAACCGCTGTACAAACTGCGGAACGTTGGGTTCTTATTTGGATTGGAAAATTAATTATGAACCCACAGACGAAATGGAACAAAACATATAAATTCAAATATATTTTAGGAGGAAAAAATTATGATCACAAAAACAATTGCAGAGGAACTTAACAGCATGGAGTACCACGGCAGGGGAATTCTTATCGGGAAATCGTCCTGCGGCAAAAAGGCGGTAATCGCCTACTTTATCATGGGCAGAAGCGAAAACAGCTGCAACCGTGTTTTTGCCCCGGACGGCGAGGGTATCCGCACGCAGGCGTTTGACCCGTCCAAAATGACCGACCCACATCTTATCATTTATGCGCCTGTCCGCGTTATGGGAAGCAAAACTATCGTTACAAACGGCGACCAGACCGACACTATCTACGACCTTATGGACAAGCAGCAGACCTTTGAGCAGTCCCTGCGTACCCGCGAGTTTGAGGACGACGCTCCCAACTACACGCCGAGAATTTCGGGAATTGTCCACCTTGACGACGGCGACATGAATTTTGCCATGTCCATACTCAAAAGCGCGGACGGGGACGGTTCTTCCTGTCAGAGATACACCTATGCTTACAGCAACCCAATTGCGGGCAAGGGCAAGTTTATCCACACCTACAGCGGCGGGGGAGACCCGCTTCCCAGCTTTGAGGGCGAGCCGAAAAATGTGGAAATTCCCTGTATGCCTATCGACGACCTGACAAAGCTTATCTGGGACAACCTCAACGCCGACAACAAGGTTTCGCTGTTCGTTCGGTATATTGATATTGAGACGGGGAAATACGAGTCCCGTATTGTAAATAAAAATCAGTAAAATCAATTAACAATGAATAATGAATAATTAATAATTGAGGTGTATGCTTTGCATATCAAATTAAAAATTTCGGCGAAGCCGCACCAAAATTATTAATTATTAATTGTTAATTATTAATTAGAAAAACGGAGGAATTAAAAATGAACGAAATGCAATTAAAATACGGCTGCAACCCCAACCAGAAGCCGTCCAGAATTTTTATGGAGGGCGGCGCAGACCTGCCTATCGAAGTGCTGAACGGCAAGCCCGGCTACATCAACCTGCTGGACGCTTTCAACGGCTGGCAGCTTGTAAGGGAGCTGAAAAAAGCTACGGGACTTTGCGCGGCAACTTCCTTTAAGCACGTTTCCCCCGCGGGGGCGGCTGTGGGACTTCCCCTTTCCGACACGCTGAAAAAAATCTATTGGGTGGACGATTTGGGCGAACTTTCACCTCTTGCCTGCGCTTACGCAAGAGCAAGGGGCGCGGACAGAATGTCCTCATACGGCGACTTTATTGCTCTTTCGGACGTGTGCGACGTCCCCACCGCAAAGATGATACAGCGTGAGGTTTCTGACGGCGTTATCGCTCCCGACTACGAGCCCGAGGCTTTGGAAATTCTCAAATCCAAGAGAAAGGGTACTTACAACATAATCAAAATTGAAGAGAACTATACTCCCGCAGAAATTGAGAGAAAGCAGGTCTACGGCGTGACCTTTGAGCAGGGCAGAAACGAGCTTGACATCGGAAACGGTCTGCTTGAAAATGTTGTTACCGATAATAAAAATATTCCCGAGGACAAAAAGCGTGATTTGATAATTTCCCTTATCACATTAAAGTACACCCAGTCCAACAGCGTTTGCTACGTCAAGGACGGTCAGGCTATCGGTATCGGAGCAGGTCAGCAGTCCCGTATCCATTGTACCCGCCTTGCGGGACAGAAAGCCGACAACTGGTGGCTTAGACAGTGTCCCAAGGTAATGGCTCTGCCCTTTAAGGACGACGTAAGACGCGCCGACCGCGACAATGCTATCGACGTTTACATCGGCGAGGAGTACGAGGACGTGCTCCGCGACGGCGAGTGGGAAAAGGTATTTACCGAGAAGCCCGAAGTCCTGACCCGTGAGGAAAAGAAAGAATGGCTTGCCAAGAATACCGACGTTAGTCTCGGTTCTGACGCATTTTTCCCGTTCGGGGACAACATTGAGCGCGCCCACAAAAGCGGCGTGGAGTACATTGCACAGCCGGGCGGTTCTATCCGTGACGACAACGTTATCGAGACCTGCAATAAGTATGGTATTGCAATGGCGTTTACGGGCATAAGATTGTTCCACCATTAATTTGTAGTGGCGGGTTTTCCCCGCCATTATAAAATCAACGAAAGGGGTTATCTTTATGAGGTGTCCGAAATCCGTAAGAACGGCGGCAATTGTTTCCCAAGCGTTTATTATTGTATGGGCAGTATTAAGCCTTTTAGCGGTCATTTTTCAGAACAGCTTTGCAGGATTTTTTATTTCACGCCATTATCTTGAAAACTCGGATAAAATAATACCTGTTGTTACAATAATTTACTGCTTTAAAGCTATCCTGCTGTCGGCTGCAAATGTACTTATGTTCAAGTGCCAAAGTATTCGTACGCCTTTGATAATGACTGCTGTAACAATGGGCGTGTTTCCAGTTATTGTAAGTATCGCTATCAATATTCAGGTAGATTATTATTCAGAAGTAAACTCAAACATTGTTTCGCATTTCTTTGCTGTAAATAGTGTAGAATCGCTTCTGTCAAATCTATTGGGTACGGCGGCAATAATTACTATCGCCGCGGCGGCGGTATACGCATACGCAAGGAAAAACACCTCGGAAAAGTCGCAAGAAATTGTTTACGAATAAAAAAACAGCCGAAATTCCCGCAATGGAATTTCGGCTGTTTTTATTAGGCAAGACCTTTTTTGCGGTATGAAAAAATAAATATCAGTAGAAAAACAACCATATTTGCCCCAATGATAAGAAGACTTTTCGTGTCAATTTGCAGGCTTCCGATATTTCCGAGCAGACGGCTTACCTGCTCCGAGTAGGTAAATCTTGCGATTTTTTCAATGCTGCTGTTGAACATCGAAAGCATTGGCAAAAACGAAAATATCATCATAACGGGGACAGTCACGGATATTGCTGTCATCTGCGTTTTGCTGCTCACGCCTATTGCCGCGCCTATCAGCAGGGAGACTAAGATCCCCGCCGCCATGATACACATAAATAAAGCGGCTTCCTTGTATGTATAGTTTCCCGCGGCGCACATCACGGCAGAGCCCAGCATACACATGAGCCAGATATAACTGCCTGTCCCGAGCAAATACTCATAGGGCTTTACGTCCGACATGACAAGCACTTTTAAAGTGTTCGTTTCCTTTTCCTCCGATATTACGGAAGCTATGCTTGTAAGGGGCGCCATGCCGATAAACATTGCCGCAAATAAATTTACAAAAAAATTATCGGGCATACCCTCTATCTTAACGGCATTATTCATAATGACCGTCAGGACGGGTAACATAACAAACTGTATCAGAACCGTTTTGTTTTTTATTGTGTCCTTAAGCTGTTTTTTGAATATTGCGAAAATATTGTTCATGACTGCTCCAGCCCCTTTCCCGTAAGTTCTATAAATACCGCTTCAAGCGTCGGCTCGGTGGAATGTATCGCGCCTATCATATCCTTTTCCAGATAATCCGCAACTGCTTCCGCGGAAGCTTTTCCGTTTTCCATGAAAACCGTTTCGCCGTCCTTTAAGGTTATCGTCAGCTTCTTAAGACGGTCGTATTTCCTGCAAATTTCGGCGGGGCTTCCATGCTCGATAATATTTCCCTTGCTTAGCAGGGCTATCCTGCCGCATATGGATTCCGCTTCAAACATATTGTGTGTGGTGAGGAAAATTGTTTTCCCCGCCTCTTTAGCCTTGACTAAAATTTTGTGTATTTCCTTTGTGGTAACAGGGTCGAGAGCCGAGGTAGGCTCGTCGAGGAAAATTATTTCAGCGTTGTTTATCATTGCGCGGGCTAAGGACAGCCTGTTTTTCATTCCCTTTGAAAGCTTTGAGACAGCGGTTTTCCGAGCCTCGTACAAGCCTATGTCTTTCAGTATGCCGTCTATGCAGCTTGGGGAAATTCTGTAAATGTCCGTGTAGAATTTCATATTGTCATATACTGAAAGCCTGCCGTACAGCCCCCAGTCGTCCATCATCACGCCGATTTTCTTGCGTTCGGCGGGAGTGAGCTTTCCCGCGTCCTTTCCGAAAATTTCAGCGCGTCCGCGGCTTTGTGCAAGCTGTCCCGTGAGAATTTTTATCAGCGTTGTTTTGCCCGAACCCGAGGGTCCCAGCAAGCCGAAAATCTCTCCCTTTTTTACATTGATATTTATGCCGTTCAGAACCTGATGTTCCGCAAAGCTGTGGAAAATATTTTCCGCGTTCAAAGCGTAGTTCATTTTGTGTTATCCTCCGTTTCCTTTAGTCTGCGAAGAGCTTCTTCCATTTTTTTGTTTTCGGTTTTTTCCTTTGTTATCATCACAAGCCAGCTTCCCGCAAACGATATGCCGAAGCATATAAAAAACATAGCCCACGGCTGCCACTGTCTTACCGGAAACCATTTAAACATGATTATAAACGTCAGATTTATTATTACGACTGTTAGCAGCATACAGGCTGTACGCAGCCATATCGGCATTTTTTTTATTATAACGTCAGTAAAAAATATAAGCCTTGTTCCCGAGATAAGGATGGAAACAAACAGAAATTGAAAAGCGGTCTTTACTGAAACGCCCTGACTTCCAAGCTCAAAGATCGAGGAGTACCCTTTTGCGGAGTCCCCGAAAAAAATACAGAAAATATTAAGTACCAGCATTGTAAACCCGAATATTATCATAGTCTGCCCAAGAAAATCAAAAACGGTCCTGTTCTCTTTCATTTATATCACTCCCAGTCTCCTTTTAAGTTGGTCGGCGTATTGCCTTGAAGCAATTATCTGCTCGCCGTTTGACATCGTTATCCGTATCCTGCGGTTAATGTCCGCTTTAAGGGACTGAACGTTATGCAGATGTATCAGCACCGATTTGCTTACCCGAAAGAAGCCGTATTCTTCAAGCTGCTGTTCCAGCTCGTAAAGCTTGAACTCGGACTCGTAAATATCCTCCGCCGTGTAGACAAAGCATTTTCTGTCAATTGCCTCTATATAAATGACGCGGGAAATATCCAAAAGGTGGATCTCGTCGTTTTTTCTTGCGGTAAGCTGATGATCTGTCATTCTTAACATAGCTATGATTTTTTCCACTTGCGGGGACAAGTGTCTGCACACAACGGAAATTTTCAGATCTTCCGCGTTTTCGTCCGTAATGATCTCTATTTTCAAGCAGCCGCCGCCTTTCTGTTTGATGTGTTAATATTATTATAACCCATACTTCAAAATTGTCAATTGCCATAAACGCAAGCTGCCGATTTTCATACATAAGATGCCAAAAGGCAGATATTTGTCAAAGAACGGAACATTTTTTATTGACATTTTTTCGGTTGTGGAGTATAATAGTTAAATGTACGAATGCTGTAAACCATTTATTGGTCAGGCATAATAATTTATGAAAGGAAATCACTTTGGCTAAAAATTATGAAATAGATATGCTCCACGGAGCAATACTTCCAAAGCTTCTTAAGCTTTCCGTGCCGCTTATGCTTTCCAGCATTTTGCAGCTTTTGTTCAATGCGGCGGACATTATCGTGGTGGGCAACTTTGCCAGCGAATATTCCCTTGCCGCAGTCGGCTCAACAACGGCTCTCGTAAACCTTATGACAAACCTTTTTCTGGGACTTTCCACAGGCTCGAACGTTATCGTGTCCCATTACATGGGCGAGGGCAGCGACCAAAAGGTAAGCAAGACCATACATACCTCAATATTCTTTGCAATAGCAAGCGGACTGCTTCTGACGGTTGTCGGAATAATATTTGCCCCTCAGCTTCTTAAAATCATGCAGACGCCGGACGAGGTGCTGGGACTTTCCTCTCTATATCTGCGGATATACTTTGCGGGAATGGTCGCGATGATGATATACAATTTCGGAAGCTCCATACTGCGCTCAAAGGGCGATACCAAAAGACCGCTTTATTTTCTTGCGTTTTCGGGAGTTATAAACGTTATCCTCAACCTGATATTCGTTATACTTTTTAAAATGGACGTTGCGGGAGTTGCTCTTGCCACAGTCATCTCCCAGTGCGTTTCGGCGGGACTTATACTGAAATGCCTGATAAATGAAACGGGGGCTTTCCAGTTCCGATTCAGCGAGCTTCACCCCGACAAGCGCATTGCGTGGAAAATACTTAGGATAGGCGTCCCCGCAGGCTTTCAGGGCGTGGTTTTCTCGCTGTCGAACGTGGTGATACAGTCCTCGATAAACAGCTTCGGCTATATCGTAATGGCGGGAAGCTCCGCCGCCGCAAGCATAGAGGGCTTTGTATGGGTATCAATGAACGCCTTTTCGCAGGGCGCGCTTACCTTTGTCAGCCAGAATATGGGAGCGAAAAAATACAGCCGTATAAACAAAATTGCGCTTATTTCCTGCCTTTGCGGAGCAGTCACTGGGCTTATCCTCGGCAACGCCGCATATCTTTTCGGAACGCCGCTGCTCCGCATTTACGACGCTCGTCCCGACGTTATAGCGGCAGGGCTTGTACGAATGAGCATGGTATGCTGCTTCTATTTTACCTGCGGACTTATGGACTGCATTGTTGGCTCTATCCGCGGAATGGGCTTTGCGGTAACACCGACTGTAGTTTCCATGCTGGGAGCCTGCGGTCTCAGGATATTATGGATATGCACAATATTCAGCGTCCCCGAGAACCACACGGAATTCATGCTGTTTTTGTCATATCCTCTTTCGTGGATAATAACCTTTCTCACCCATTTGGTGTGCTACATCTTTATGCGTAGGAAGTTCCCCAAAGCAGATGCTGAAGAACCTGAGGAGCGATCGGCTTTGGAAAGCTTATCCTGATCCAAGATAAAATTATCTTAAAAATATTCAAAAAAAATACATTGACAAAGTGTTTATTTGGGAGTATTATATTCATACTTACTAAAAATTTAAAACGAAAGCGAGGCAGAATCAAAATGTATGCAGTATTTTCAAAATCATATATTACGGAGTCTGTCTGCTTGGGACAAATTGTTGTTTAGCTTTTATGCAAGCGTATAATTGCGGGTCAAGTCTCCTAATGCCGTTTTTTCGGCGGTCGGGAGACTTTTTTATTTTTTGTTGTTACGGAAAGGTGGATCGTTTATGTTCCAAATAAAATGGATCTGGGAAAATTTAAAGGGCTACAGGGGCAGGTATATCTTTGCGCTGTGCATGACCGTCATTGCACAGATAATGTACCTCACAAACCCTGTTTTCGGACAGAATATCGTTGACACGTTCATTTACGGCGAAAATGCCGCGGAAAATCTTGCCGCAAAAAAAGACCTGCTGCTTATGCTTTGCGGCGGAATGGTGCTGTTTACTCTTATAAGAACTATTTTCCAGTTCAGCGCGAATATGCTGTACGAGGTCTGTTCCCAGGGTATGCTTGCCAAAATAAGGAATTACCTTTTTGCCAACGTCCAGAAGCAGGACATGACCTTCTACGACCGCAACCGCACGGGAGACCTTATGACAAGGCTTTCGGGCGACCTTGATATGGTTCGGCACACGGTTTCATGGATACTGAAAACATTGGTGGAAAGTATTGTCCTTTTCACGACCACAACGATTTACTTCTTTGTGCTTGACCCAATTATGGCGCTTTGCCTGCTTGCTCTTACGCCGCTGATATTTATTATTTCGGGAATATTCAGGAGCGAGGTGGGTCCCAAGTACGTAAACCTCCGCGAACGTCTTTCACAGCTCAACACACAGGCGCAGGAAAACATTGCGGGAAACCGCGTGGTAAGAGCTTTCGCCCGCGAGGATTACGAGATAGAGCGTTTCCGCGAAAAGAACGAGGAGTACTCAAAAGCCAGCAAGGAAGCTTCCTTGACGTGGCTGAAATATTTCCCCTACATGGAAACAACGGCGCAGGGACTGACGGTAGTCCAGCTTATTGCGGGAGGAATTTTCGTAATTACGGGACGGCTCACAATGGGCGAATACGTTGCTTTCAGCGGACTTATCTGGACGCTTTCCAACCCCATGAGAAACGTGGGCGCGCTTATAAACGACCTGCAAAGGTTTATGGCTTCCGCAACGAAGATAATCGAGGTTTACTACTCACGTCCCTTTATCGTTGACCGCGCGGACGCTGCCGATATGCCCGAACGGCTCAAGGGCGACATCGAGTTCAAAAACGTTACCTTTAAATATGACGATATGGAAATTCTCAAAAACGTCAGCTTCAAGATAAAGGCGGGGGAGACCGTTGCTGTCATGGGCGAAACAGGCTCGGGCAAGACTTCCCTTATAAACCTTATCCCGAGGCTTTACGACCCCTGCGAGGGTGAGGTTTTGATAGACAGGACAAACGTCCGCTTTATCAAGCTTAAAACCTTGCGGAAAAATATCGGCGTTGCAATGCAGGACGTCCTTTTGTGGTCGGACACCATTGACGGCAACATCAGCTTCGGGCGCAGCGATATGTCCGAGGAGGACGTTCATAAATTTGCCGTTGCCGCCGACGCGGACGAGTTTATCACAAATCTCAGCGACGGTTACGATACAATTGTGGGCGAAAGGGG
>JAAVHM010000036.1 GCA_014799675.1 Ruminococcus sp. | reverse complement strand
ACGAACTGTTTCTAATCTTGCTTCCAAAATTCAAAAACAAACAAACATTTCCAAACAGCAAAATAATTACAAAGATAAATAAAAATTTATCGCCCCCTTGAGGGGGCTTTGATAAAAGAAAAAGTCACCCTCGTGTAAATCGGGGGTGACTCTCGCAACGGGACGCTCTGCGCCGTTGGAGCTATCTATCAGATTTGAACTGACGACCTCATCCTTACCAAGGATGTGCTCTACCAACTGAGCTAAGATAGCATTTTTAAGACTTAATTATTATACATCACTTTTTTCGGTTTGTCAATAGCTTTTTGCAAAAATTTTTTCCCGCTTGTATAAATACTGTAAAATTATACCATAATTTACATGAAAGCTAAAACTTACCGAAAGGACGTACTTATGAAAATAAATGTAAAAAATGCGGAGCTTGCCATTCTTATAGGTATGGCTGTAACGATTTTCTGCGCGGGCTTCTGCGGCTTTGAGGAAAGCTATAACGATATCACGGAAACGGTTTTCCGCCTCCATATCCTTGCAAATTCCGACAGCGAGGACGACCAGCAGCTTAAACTAAAGGTCAGGGACGCCGTATTGGCGGAGACCTCTTACATTTTTGAGGGCAAGGCTTCCGCCGATGAGTCCGCAGAAGCCGCCGAAAAAAGTCTTGCCGAAATAAAAAGCGCCGCGGAACGCGTTATAAGGGAGAACGGTTACGATTATCCCGTGCGCTGCGAGGTCACGGACATGGACTTCGACAACCGCGTTTATGACACGATAACCATGCCTGCGGGGCATTACAAGGCTTTGCGTATAACTATCGGCGAAGCAAAAGGAAAAAACTGGTGGTGCGTAATGTTCCCGCCGCTGTGCCTGCCCGCGGTTACAAACATAGACGAGGCTTTGGCGGACTGCGGCGGCGTTTTCACCGCCGAGGAACTGGATATGCTCCAAAATCCCGAGAATTACGAATGCCGCTTTTACATTCTGGAGTTTATCGAAAAGCTAAGAGACAAAATTTGTGCATAAAGCACATTTATGATTACGAAAACCTTTAAGTAAAATGTGCTTTTTGCGTGATTTAATAAAATTGTTATAATTCACTAAAAGAATAAATTATTTTTTGTATAATAATTTTTATAAATGTACTTGTGAAACTTCAAAAAATATGTTATAATTTTAATGTGTTCAAGTGTAAGCTGCTTTTGCAGTTTTGCGTGCAAATTTATTCAAACCTTACTCGAACACCCAATATCTGATAATTTGGAGGTATTCACAATGGAGGGAACCGGATTTCTTAAAACCGTAAGCTTCGGAGGATTCGACAAAAAAGACGTTCTTGCTTATGTCGATGAGTTAAATACTAAAATTTATACGCTTGAGGCTGAACTGGACGAAAAAAAAGCTTTGCTTGAAAGCTCAGGCGGCGAAGGCGGCGGAGTTGACAGCGAAAAATATGAGGAGCTTCTTGCCGCTGATAAGGCTAAGATCACCGAGCTCCAGACCAGTAATGACTCCCTTAAGCTTCAGATGAAAACTATTGAGGACGAACTCGCAGGCAAGGACAAGGAGATCGAAGCTCTCAAAGCCCAGAATGCCGAGCTTGAGGAACAGCTCCAGGAAGCTAAGAATAAGGCTGCTTCAAGCAGCGGCGACAACAGCGCAATGGATCTCAGCAACGTATTCATCGAAGCGCAGAAAACTGCAAATACTATCGTTACACAGGCTAAGGAAAATGCCCGCAAAATGGACGAGGACGCTAAGAAGCTTGCCAACCAGGTGGTTGACGACGCTAACGGAAAGGCTTCCACTATCGTTAAGAATGCGGACGAAAGAGCTTCAAAGATACTTTCAAGCGCAGAGGACAAGAGTTCCGAAATGCGCGCGGCTACCGAAAAGATCAGACGGGAGGTCGCTGCGGAGATCGCAGAGATCGACGAGAATGTTGTCAAGCTCAGAGAGGTTCTGGAAATGTTCTCAGGCGAAAGCCTTGCAAAGCTTGACGAGGCTAAGGCTCAGATCAATACCGCCCGTTCGTCTCTCGGCGGAAGATCCGCTGCTGCGGCTGCAAAGCCTGCTCCCGCGCCTGCGCCTAAGGCTGCTGCACCTGCCCCTGCTCCCGCACCAAAGCCGGCAGAACCTACTCCCGCACCTGCTGCGGCAGAGCCTGCACCTGCGGCTGAACCTGCACCCGCGCCTACTCCTGCACCCGCTGCTCCCAAGGCTTTTGCAGGATTTGACATGAGCGAGCTGGAAAGCCTTACCAAGGCTGCTGAAGCGGAAGCAAACGCAATGGGTGACAACGTTTAAGATATGGCTGAAATTTACGATATTAACGTCTCTGAACTTAGGGAATACTGCCCTAAGCTCCGCGTCGGGGACAAGGTGTTGCTGACGGGTACTGTCTATACCGCCAGAGACGCTGCACATAAACGGTTTGAGGCTCTCCTTGACAAGGGGGAGCAGCTTCCCGTGGATATAAGGGAAGCCGTGATATATTACGCAGGACCTACCCCCGCCCCCGAGGGTAAGCCTATCGGCTCATGCGGTCCGACCACTTCGGGAAGAATGGATAAATTTGCCCCGAGACTTATGGACGAGGGTCTTTGCGGAATGATCGGCAAGGGCGAACGCAGCGAGGCTGTCCGTGAGGCTGTTGTCCGCAATTCGGGCGTGTATTTCTGCGCTGTCGGCGGCGCGGGAGCGTTGGCTGCAAGCTGTATAAAAAGCTGTGAGGTAGTGGCTTTTGACGACTTGGGCTGCGAGTCCGTGAAAAAGCTGTACATGGAAAAATTCCCCGTAACCGTGGCAAACGATTGCAGCGGCGGAGATATTTTCAGCATGGGCAGGGCGGAGTACGCCGTATAAAAATTACAAATAAAATTATCCGCAGTTCATTTTTGTGAACTGCGGATTTTTTTCATTCATTTTCGTTCTCGTCTTCATTTTCAGGCTCGTCTAAATAGTTATAAAATTTATCATTCCAAAAATTCATGACACGATTAAGCGCTTCCATAAAAATGTCATAAGCGCTGTCATAGCAGTAAAAAGCGTAGTATGCGACGGATATCCACTCGTCCTTTCGTTTGTAGACCATGCCAAGCATTGCGCTGCGACCGAATATGCTGTATTCGGTACATTCCGCCCGTACTTCTACAATGTACTTGCTCATTGGTTTAAATTCACTTCCGAGAATTTCCGATAAATTCAATTCATAATTGTAGCTTCCCGCTTCCGCAAATTCCTCGGCATTGCGCTTCTCGCCGTCGTTCCGCAGGGCGAAGAAATACCCGCATTCGGGGACTGGGGCAGAATAAAGCTCCTCAGCGTTTTCGTCGAAAACCTTTATGGAAGTTACCTTTATCTCAGAATCTGGAAACATTTCCCATACTTCGACCTTGAAGTAGCCGTCGTCGCACTCAATGGGGTAATACATGATCCTTGTGTGGTTATCGGGAATTGGTCGCTTGTTCATTACCGAGATAAACAGATTGCTGTACTTGTCCTTGTCTTTGTCCTTTTCCTTGTCTATGCTTACCTCAATATCGACCTCGCAGGGTCTGCAACAGTGTCTGTAATTGTCATCATTATTGAACCAACCGCAGGAAAATTCCGCGTCGGCGGGAATGTAACGCGCCATGAAATCTTCCTTTATAAGGAAATCATACCACTTTGCCATGTCGTCAATTGTGGAAATAACACTACACGCACCGCCGTAAATACCGTCATAATGTTCTATTCGCATATTATCCACATATCCGACAACATCTGTACTGCCGTACAGAGTCGTATTATCCATTTCAAGCGGGGTAAAAATGTAATCGCCGAAAATTTCTTCCAAAGGCTTTTGAGAAATTTTTTCCAAAATTATCCTAAGTATCATATAATTTATTTCAGCCCAATCATATTTTTCCCCGGGGGTAAATTTTAACGGTGTAAAATTTGCCGCCTCGATTATTTCGGAAACACTTTGAATTATGTTATTTTCCTTGTTGTGGTTATAGGTGTACTCGTACGAACGGCAAATTTGCAGCTCATATGGCAAGTCACATATTTTTTCGCGGTACTCGACCCACTCTTCGTCTGAATATTTTTTGTCGAAAAACTCGTTTGTAAATCCCGAGGTCATGTCCAAAAGGTGCTGTATCGTCACCTTGTCGCCGTAGATCATTTCGGGGAAATATTTGCCGATATAGTCGTCGGTGCGTAATAATCCAAGCTCTTGAAAGCGTATAATGCAGTATGCCGTGAACTGGGTCGTTACCGAACCAATTGGGAAACGCAGGCTTGTTGTAAAATCAATGTCATTTTCATAGTCAGCCTTGCCCCATATGCATACGCCGACTTCGGAAGAATATGTGCAGCGGCTGTGATTATAATCTTTCATTATCTTGTCGAACCAATTGTCAAGCTTTACGGGCTTTGCAAGCTCCTTGTCAATGTCGTCTATCACGCTGTTCATACGTTTTATCTCCTTTTCGTATTTTCTTTTTTGCATAAGCAGGTCGCGCCGCAAGCCGCTTTTTTCGGGGTTTTCCTCGGACAGCAGCTTTGATATGGAGTCCAGTGAAAAACCGAACCGCTTGTACTGCAAAATTTTCTCCATGGTGGAAACAGAGCTTTCGTCGTAAAATCTGTAGCCCTTTTCGGTCACCTCGGTTGGCTTTAAAAGCCCCACATTGTCGTAATACTGCAAAGTTCTGACGCTGACGTTAAAATGCTTTGCAAGCTCGCTTATCTGCATTTTCAAAATTACCGCACCCTTTCACAAAAACTGTTTCTAAAATAAGAATATACTATTACGCCGCGTGCGGGTCAATAGTTATTTTTCACAAATTTTCAGCAAAATGTTAGACGAAATTGAATGTTATAACATGGCGAAATTTTGTAAATTTTACATAAAATGGTTTATGTGTTAAGAAAAATTAATATCTATAAAAACTTTTTTAGTTTTTTTCAAAAAAATTGTTGACAAATTATGCAAAATGGTATATAATATAAAATATGATATCTTAATATATTGATATTTTCATGTCTGCATCATTTAAAGCTGTTGCGGTTCAGATTGGTGGGATTCAATGAGCAGCGGCTGTTCGGAAGCTTTTAACGAACTGAATTTTCTCGACGACAACGAGCTTGTGTCGGCTTTTCAAAGCGGCAGGGANACTTCCCGCGGAAGAAACGCCGTAACGGTACTTATTACGCGTTACCTTAACTTAGTGAGAAAAAAAGCAAGCCTGTATTCGGGCGGAGCAGAGTTTGACGACCTTGCTCAGGAGGGTTTTCTTGCTTTTATCAGAGCCGCGGAGGGCTTCGACCCCGAAAAGGGAACGAGCTTTTCTGCCTTTGCGGAGGTTTGCGTTACAAACGGCATAAGGTCTGCGGCGCGCCGTCTCAGCAGAAGCGCGGAGGAAAGTCTGTCCGAGGAACTGGGCGAGCAGGCGGGGGACGTTTCCACCCCTGAAAATATATGGTTTGAAAAGGAAGCCGAGGCGGGAATGTATGAAAAAATTTCCGAGCTTCTTTCAAAAAAGGAATGGGATATTTTTAAATTGTATCTTGGCGGAGCGTCCTACGAGGAGATAGCCGAAAGCCTTGATATACCGAAAAAATCTGTTGATAATGCTGTGTTCCGTATCAGGAAAAAGCTGAAAGCTCTATTTTCTTGAAGCAGTTCCGGTAATTATATATGACCAAAGTAGCTTAAAGTATAGAGCGTTGTTTTTCAAAGGCAAAGGTGTCGGTTCAAGTCCGTCCGAAGGTCCAAATTTATTTAAGCGAGGGAAATCGAAATGTACGAAGACAAGACATTAGT
Organism: Ruminococcus sp.; assembly: GCA_014799675.1. Lineage (GTDB taxonomy): Bacteria > Bacillota > Clostridia > Oscillospirales > Ruminococcaceae > RGIG8773. The sequence goes on along the minus strand of JAAVHM010000036.1, from coordinate 6,464 downwards.
TTGTAAGGAATGCGGAAATGAGTTCACCTTTACAGCCGGCGAGCAGGAGTTCTATGCTGAAAAAGGCTTTGTAAACGAACCTCAGAGATGTAAGTCCTGCCGTGACGCAAGAAAGAACAGCAGCAGAGGCGAAAGAGAAATGTTTGAAGCAACCTGCGCTTCCTGCGGCGGCGTGGCAAAGGTTCCTTTCAGACCCAGAGAAGACCGTCCTGTATATTGCAGCGACTGTTTTGCTAAGATGAGAGAAGAATGATTTTTCTTTTAAATTCTTACACGGGATTTACGGTTTTCGTAAGTCCCGTTTCTGTGCGGGGAAGCCCCCGCGGGCAGAGTCACCCCCGAAGTTAAATACGAGGGTGATTTTACTTTTTTAAGCCCCCTCAAGGGGGCGGCATTAAAATAACAGCAGGAGTGATAATATGACAAAGGTAAATTTTTATGAGAACGTTAATGATGAGCTGCTGAAATTTGCTGTAATTATTGCAAAAACGGAGGGCAAATGGGTCTTCTGCAAGCACAGGGAGCGTGACACATACGAAATTCCCGGCGGACACAGAGAAGCGGGTGAGGATATCTCCGACACCGCAAGGCGTGAACTGCGGGAGGAAACGGGTGCGGCGGATTTTGAAATAACTCCGATATGCGTGTATTCCGTGACCGCAGAGGATAATTTCGGCGGTGAGGAAACCTTTGGTATGCTTTATTTTGCGGACATAAAAACCTTTGATAACGAGTTACAATTTGAAATCGAAAAAATTCTTATCACGGAAAATTTGGTCGATAACTGGACATACCCGCTTATTCAGCCGAAGCTTATAGAAGAGGCTGAAAAAAGAGGATATTGTTAAAAAATGGAGTTACCTAAAAAGTAACTCCATTTAGATTTTTTGAAACGTTGTTCAGCCTGCATTAGAAAAGTCCCGAAATATTTCCGTTGTTGTCGCAGTCAATCTTCAAAGCCGCGGGAGCTTTNGGAAGTCCCGGCATTACCATGATGTCTCCCGTGAGAGCNACCGCAAAGCCCGCGCCCGCCGAAAGACGAACGTCACGGACGGTTATCACGAAATTCTCGGGCTTGCCAAGCTTTGTGGGGTCGTCGGAAAGGGAATACTGTGTTTTCGCAACGCATACGGGAGTTTCCCCGAAGCCGAGAGCCTCGATTTCCTTGATAGCCTTTTCAGCCTGCGCCGTGAAATTTACTCCGTCGGCACGGTAAATTTCCCTTGCGATTATGCCGATTTTTTCCTTGATAGGAAGCTTCTCGTCGTAAAGGGGCTTGAAGTTGGTCTGACAGCCCTCGCACTTTTCAATAGTGGCGCAAACCTTTTCAGCAAGGTCTTTTCCGCCCTCGCCGCCTTTTGCGAAAACCTCGGTCATGGAAACTTCCACGCCCATTTCCTTGCAGAAGCTTTCCACAACGGCAACTTCCGCGTCNGTGTCNGTGTAGAAGCGGTTTATTGCAACAACCACAGGCACGCCGAACTTGTGAATGTTCTCAATGTGGGTTTTAAGGTTGACGATACCGTTTTTCAAAGCTTCGATATTTTCATAGGTAAGCTCGGTTTTGGGGACGCCGCCGTTGTATTTCAGCGCGCGTATTGTTGCGACAAGAACCGCGCAGGAGGGTTTAAGTCCCGCAAATCTGCACTTGATGTCAAAGAATTTTTCCGCGCCGAGGTCTGCGCCGAAGCCCGCTTCCGTAATGCAGTAGTCCCCAAGCTTCAGAGCAAGCTTTGTGGCGCGGACGGAATTACAGCCGTGGGCGATATTTGCGAAAGGTCCGCCGTGAATTACCACGGGAGTGTTTTCAAGGGTCTGAACAAGGTTAGGCTTGAGAGCGTCCTTTAAAAGAGCCGTCATTGCGCCGTGTGCGCCGATGTCGCGGGCGTAAACGGGNTTGCCCTCAAAGGTGTANGCNACTAAAATNCTGCCNAGNCGTTCTTTAAGGTCGGTAAGGTCGGANGCAAGGCACAGGATAGCCATTACCTCGGANGCAACGGTAATTCTGAAACCGTCCTGACGGGGNACGCCGTTGACCTTTCCGCCAAGACCTACNACAACGTTGCGGAGAGCGCGGTCGTTCATGTCGAGACAGCGGTCNATCATAATTCTCCGCTGGTCAATGCCNAGAGCGTTGCCCTGCTGCATATGGTTGTCAAGGAGCGCGCAAAGGAGATTNTTTGCCGCAGTAATNGCGTGCATATCGCCTGTNAANTGGAGNTTGATGTCCTCCATAGGAACTACCTGNGCGTAGCCGCCGCCTGCCGCGCCGCCCTTTATTCCGAACACGGGACCCAGCGAGGGTTCACGGAGNGCNAGNACNGCGTTCTTGCCAATTTTAGCCATAGCCTCCGCAAGACCAACNGAGACGGTAGTTTTGCCCTCTCCCGCAGGGGTGGGGTTAATGGCGGTAACAAGAATAAGCTTGCCGTCGGGTTCGTTGGCGGTCTTGACGAAAAGGGACTCGGTCAGCTTAGCCTTGTAGTGACCGTATGGCTCGATGTCGTCCTCGGAAACTCCGAGATTTTCGGCAATTCTGTTAATTTTCAGCATATTAGCCTGCTGAGCGATTTCGATATCCGATAACATAGGAAAATTCCTCCCGATAAACATGATATATATAGTATAGCATAATTTGTCGGTTTTGCCAATACTTTTTTGAGAAATTTACATTTATCGGGGTACAGAATATCAAAATTTTGTAGAGGGCAGGTCTCCATGCAAATGCAGGCTGTCTTGTTTGGCAAGTTTGGAAATATATTCTATTACTTCCTCTGGCGTTGGCTTTTCACCCTTTTTAGGACAATTCTTCCATAATTCAATGGCTTTCGGGTCAGTGCTTTTCATTCCCTCGTCGATTGCTTTTTGTATTTCTTCACGAACCTCTTTTACGGTTACACCGTTTTCTGCGGCAACTTTGCTGATTGCATTTTTTGCTTTCATAATTTTATTCCTCCTAAAAAACTTTTCACCATTATTTCACCATTATACCACTACTTTTGCCAATTTGCAATATTTTATGATAAAATTAACAAAAATAACATCTAAATGGTGAAATTGAGGTGTAAATATGGAGGATAAAGTTTTAAGGTATACTTTGAGAATTGACAGAGTTTTATTTGCAAAATTCCGCTATGTTGCAGAGTATGAGGGACGTTCCGCAAACAAAGAAATTGAGCAGATGCTGAAAAAGCGTGTTGAGGAATTTGAAAAAGAACATGAGAAAATAGAGGTAGAATAGTTCCTCTATCAAAACATAAAATTGCAGGGAGGCGGAAAAACGTCCCCCTGCAATTTTATTATATAGTAAAATTTATATTAATGTACTTGAAAAATAGGTTGTATTGTGTTACAATATTATATTATGAAAAAATTATTTTTTGCCTTTATATTTATTTTTGCGGCAGCCATGTTAAGCGGCTGCGGTACGAACAGAACAAGAACGGTTATGTTTACGGAAGACCCTCCGCCTCTTACCACTATGACAATTACTACCACATCTCTTGTGGACACGTTCAGCGAGTATATGGCGACCTATTCCGAACCCGAAGAGACTGCCGAAAGCAGCAGGGGAAATCCAAATACTGTCACGCGTCCTTCAGGAGTTGCTCCCGATACGGGTATCGGCAGGGACGGAATAGAACAGGTCTCCCGCGATACCGCCGCCGTGTTTACATATGTGGTAACGGACGAGGTATCGTCCTATACGGGAAGCTCCGAAACCACCGCGGTAACGGAAGTTCCCGAATCAGAAACCGAAAGCACGACCACTTCTGTTGTGGAAACAACTGCGGAGACCGAGGGCAGTACCGTAAGCAGAGTAAGCGCGGTCACAAACAATGCTCCCGCAGATACGGCGTTAAGAGAACGTCCAAAAAGGGATACCGCTTTTTCGCCCGACATAACCAGAGATACAATTTATTCCAACTGATACTAATTTTTAATCAGAAAGTGTACAAAAAATCAAACAAAAATTTGAATATATGATTTTTGTGCAGATTTTTTGTCTACACTTTGATTAAAAATTAGGATAAAAAAACGGAGGAACTGCAAATGCCGATCAATATACCGAATAACCTGCCCGCCTACACGGTGCTGAACAATGAAAATATTTTCGTCAAGACCGACGCGGACGCAATGCATCAGGATATACGTCCCCTCAGAATTGCAATAGTAAATCTTATGCCGAAAAAAATTGAGACCGAAACACAGCTTTTGAGACTGCTTTCAAACACCCCTATTCAGGTGGATATAGAGCTTATCCAAATGGCGAGCCATGTTACAAAAAACACCTCCGCGGAGCATTTGACAAAGTTTTACAAGACCTTTGCGGACGTTAAGGAGGAGCTTTTTGACGGTCTGATAATAACAGGCGCGCCCGTTGAGCAGATACCATTTGAAGATGTGGACTACTGGAGCGAGCTTTGCCAGATCATGGAATGGTCTCGCCGTCACGTCTACTCGGTGTTACATATCTGCTGGGGAGCGCAGGCGGGGCTGTACTTTCATTACGGCATACCGAAATACGATCTGCCGCAGAAAATGTTCGGCATTTTCCCACATAAAGCGGAGGTTGCAAATCACCCGCTGTTAAGGGGCTTTGACGAGGTTTTCAGCGTCCCCCATTCACGGCATACCGAGATACGCCGCATGGACGTGGAAAAAGTCCGCGATCTGAAAATACTTGCGTTTTCAAACGAGTCGGGAGTGAACATAATCGCCGACAAGGAGGAACGGCGTTTCTTCCTTTTGGGGCATTTTGAGTATGACCGCTTCACGCTGGCGAACGAGTATTTCCGCGACAGGGACAAGGGGCTTGATATACAAGTCCCGAAGCATTATTTCCCCTATGACGACCCGTCCCAGCCGCCCCATTTCAATTGGCGCGCCCACGCAAATCTGCTGTTCTCGAACTGGATAAATTATTGTGTTTATCAAAAAACTCCGTACGACCTTAATGAGCTTGAAGACTTGGCGTACTAAGTTACCGAACAATACGAATTATTTTGGTTATAATATAAGTACATGATTGGAGGAATTTATATGAGTACCAAAGAATACGCTGTAAATGTTTTTAATTCATTGGACGAAAATCAACTGCTTGATTTTTTGAAGTTCTTTGCCGACGATAATACGCTGGCGTTGGTTGAAAGTGAGATAATTGCCAATAATCCAAACAGGAAACATTATGACAGCCTTGAAGAAATTTTAAGGGAAATTGACGAGGAAACGGATTATGAATAAGCATAAATACACCTTAGACCTTACTTCAGTTTTCAAAAAGGATTTGAAAAGAGCAAAAAAACGCGGCTGCGATATGGCGTTGCTTAACGAAATTATTGAAAAGCTGCGAGACGGCGAGCCGCTTCCCGAAAAGAATAAGGATCATTCACTTTCGGGAAATTGGATAGGTCACAGGGAATGTCATATTACGCCGGATTGGCTTCTTGTTTATAGAATTTGTGAGAATACTCTTATATTGTCGCTTATCAGGACAGGCACTCACAGCGATTTTAATTTTTAAAAGTAAAAACACCCCCGAAGCTTTCGGAGGTGTTTTTTTATATTTAATTATTCCGACTTGAACTGGCTCTCATGCCGCTTGAAGAAATCCACTCTCGGTTCGAGGAATTTTATCTCATGCTCTGTCTCGCCTTTGAGAATGTTGTCTGCAAGACCGTCAAAAATGCAGTCCCAGTTCCACATCTCTTCGCCGATGTTGAGGTAATCCCGAACCATTTCCGTGCCGATTGGAGCAATTGGGTGCAAAAGAACAGCCGCCGTCTTTATCATGTGGAAAACATTTACAAGCCACTTTTTGCGAAGCTCGTTGTCGTCTGCCTTGTCAGCCTCCGCCTTTGCCTTTGCCATGTACTTGCTCGCCTTGCGGATATAGGAGTCCAGCACATAAGTAACTTGGTGGAACTCAAATTTGTACATGAACCTCTCGTATTCCAGAACAGCCTTTTCCGATTCCGCAAGAATATCATCGTCAACCTTGCCCACAGGCATTTTGCCGTCAAGATATTTCTGCGCGTCATAGAAGCAAGTGCGTATTATTCTGTTGAATACGTTGGAAAGCAAAAATCCCTCTTTAACAACAGGGTCGCCCTCGTCCTCTTTTGCGTTGGGATTAAGGGGCTTCGGCTGGAAGCTTACGCTCCTCATGCCAAGTCCCAAACTCAAAAAGTGCATACGGAGCTGTTCCGCAGTGTAGTAGTCAAGCAGCTCCGCCGCCATGGGTGGCTTTACCGCGCCGCTGCTGGAAGCCTTTTTGTCAAGGAACAGAATGTGGTGGTTTGCGACTAAAATAGGAAGCTGCAATTCACCCTCGGCAGGGGAGCAGGAAAGATTTTCCTTGCCCTGCAACGCCATAAACATAGCCATTTCCGCAACGCCGTAAAAATAAATATTGTCCTGACCCATGAACTGGTAGACCTGCGCGTCCTTGGAGCACCAGTATT
>JAAVHM010000035.1 GCA_014799675.1 Ruminococcus sp. | reverse complement strand
TTCCCCTGCAACGCCAATTGCTTTTATCGGCTCGTTTGCGGTGCTGACGCTGATTTACACGGGAAGCACGGTTGAAACGGTTTACGGCGTACTTGCGGGAGGACTTCTCATAGGCGCGTTTTTCATGGCTACGGACTATGCGACAACTCCCCTTACCACGTCCGGCAAGATAATTTTCGGCATAGGCTGCGGACTTGTTACATTTATTATAAGAAGCTTCGGCAGTTACCCCGAGGGCGTGTCTTTCTCAATATTGCTTATGAACCTGCTCACGCCTTATATTGACAAGCTGACAAAGCTTGTTCCGTTAGGTGCAAAGAAGCCGGTAAAAGGAGGTAACGCATAATGTTCAACGAAAAAATAAAGCCCCCTCTGGTGCTTACATTAATATGTATAATAACCTGCGGACTGCTTGTTGCGGCATACGAGGCGACATATGTTGACACAACGGGCGTTATCACCGAAAAGCTTACTGCGGGACTTACAGAGGTGTACGGCTCTGCGGAGGGCTTTGAAATGCTTAAAAACAACGACGGAACTGTACTGACCTATGAGGGCGTTACCTCGGTGCTTTTCGACGGAGAGAACACCGCTTTTGAAATTACCGCGGACGGTTGTTCTTCGGGGGGACTTCACGTTCTTGTGGGACTTAACAGCTCGGGGGCGGTAAACGGAGTTTCCGTTATGACTATCGGGGAGACCCCCGGCGTCGGCACAAAGGTGCAGGACGACAGCTTCAAAGATCAATTCAAGGGAATTGTGTACGAAAACACGGTTTCCGCCGATACGGGTGAAACAAAGGTGAAAGCCAAAGCGGTATGGGGTACTCGTGAGGAAATAAAGCGTCTGAAGCTGGACGCGGCGGCAAGCAGTTCCTCGGGAAGCGGCTTTGAGCTTGACGCAATAAGCGGAGCGACTTTCTCGTCAAACGGTATGTACACCGCTGTGAAAACTGCTCTTGCGGCATATGAGGAAATGAAAGGAGCTGACGAGTAATGGCTAAAAAGGGAAATCTTTACGAGCTTACAAAGGGTATCATAAAAGAAAACCCAACTCTCGTTACCTTGCTGGGAATGTGTCCCACGCTGGCGGTAACGGTGTCGGCTTCAAACGGTATCGGCATGGGACTTGCGACAACCTTTGTACTTATATGCTCAAACGCTGTAATTTCTTTGCTGAAAAATGTTATACCGAAAGCGGTGCGCTTGCCCTGCTTTATTGTGGTGATCGCAAGCTTTGTTACGCTTATTGAGTTTCTTATGAAAGGCTATCTCCCCGACCTTTACGACCGTCTGGGACTGTTCCTTTCACTTATCACGGTAAACTGTATCATTCTCGGTCGTGCGGAGGCTTTCGCTTCCAAAAACAAGTTTTTCCCCTCCATACTGGACGCGATAGGAATGGGACTTGGATTTACACTTTCGCTGTTCACAATGGGAAGCATACGTGAGATAATCGGCACTGGCAAATGGTTCGGCATGGAGCTTCACCTGCCTGTTACAATGGGTATGTTTATCATGCCTGCGGGAGGATTTTTCACCCTTGGCGTACTTATTGCGGTTGTAAACAAAATCGCAAACAAGAAGCCGCCGCAGCAGGTTGGCTGCGCGAACTGTCCCAACGCTGCAAACTGCCCAAGTTATAAAAATGAAGATAATGCAAAGGAGGTCGCTGCCGAATGAAAAGTCTGCTTGTAATTTTACTCAGCGCGATGCTTACAGACAACTTTGTGCTTTCAAAATTCATGGGTATATGTCCGTTCCTCGGCGTATCGAAAAAGCTTGACAGCGCGGTTGGAATGGGCGCGGCTGTAACCTTTGTAATGGTATGCGCCACCCTTTGCACGTTCCCCATATACACGTTCATACTTGTTCCAATGGAGCTTGAATATCTGAAAACAATTGCGTTCATTCTGATAATCGCTCTTTTTGTACAGCTTGTGGAAATGATACTTAAAAAGAAAGTTCCCGCTTTGTACAATTCTCTCGGCGTATTTCTTCCTCTAATCACAACGAACTGCGCCGTACTTGGCGTAACTATCCTTAACACAGACAATGGCTACAACATCGGTCAGTCCGTTGTAAACTCCGTTGGCGCGGGTCTTGGATTTTCCCTTGCTCTTGTGATATTCAGCGGAGTACGTTCAAGGGTGAACGCGGCAAACGTCCCCGAGATGTTCAAGGGAGTTCCCGCGACGCTTATTGCGGCTTCTGTTGTTTCGGTAAGCTTTATGGGATTTTCGGGTCTGTTTGGGTAGGCAGTGCCTACAGCCTTGTCTACCCCACAGTAAAAAGCGGCATAAATTTACTTTGCAAAGCCCATATCAAGGGGCGGGTAAGTAATTCTTGCCTCTTGCTTCTGAATTTCTTACATATGTAAATAAGGAGTATTAAAATGCCTGAATTGAGCAGATTTTATAATATTGTTATAAAAATGATTTTTATGGACGATAATCAACACCATAAGCCCCATGTCCATGCGTATTACAATGAATATGAAGCTTCCGTGGGAATAGACGGCGAACTTCTGGCGGGAAGCCTTCCCACGAAGCAGTTCAAGCTTGTTGCCGCATGGCTTGCAATTCACGAGGAGGAACTGTACCGCGCATGGAATAACGCTGTACGCGGCAAACCCGTTGAGAAAATCGCTCCGTTGAAATAAGGTGAAAAATATGTATATTATTAATGATATTGTTTATGCGGGAGAACCCGAACCGGTCATAAGCATATGCGGTGTGCGTCCGTTGGAAAACTATCACCTTTGGCTGCGCTTCAGCACAGGCGAAACAAAAATTTTTGATGTAGAACCGCTGCTCAAACTGCCAGTGTTCAAGCCGCTGTCCGACCCCGAGGTTTTCAAGGGCGTTTATATTGATTACGGAACTGCCGTCTGGAATGACGGCGAGATAGACATTGACCCTGAAACGATGTATAAACAGGGTAATACTGTTCTCCAATAAATCAGAAAAGGGTGATATTTATGTCAACATATATTCTGCCGATACTTGTATTCGGCGCAATTGGTCTTGCGGCGGGAGTGCTTCTCACCGTCTGCTCAAAAATCTTTGAAGTCAAAACCGACGAACGCATTGAAGCGGTAAACGAGATCCTCCCACAGGTAAACTGCGGAGCCTGCGGCTTTTCGGGCTGCGCTGACTACGCTTCCGCCATTGTGAAAAACGGCGTTCCAACAAATATGTGCAAGCCCGGCGGCGCGGAGTGCGCTAAAAAGATATCCGCGGTCATGGGCATGGAGGAAATGGCTGTTGTTCCCCAGATCGCTGTTGTTCTTTGCAGCGGCGACTGCAACGCCACGGAGAGCAAATTTACTTTTCAGGGGGTACAGTCCTGCAAGGCGGCGAACCGTTTCTACAACGGCTCGGAGGTCTGCACACACGGCTGTCTCGGCTTCGGGGACTGTGCAAAGGTCTGCCCTCAGAACGCTATCGTTGTCAAGGACGGTCTTGCCCGCATTGACAAGACAAAGTGCATAGGCTGCGGACTTTGTACAAAGGTATGTCCCGACAAGCTTATTGTGCTTCGGGACATTGACAAGAAAATCGACGTTTGCTGTTCCTCAACGGACGTGGGACGTATCGTGCGGAGCGTTTGCAAAAGCGGCTGTATCGGCTGCAAGCTTTGCGAGAAAAAGTGTGAAAACGACGCTATCCATGTTGAAAACAATCTTGCGAGAATTGATTACAGCAAATGTACGGCTTGCGGAAAGTGCGCGGCGGCTTGTCCCTCAAAGGTGATCCGTATCTGCGGCGCGCCTGCGGTTTCGGCAAACGCTTCCGCCAAAAATTAAATACGCAAATTTTTTGGAGCAGGGTAAAACTTGCTCCATTAATTTTGTCTTGATTTTTCAGGGATAATGTGGTATAATTATTATGTTTATTTAATGTATAAAAAATTTGAAAGGAAAGATCATATATGACAGTAAAACCAAAAATAAGAGGATTTATCTGCACAACGGCTCACCCTGTTGGGTGCAGGGAGATTGTAAAGTCCCAGATCGAATATGTTAAAAGCAAGGGGAAAGTAAACGGTCCGAAAAAAGTCCTTGTTATAGGCGCTTCAATGGGCTATGGTCTTTCCTCCAGAATTTCCGCCGCTTACGGCTGCGGGGCTTCCACTATCGGAGTAATTTTTGACAAGCAGGGCAGCGACAGCAGGACGGCTTCCGCGGGCTGGTACAACACAGCCGCTTTTGAGGAATTTGCTCACGCGGACGGTCTTTATGCCAAAACAATAAACGGCGACGCTTTTTCACAGCAGATAAAGGACGAAGTGATCGCCCTTATTAAAAAGGATCTCGGCAAGGTGGACATGGTTGTATACAGTCTTGCCGCGCCGAGACGTACCACCTCCGACGGGACGGTTTACAGCTCCGTGCTTAAAACCACGGGGGACGATTTCACCAACAAGACAATTGACGTCAAGACCGACACGGTTTCCGAGATAACAATCCCACCCGCAACGGAGTCGGAAATTTTCGCCACTGTAAAGGTAATGGGCGGTGAGGACTGGAAAGAATGGATAGGCGCGCTTAAAGCCGCCGACGCTATCGAGGACGGCGCGGTTACGGTTGCGTACTCCTACATAGGTCCGGAGCTTACCCACCCTATTTACAAGGACGGCTCGATAGGCAGGGCTAAAGACCACCTTGCCGCAACCGCAAAGGAGATAACAAAATCCATTGACGGCGTTACGGCTTATGTTTCGGTAAACAAGGCTCTGGTTACCCAGTCAAGCTCGGCAATTCCCGTTGTGCCGCTGTACATTTCCATACTTTACAAGGTTATGAAAGAAGCGGGCTTGCACGAGGGCTGTATCGAACAGATGCAGAGACTTTTTGCGGAGAAGCTTTTTGACGGCGGAGTCAAGACAGATTCCGAGGGCTTTATACGTCTCGACGACTGGGAAATGCGTGATGATATTCAAAAAAAGGTTGCCGAGGTCTGGGAAAAGATTTCCGACAGCAATATCAAAGAGTACGCCGATATGGACGGCTACCGCAAAGATTTTTCGATGCTTTTCGGCTTTGAAGCTGACGGCGTGGACTATGATGCGGACTGCGACACGGCTATAGGCATTGCGAGCATAGATAATTAATAATTATTAATGAAAAGCCTTACGGCGACTGAAAAGCCGAGGGCGAAGCCTGCACATTTGGCGGTTCGGGCAACGTCCTCCGCCGATGTGCAAATTCGCTTTGCGTCGAATTTTTTGATTTTTTTCTGTTCCTTTAGAAGCCTTGCAAATCCGCATAAGGCTCTCATTTCGTCGTCCAGTTCGGGGGAGGAAATTTCCTCTCCGTTCATGTTGTAGAATATCTCCTGCAATGTTGGCATTTCCATAGCAATTCTCCTTTTGTTTGTTGAACTTTAATTATATTATACCACCGTTTGAGGTGGGTGTCAATTAGCATAATTCACCAAATACGGTGTTGTAAATTGTGCAGAAACACATTGCTTTTAATAAGATTTTAATATATAATAGTTAGAGGTGATATTATGCCGATAAAGTACAAATTTAATATTCTTGCGGCTTTAAAAGAAAAAGGCTACAGTTCAACAAGACTTAGAAATGAAAAGATTTTTGGCGAAAGCACAATGCAAAAATTCAGAACAGGCGAAATGGTATCAGCCGATAATATTGGACGGCTTTGCGAATTGCTTGACTGTCAGCCCGGAGATATTCTCGAATATGTTCCTGATAATAATATTATACACAATAATTAGTGACTAAAACTTGTTATAATAATTTTGCGGAGGTGTACTTTGTGCCAATTGTATACGGAAAGCTTTTAAATTTAATGAAACAAAAAGGCATAACATCATATACCATACGGAAAAATAATATAATAGGTCAAGCCACGCTGACAAAAATAAAAAACGGCGGCGACATCGACACGCGGACAATTGCGAAATTTTGCGAATTGCTTGACTGTCAGCCCGGGGATATTCTTGAATATGTCCCGGATAAAGAAAAACAAGAGTAAATCGCTTGGAGGCGATTAAAATGAGCAAACCTCAAACAAGGGCAAGCAATAAATATAATGCTAAAGCTTATGACCGTCTTGCGATACAAGTTAAAAAAGGCAGAAAAGCGGATATTCAAGCCGCTGCCGAAAAGCAGGGAGAAAGCCTTAACGCATATGTTGTAAAAGCTGTTGAGCAACGTATGGAAGCCGAACGCAAATAAATTTTAATTTATTGGTATAATAATTGTAGGGGCGGATTCTATATCCGCCCGCCGCGCACATTACCGATACATTTAAAACGGGCGGATATAGAATCCGCCCCTACAGATACGTGCAAATAAAAATTTTAAAAAGGGTGATTAAAATTAATAAAATTTTTTCCTANATCGACGACCATAAAGAGGANATGATCTCCGACCTCGCANGGCTGATAAAAATTCCCTCCGTTATGGGNGNNGCGGANGAAANCGCNCCTTTCGGAAANNACCCTGCGGCGGCTCTTTCGGAAGCTTTGGACATCTGCAAAGCGGCGGGATTTTNCGTNAAAAATATCGGGAATTATATAGGCACGGCGGACTTTTTTCCTGCCGAAAAAATCCCCGAGCTGGGAATACTNGTCCACNTNGACGTTGTCCCCGTTGGCGGCGGCTGGNCAAGCGANCCCTTTNTTTTATCGCGGCGGGACGGNAAGCTTTTCGGCAGNGGNGCGATAGACGACAANGGTCCTGCNATTGCNGCNCTGTACGCNNTNAAAGCNGTCAAGGAAAGCGGNGTTAAGCTTTCAAAAAACGTCCGCATGATTTTCGGCACTAACGAGGAGAACGGTTCAAAGGACTTGGAAAAATACAGGNCGGTGGAAAAGCTCCCCGAAATGCTTTTNACNCCCGACGGCTCTTACCCTGTGATAAACACGGAAAAGGGCATGATAAGAATTTCATACAAGGCGAATGTTTNCGAAAAAATAATCTCGGCGGCGGGAGGAAACGCGGTAAACGCTGTTCCCGAATACGCGGAAGCNGTGTTGGATTTTTCAACAATNGAAATTGAAAAATTTGCGGATAAATTTGAGGGAGTAAAAATTTCCGCGGAAGCTTTTGAGGGNAAAATAAAGATCACGGCACAGGGAAAGGGNGCGCACGCTTCCACACCCGAGGGCGGAAAAAATGCGGTGACGGCTTTGCTTGCGGTAATTTCTGAAATTACGGGGGACGGGAAAGCTGCGGCTTTGTCGGCAATGTTCCCATACGGCGAGACGGACGGTCTTTCGGCNGGNATAAAATGCTCCGANGANATTTCGGGAGGACTTACCACGGTTTTNAGCGTGCTGGACGTTCGGAACGGACAGGCTTGAAGCNTGGCAGGATATAAGATTTCCCGCAGAAAAAACAAGCGGNGAAATTTTGGAANTGCTCANAAAAACCGCCGAAAAGCACGGTCTTGAANTTACNGCGGACATGGTTTCCGANCCNCACCATGTTCCNGAANANAGCGANTTTGTTCAGNCNNTGCTTGNTGTTTACGAGGAATTNACGGGGGAAAAGGGNNACTGCGTTGCNATAGGCGGCGGGACTTACGTCCACGAGACCGCGGGCGGCGTGGCTTTCGGCGCNGAGTTCCCAAATGAAGAAAATAATATGCACGGCGCAGACGAATTTATCACNGAGGAAAGCCTTGTGAAAAATGCGAAAATTTTTGCGGCGGCAATTGTGAGGTTATGTAAATGAAAAANTNTAANTTTGACGCNCANGTCCACACTTCCGAGGGAAGCGCCTGCGCCCAGACTACAGGCGCGGAAATGGCGGACGCNTACAAGGAAAAGGGCTACAGCGGAATTATTATCACCGACCATTTTTTTAATGGAAACAGCTGCGTACCCCGTGAGCTTCCTTGGGAGGAAAAAATAGAACTGCTCTGCAAGGGCTATGAGCACGCCAAAAAGCGNGGNGACGNAATAGGTCTGACCGTNCTTTTCGGCTGGGAATTCGCTTACGCTTCAAGCGATTTCCTTACATACGGTCTTGACAAGCAGTGGCTTCTTGACAACCCGCAGATAATGGAAATGCCCATTTGGGANTATGCNGATTTCGCGCGGAAAAGCGGCGGATTTGTTGTCCACGCACACCCTTTCAGGCTGTGGGGGTATGTNAGTAAAATTACCCTTATCCCGAGAAATATNGANGCGGTGGAAATTATAAACATGAGCAACAGCCGTGAGGAAAACGAGNGNGCGGCATGGTACGCCGAAAGCTACAATTTCCCCGTGACGGCAGGNTCGGACGCGCACAACGCGAACGCTCTCCCCTGCGGAGGAATTATTACNGAGACNGAAATAAAAACCTCGGCGGATTACGCCGAGGCTGTNNGAAGCGGAAATNTNGAGCTTATTCCNAAGCGTTATGAGGATTAAGCTTGCTGTTTAAAAAATCTTCCCGCAAAATAGAATAGTAGCTTATATCGAGAAGCTCTCCCGCCGTGGAACGGAAAAACTGCCTGAACGTGCCNTCGTATTTCAGACCGCACTTCTGCATTACCCGTCCCGAGGCGGGATTTTTTACNGCGTGGGCGGCGTCTATGCGGTTGAAGCCCACCTCGAAAAGATAGGGGATAATTGCGGAAAAAGCCTCCGTCATAATGCCCTTGCCCCACCACGGCTTTCCTATGCAGTAACCAATTTCCGCGCCGTCGATATTTTCGTAAAGGCGGCAAACATTAATGCTTCCGATTGGTTCGCCAAGCTCTTTCAGAACAATTACCCAGTTGTAGGTTTTTATATCGTTGTACTCTGCGACCCACATATTCACAACATTTTCGGTGTCGGCAACGCTGCGGTGGACGTTCCAAGTCAAGTATCTGGGAACTTCCCTGTCCCCCGCCCAGTTCCTGAACATAACGGGAGCGTCCTCGCTTCTGAACGGACGGAGGATAAGACGCTCCGTCTCGATTATATTTGTACCTTTATGATTTAACATATGTAATAACCTCCCGAGGTTAATTAATAATGAATAATTAATAATTAATAATTTTGGTGTCGGCAAAGCCGACGAATTATTAATTTATTTGCGGGAAGACCCTTTCATCATTCATTATTAATTGTTAATTATTAATTATTAATTATTAATTATTACTTCCATTGGTGTGTAAAAAATTCCGTCCGCCTCTAATTGCATATCGGTTTCCTTAAAGCCCATTGCATGGTAAAAGGGTATGCCGTAATCGCTGGCGTTTACGGTTATTTTTTTGACGTTTCCCGCCGAAGCATAACTGCGTGCTTCGGCGTAAAGCATTCGCCCTATCCCCTGACGGTGGAAGTCTCCCCTGACAAAGGCAAGGCTTATGTGACAACCGTTTCGGAGGGCTATCATTCCCACAATAACATCCCCTTTGTAACAGCCCCAGATTACAAATTCTCCCTTTGCAAGCATTTTCTTTACGTTTTTTCCCCACAAAAAATCGGTAAAGCTTTTCACGCCCTTTGGGGAAAAATGGGGAGCTTCAAACTGCATAAAAACTTCCTCCGCAAGCTTTAAGGCTGACTTTATTTCATTGCTTTTTGAAAGCATTTTTATTGTATACATAAAACCACGTCCTATCAAAAAATCAAAAATAAAAGCGGCTCAAGGTAAAAGCCCTAAGCCGCCGTTTGCCGAATAACAATACAAAACAGTATCAGCATTTTGAGCGCAGCAGCCTAAAGCCATGGCACATCACGTACATGACTCTCTGCATATAAACTGCAAAACAAAAATGCTTCATATGTAAATTCCTTTCGGGTTATTTTTGATAAGTATACACCTTAAAGAAGATTTTGTCAAGGGGGTAAGAAAAATTTTTTTCGGAAAGAAAATTTTTCTTTATGTAAAAAATTAAAAATGGGGTGTACAAATCGTCTGAAATGTGCTATAATTAATATATCTATAGAATCCTATCCCATGTTTTCTATTATTTATTCTCTGAAAGGAGGCGGCGGACGTGAAGCTTGCGGAAAAATTTACGGAGTTTTTTAGCAGGGACAAGTTTGAAGCGGGATTTAAAAACGCTTTAAAGCGGCAGAATTATCATATCGTTGAAAAGAAAAGCAGTACGGAATATGAAATATCCAACGGTTCCGCCGTGTTTGAAATAGACGTGAGCGAGGCAAGACAGATATACGAGGAGACACGTTCCGACGAGGAGCTTGACCTGCTTATCAAGCGGCTGGAAATGGATTTCACCACAAAGGGAAGAATGGTCTCCTTTACCAACGGTCAGGAATTTCTGCGGCTCATGCTCATGCGGGAAAAGGATACCGACGAGACAATGATAAGCGCGGACTTTGCCGCGGGACTTAAAAAGGTCGTGGTGTACAGTCCCGACAACGAGGTCATTCATCATCTGGACGAGGCTACGCTGAGACGCTGGGGCGTGCCGCGGGAGGTTGCTTTCTCTGTTGCGGACAGGAATATGTGCAAGATACTTTCAAACACAGAGATAGAGGTTGAGACCTTAAACGGCGGCATAAAAACTCTGGATTTTAAAACTTCCTGCCCTGTGTTTTGCAGTTCTCTTATGCTTTGCAACGAATTTCGCTCCGCTGTTTATGAAAGGCTGGGGGCAAAGTTCCTTGTGGTCGCTCCCTCCCGGGAGAGCCTTCTGGTTCTGCAAAACATAACAAACGACATTTTAGAGGGCTTGGGGACGGTTATTCTTGACGAATACAAAAAGGCGAAAAACCCCCTTACTACCGACGTTCTGCTCTTTACCCCAAAGGAGATACAGACGGCGGGACGGTTTTCGCTGGGACGTGAAAATTAAGCTGATACAATATTATAGATTACGGAAAGAGGTTCAATATGGCTAACAAAAACAAACAAACACGTACATACAAGAGGGGCAAAAGTCTTGGGCTTAGAATTTTTATAATTGCAATTGCGGTGGCAATGGTCATCGGTATAATTATCATGCCGCTGGCTGCCCGCGCGGAGGGGAATGCCGAAAATCTGACGATAGCTTCCTTTGAGACGGGAAAGCTTTCCGAGGCAATGCAGGAAGCCGCTGACGGCACGGATTACAACTTTATAAAAAATATAGCGGTTTTGTCCGGTACTCTCAATGCTGTGGACTACGGCGCGCTTTTGCAGATACCTAATCTTGAAATAATCGAGCTTGCGGGGACGG
>JAAVHM010000034.1 GCA_014799675.1 Ruminococcus sp. | reverse complement strand
CTCCGAAATTATGTCAGGATTTATATATTCATTTGCGCCGCCTGTCAGCTTTACAAAAATGCTGACGGCAAAGCAAATTACCGCAATTGCCAAAAGGCTTTGGATAAAGCCCATAAGTCCGCCCAAAAAGCTGTCCGCGGAGCGTACACCCGGAATTTTGCGTATAAGCCCCGCCGCCTTTGAAATTATCGCAAAGACAATAAGGACGACCCCGAATGTGACCGCAAACAACGCTGTTTTCACAGTCCTCATCATAAGAGGACGGACTATCTCCCTTTCAATGATCTCGGTAACGGACTGTTTTTCTGCCGTAAGAAGCTCCAGCTTCTTTTGATTTTCCATGTCGGTCTCGTTAAGGTAAGCCTCCGCGCCGCTTATGACCTCCTCGGGAAGTATCCCCGAAAACGTATCCGTAAGAAGACGGCAGTAATTTATAAATACACTATTAAGTGTATCACGAAATTTTTCATCCGTCAATACCTTTTCGTAAGCTTCTCCCCCCGCTATGAGCATATCAAGCTGTTCCTCGTCAAGCTCCGCGCCGTTTTCCGCAAGTATTTTTCCAAGACTTTCGGGAGTGAGATATGTCTCGGAAAGCTCTTCAGCCTTTGTTTCCATAGCCGACATTACCACGGGCTTTACAAAGCTGTCATATACATAATCGTCAGCCGCGTTGCTGACAAAAACTGCGGCGGCAAACGCCGCTATATACCCGATAAGATATATAAGCATTCTTACCGCGCCCTTGCGTGAGCCAACAAATACAAATATTATTATCACTGCCGCAGCGGCAATATCCAAAGCGTAATTCAAATAATTCAGACCTTTTTTCGTAAGTTTTAATTGTAATCTATCCTGTTTATTTCGTCATAGCCAAGCAGGTAAATGTAGCTTCCCACACGGCAGAAATCGTTGTAATCCGTGTCAAGCTTAACTGAGGAAAGCGGTTCGCCCTCGGCGGTGCAGGACTCTATGCCGTCTCTGCTCTGCATATATACAGTATTCCCGCTTACCTGTACGTTAAGTACCTCATAACCGAGATTTTTTTCGCTTATCGTTCCGTTAAGGCAGTCTATCATAACAAGGTCGGAGCTTCTTCGCTCTTCGTTTTTGAATATCATCGCCGCAACGCTTCCGTCGGAGGAATAGTCCAGAAGCTGACGCTTGTATTCATAGCTGTCCGTAAAATTGCCGTTTTCGTCATAGTATGCGCACATTGTGTCCCCGAACATGATAATGTTGTTTTCTCCGTAAAGCCTTACCGAAAGAGCAAGGGTTTGCAGATCGTCTGTCTGCCAGACGGGAACGGGATTTCCCTTTCCGTCGTGATCAACCTTGTCAAAGCGGTAATAAAGTATGTTTGACACGATAAATCCGCCCCGCGTGCCGATAGTTGTTATATAACAGCCGCTGCTGTCGGAATTAAAGGTTATATCA
The DNA here is from genome assembly GCA_014799675.1 of Ruminococcus sp. Taxonomy (GTDB): domain Bacteria; phylum Bacillota; class Clostridia; order Oscillospirales; family Ruminococcaceae; genus RGIG8773. Next base: position 7,535 of record JAAVHM010000034.1, on the reverse strand, counting down.
ATGATCCTTGAAACCGAACGGTAATTAAAAATATTCTTTCCCGAGGCGTCATATACCATAAGCGCCGAGGGATATTTTTCGCTTTTTGTCACAACCGCCGCAATATCGTTGTTTCCAAGCCTTGCGAGCAAAATGGGTTCATCTGTGGATTTACTGTAAACATTTTTATATTTGCTGTAAAGCCCGAAGCTTTTACCCCCTAAGTCGTAAAGCAAAGCCTTTTTGTTAAATGCCGTCATCATTGGTCTTGAAAAGGTGTGCTGGGCGGAATAGATTATTTTTCCGTCGTCATTGTACACAAAGAAGTGTGAATCGTCAACGATCGCTATGCTGCTGTCAAGCGGCAGAAGATTGTAGCTTGCGCCGCCCTCTATGGATATAGGGAACTCACCCTCGGCAAGCTCCGCGGAATTTTCCTTTGCGGGAATTTTTGTAAGTATGCCGTCCAGCTTTGGATACCATAAGTCCTTTGTAAAAACTACCGCCGCCACAGCTCCCCCAATTACAAGGATAACTATAAGCTTTTTGAGAAAGCTCAGCGCTTTTTTCTTTTTTCTGTTTTTACGAAGCATTGAAACGTCTGTAACAGCCACGCCGAACCCTCCCCTTTCAGAGTAAAATACGGATATAGAGCAAATTGTTCAAGCTTAAAGAAGCAAGAGACAAGAGGCAAGAATTTTTACTTGTTAATAAAATACCTTGTTAAGATAAAGTCCCTGCGCGCCTATAGTCTTGCCCGCAAGGTTTCTGTCTTTCGCTTCAATAATTGCGGGAATTGAACCTGCGTCCAATTTGCCCTCGTTTATAAAAATAAGCGTGCCGACCATTATCCTAACCATATTATACAGAAATCCGTCGCCTTTTACAATAAGTTTCACTAAATTTTCATTTTGGATTACCTTAAAATATTCTATCGTCCTGACAGTATTTTCCTTTAAATTGGCAGTACCGCAAAATGACGTGAAATCATGAGTACCTACAAAGTCCTGCGCGGCTTTCTCAATAAGCGGAATGTCAAGCTTGAAGGGATAATGCAAAGCCCTGTCCGCAAGAAAGGGGTCTTTGCTTTGCCTGTTTAAAATAAGATACTCATATTCCTTGGCAATGCAGGAATACCGAGCGTGAAAATCCGCAGGGACTTCCTCGCAGCTCAAAATCGAAATATCGTCAGGCAGGATAGAATTCATGCCCCTTATGATATTATTGCAGGGAATACTGTGTTCCGTCTCAAAGGAGAAGCAGTATTCATTTGCGTGGACTCCCGTGTCCGTCCGTGAGCAGCCGTTTATTTTCACATCGCCGTTTGTCAGCAGGGAAAGCTTTTCTTCAAGTATATTCTGTACGCCGACAGCGTTTTCCTGCCGCTGAAAGCCGTGATAAGCAGTACCGCAGTACGCCGTAAAAACCTTTAAATTACGCATAAGCATCAACCTGTCATACAGTTAATAAGCAGCACGATATCAAGGAAAACTATGGAAAGTCCCAGCGCAAAGTAATCGCCGCCGCTTGAATGAAGCTGTCTTAATCTTGTTCTGCCGTCGCCGCCCTGATAACAGCGGCACTCCATTGCCACGGCAAGCTCCTCCGCGCGTCTGAAAGCCGACACAAAAAGCGGTATCAGAATAGGGGTAAGGGCTTTTGCACGCTGTAAAAGGCTGCCGCTTTCCATGTCCGCGCCCCTCGCCTTTTGGGCGGACATTATCTTGTCGGTCTCCTCGATAAGCGTGGGGATAAACCTTAACGCAATCGTCATCATCATTGCAAGCTCGTGTACGGGAAGCTTTACCCGTTTAAGGGGCGAAAGCAGCCGTTCGATAGCGTCCGTAAGGGTTATCGGAGAGGTGGTGTAGGTCAGCAGGGAGCTTCCCATGATAAGAGCGATTATCCTGATTATCATAAATGCGCTTGTTCGCAGACCCTCGTATGTCACCTTTAAAAATCCTATTTTGAAGAGCACNACGCCGTCCAGGAAGAATATGTTCAGCACAGATGTAAAAATGATTATGGGAACTATTGGCTTAATGCTTTTCAGCATAAGCTTTAACGGTATTTTCGACAGCAGAAAGCTAACGATGAGAAAAACTATTCCNACAGCCATTGCGATAAAGCTGTCAGCGGAAAAAAGCATTGCNATNAAAATTCCCGTGATTATTATTTTAAATCTTGGGTCAAGCTTGTGGACNACCGATTTTCCCGGGAAATACTGTCCTATNGTGATATCCTTAAGCATGGCTCTCACCTCGCTTTTCAAGATATTCAAGAATTGTCTTTTTNGCAAANTCNGTNGTGTANACNTCCGTGCGAATGTCTATNCCGCTTTGCTTCANGCGGTTGAAAACCCTCGTTATCTGCGGCACGGAAAGCCCTATNTCGGTAAGCTCCNCNGCTTTTTTGAAAACCTCGGGAGTGTCCTCGTAGCANAAAACCTGCGCCTTGTTCATCACAAGAATTTTATCCGCAAATTTAGCCACGTCCTCCATGCTGTGGGAAACAAGCAGNACTGTTGATTTTTTCTGCCTGTGGTACTCCTTTATCTGTCCTAAAATCTTATCCCTGCCCTTTGGGTCGAGACCCGCCGTAGGCTCGTCCAGAATGAGTACCTTGGGTTCCATAGCCATAACTCCCGCGATCGCAACGCGGCGTTTCTGACCTCCCGAAAGCTCAAAGGGAGACTTGTCAAGGTTTTCCATATGCAGTCCCACAAGCTCGGCGGTCTCCTTTATCCTGCGGTCTATCTCNTCGTCGGGAAGTCCCATNTTTTTNGGACCGAAAGCAATGTCCTTATAAACAGTTTCCTCAAATATCTGATATTCGGGGTACTGAAAAACAAGACCTACCTTAAAGCGTATGTCCCGGATCTTCACGTCCTTGCTCCATATATCCTCACCGTCTATAAAAACCTTGCCCGAGGTGGGCTTTACAAGACCGTTCAAATGCTGTATAAGTGTGGACTTTCCCGAACCCGTATGCCCGATTATGCCCACAAACTCCCCCTCTTCGATATCGAGGTTTACATTATCCACAGCGGTTTTCTCAAAGGGAGTGCCTATGCTGTAAGTATAGGTAAGATTTTCTGTTTTGATTACAGCCATTTTAATTTCCTTTCAGTAAAGTTATCAATGCNTCCGCACATTCTTCCTCGTCAATGATATGCGTGTCGGCGGTAAGTCCNCTNTGNCCNAGAAGATACATAAGCTCCGTGACCTGCGGCACGTCCAGTCCGATTTTTTTCATAAGCTCCACATTGGAGAAAACCTCTTTCGGGACGTTATCCATTAGAATTTCACCGTTGTCCATNACNACAATTCTGTCCGCCTGCGCCGCCTCGTCCATATAATGAGTTATCAGGACTATCGTTATGCCGAATTCACGGTTAAGCTTNCGTATTGTTTTNAGCACGCTTCTTCTGCCGTGGGGATCAAGCATTGCAGTAGGCTCGTCAAGGACTATACAGTCGGGGCGCATTGCGATTATTCCCGCAATGGCAANNCTCTGCTTCTGTCCTCCCGAAAGCTGGTGGGGAGAATGTTCCCGATACTCGTACATTCCCACCGACTTCAANGCGTCGTCAACNCGNTCACGCATTTCGTCGGGGGGAACTCCAAGATTTTCAAGGGCAAAAGCGACGTCCTCCTCAACGATAGTTGCAACTATCTGATTGTCGGGGTTCTGNAAAACCATNCCCACCCTTTGCCGTATGTCAAAGAGCCGTTCCTCGTCGGAGGTGTCAATGCCGTCCACATAGACCTTTCCCCCGCAGGGCAAAAGNATAGCGTTCATNTGCTTTGCAATNGTGGACTTTCCCGAGCCGTTATGCCCGAGAATNGCGGTAAACTCGCCCTTTTTTATATCGAGAGAAACTCCTTTAAGAACCTGCTTAACGGGAGCGTTCTCGTTTTCTTCAAATTCATTTGAATAGTGGAAATCCACATTTTCCGCTGATATGATTTTTTCCTGCATAATATTTTCCTTTTCCANNTTTTTACAGAACAATTAAAAGTATGCCTGCAAAGATATATATGATACGCATGACGAAAATGCCTGCGCCTTTAAGACTTATTCCCCTTATGCGGTAGAAAATGTCCTGCCTTGAAAATCCCGCGTATATAAGGAGCAGTCCCAGAACAAGCCGTACAAAAAACCTCACGGCAGCGCCTCCCAATTTAAGGCGCATGGAACGGCGTGTTCATGGAACAACGTGTTCCTACATTTCCGAAAACAGCTCTATACCGCTTATCAAAGCTATCAACAGCAAAATTGCGCCTACTATGATATAGGTGAGTTTGACTGTTTTAACTTCCTTTTCCGAAAGAGGCGTTCCCATTTTTGACCTAAACGCCCTGCCCTTTTGAATAATTCCCGTGACTATAAAATATATTCCTGCTGCCAATGCAAAAAACGGCATTTTTTTCTACCTCTTTATTATAAATCTGACATCTGAAATTTCATCAACAACATTGTCAATAATGTTAATTTGAATGAAGCAATTACCCTCTTCATATGTTATATAAGTTATTTCTCCGTCATCATAAGTATTACTAGGTTCTCCGTATTTTTCCAAGCATTTATCCAAGCTGTCACCGCTTGACAGATCGGATAAACTTATAATTCCGTTATCTCTCCCACTCATATATGATTCAACAATTATCGTATCAAAATCAGCATTTTCCGTATCTACCAACGCCATTAACTGACCATAGGTATTTTCATTTTTATAATATAAAGCAAATAATGAATTTCCCTCATAAATAAATCTATAAATTTCATCATTGTCAACGCTGTAATCATCACCCAATGCTTCAAGCAGCTCATTTAATGTACACGGAATTGAAACCGGAATACCGTCAATTTTTACGTCGTTTTTTAATACATCCTCTATTTTATAATTGCGAGGTTCACCTGACGAGGTATTGTTTTCTTTGCACCCAGCAAGGCAGAATACCATACAAACCGCCGTAAATAGCGTCAAAAATTTTTTCATTGAAATATCCCTTTTCCATAAATTTTATCGTTTCCAAATAGCCGTCGAACCGCAGGGAAGCACTCCGCCGCTTGCCTCAACCGGCAAGCCTATTTCGTCCGCGGTAATGCTGCCGCCGAATTTTTCTCCCACGGTCTCTTTGAGAATGTAAGCCATTACCGACGGGGAAAGCCCCGTTGTATAGCTGTTTAAAAGGAAAAACAGCGGCTCGTCGCTAAGCACCCCGACGCACAATTTTACCAGATCGTATATGCTGTCCTCCAGCTTCCAGACCTCGCCTGTGGGACCTCTGCCGTATGAGGGCGGATCCATTATAACAGCGTCGTATCGTCTCCCCCGCTTTATTTCGCGGGCGACGAATTTTTCGCAGTCGTCCACTATCCAGCGTATGGGCTTATCTTCAAGTCCCGAAGCCTTTGCGTTGTCCCTCGCCCACTGAACCATGCCCTTGGAAGCGTCCACATGGCACACGGAAGCCCCTGCATTTGCACAGGCAAGTGTTGCCCCTCCAGTGTAGGCGAAAAGGTTCAGAACGTTTATAGGTCTGCCCGCGGAACGTATAAGACCGTCCATATAGTCCCAGTTTACCGCCTGTTCGGGGAAAAGTCCCGTGTGCTTGAAGCCTGTGGGACGTATGTTGAACCGCAGGTCGCCGTACTCTATGACCCAGCTTTCGGGAATTTTCTTTTTAAACGACCATTGTCCCCCGCCCCTTTCGGAACGGTGATAATGTCCGTGGGCAGAGTTCCAAATCGGAGATTTTTTCTCCGTTTTCCATATTATCTGCGGGTCGGGACGGATAAGGGAAATGTCTTTCCAAAGCTCCAGCTTTTCGCCGTCCGTGCAGTCTATAAGACGGTAATCCGTCCAGTTTTCGGTAATTCTCATTTTTTACCTCTTAAATATAAAATTTAAATTCCATATACCTTGTGGATATACACGCACCATATAATAAGCGCTCCGAAAATCCCCAAAATCAAACTCAAACCAACTATCTGAATTATCATACTATTTCGCTGTCTTTTGGGGTGAAAGTCAACAAACGGGATATCGTCTCCGTAATCGGCATATTCGGAGTTTAGTTCAATACACCGCAAAGTCCAATCGGGATATGTAACCGCAATATATTTTGCATAGGAAGCGTTTTCGGCGATCTTGTTTTCCATTGTGTACTTGTTTACCTTTGCAGCAACGCGCTTTAACAGAAATTCTGCCGCAAATCCCGCTGCAATAATAGTCAGCAATATCAAAATGCCAAGTGATTCAATATCAAGCGCGAATATACATATTGCCGCAGCTATAAATGGACAAAGCAGAGCCGTACATTCAACAACGTTTGCCAAAAAGCTTTCCTTATAGTATGTGTACTTAAAATAAATCATAAATCACATCACCATTGTTTTAATATCCTATATAAATTTATGTACGCTATCCTATGCGAAATCTGCCGTGTGCCAAAAGCTTCTGTATTAATTCAACACTTTCCGATACTGTCTGATTTGAATTGTCAACAACATTTGCTTCATACTCGCCAAGCTCGGAAAACATTCGCCACATCTTTCTTACAGCTTCCTCGTCCAAAGGAAATTCTGCTCTTTGCCTACGGTTTGCCGCACGAAAAACGGTACTCTCTTCATCGGGACGAAGCACGACATACCTCACATCAAATCCCTCATTGGCAAGTTTTAGCCATTGCTCCAAAAACCATGGACCGATAACGCCGTCAACATAGACCTCATATCCGCCCAAAAGAAACTCTTTTGCGCTTGCCGTGACAGCATTTACCACGATTTCATTCTGGTCGCCTGCCTTGTCATTCCATGGGTCTATGTAGCCTTTTTTTATGTACTCATAGAAATCGTCCGTATGTATTCGTAACGAACGCTGACATGGAGAATTTTCAGCAAGAAGCTTTGATATAGTGCTTTTGCCTGTACCGCAAGCTCCCGAAATAATTACTATTTTTGCCGTCATTCTTTCTCCTCTTGCTTTTCTTTGCTGTCATCGGGACAGCGTTCCTTTATTTTATCTGCAATTTCAAGAGCCATTTGGTTGATAAGACGGAATTTCTTGCCCTCTATCATAACGCGTATAAGAGGCTCTGTGCCGCTTTCACGAACAAGTATCCTGCCGCTTGAACCAAGCTTTGTCTGATTTACGTTTATTATCTTTTCTATCTCGGTATCGTTTTTCCAAGCTTCTTTCCACTTGGGGATTATCTTGACGTTCACCATTACCTGCGGGTATCTTTCCATCATTGAGCCAAGCTCGGAAGCCTTGCGCTCCTGCCGTTTGAGTATGCTCAAAAACTGTACCGCCGTAAGCTGACCGTCTCCCGTTGTTGCATAGTCGTGGAAAATAATATGCCCCGACTGCTCGCCGCCGAGATTGTACCCGCCTGCAAGCATTTGTTCCATAATATAACGGTCGCCAACCTTTGTGGTTATCATGTTTATATCGTTGTTTTTTGCAAAATGGGTAAAGCCAAGATTTGTCAGGACTGTCACAACCGCCGTGTTCTTTTTAAGCGTACCCTTGTCACGCATATCCCGCG
>JAAVHM010000033.1 GCA_014799675.1 Ruminococcus sp. | reverse complement strand
GCTTTAAAGATTTCCTTGAAATTGCAGTAAAGAGCGATGATAAAATCGTTGATGGGTGTTATCCGATGTTTATGACAATGCGTTAAAAATGGACTATTTTTAATAGTCCATTTTATTTTTTAGCTGAAAATTCTCTTAAAAGCACAGCACGAACATTGACAAATTTCAAAGAAAATGATATAGTTAATATATGCATTATAATATGCAAATTTTGATGAAAGGAGGAATTTTGATCATGAATAAACAAACATTGAAACGGCTTGGGAGGGTTATATATTTTTAGCTTCTCCCAAAAAGGAGGCTAATTTTAATATGAACATTTTGAGAACAAGCTCCGAGGACGAAATGATCTCTGAATTTTTAAAGGCGGAATACCGTTCCGAGAGATTTTCGGAACAAATCAAAAAGGTTATGGAAAAGCTTTCGCTGGACGAGAGCATAATATTATCCGCGGACCTGAACAGCGCTGATGAAAATACTGCAAGAAAAAAGCTGCTGGGAGAATTTCGCGGGTATGGAGAGGGAAAGGAACTATTTGAAAATTTCCCCACCAAATTTACAGAATGGAGCTTATGCAGTTTTTCAAGACCTGATTTAGAGAAAATCAGATATATAGATTACAGCTATTGGAACGAACTGTCCGCGGGAACACACAAGCCACTGGCGGCGGCGGAGACAATACGAAACGGCATAAAGATCTACGATCTGAGCAATGACGGATTTTTACGTACTGCCGAGTATATTAAGAACGGCGGTGATTTTCCGAAGCTATTCTTTTTAACCTCCGATTACGAGAGCTTTGTAATTGTGGAGGGACACCTCAGAATGACAGCGTATGCTCTTGTTCCCGAGCGCTTTAACGATGTGGAAGTTATCGTCGGCAAATGCGGCAGCGAGGAACTGGATATGTGGATGTAATACAGAAAACAGAGTTATAACACATAAAGGCGGCATGGGAATTCAAACCATACCGCCTTTTATTGTAAAGCAAAAAAGGGTTCGCAAAAGAGGTTTCGCAAAACAGGAAATGTTTTTCCGAAAATATGTGGTATAATGAAACTATCCCGGGAAGGAGGACTTTCATGCAAAACGCAGATATAATAAAATCAGGCATTGCTTACATTGAGCAAAATCTGAAAACCGATATCACCCCCGAAGAGCTTGCACAAATGGCGGGCTATTCGGTATGGCACTATCAGCATTTGTTTGCACAAGTGACGGGCGTGCCGCTTGCGGCTTACATCAACAGGCGGCGGCTTGACCGCGCTCTGGCGGAAATAAGCGTTAAGCGCAAGGCTGTTGACGCGGCTTTGGAATACGGCTTTGACAGCTATGCAGGATTTTACAAGGCATTTTTGCGAATGTACGGCTGTTCTCCTAAAAAATATCTATCCCTTTACGGGACGCATAAATCAATATGGGAGGTTTCAGATATGTACACAGAAAAAGAATTGCGGAAAATTCTTGCCAATTGGGACATTCCGCAGGATTTGGCTATTAATGATGTAAAAATTGTTGACGGCACAAAAACGGCAGACAATGTATGGCAGATCGGCAGGGAATATCTGCTTAAAACAGGAGACAGAGCCGATCTCCTGCGAAACATTCGGGTGGCAAAGGCATTGGCAAATCAGGGCTTTGCGGCGGCAGTACCTGTCCCGACAGTAAAAGGCGATGACTTTACAGAGGACAAAAATAATTTTGTACTGATACGCAGGGTAAAGGGCGAACCGCTTTCCAAAGCAGAGCGCTTTGGCGGCAAGTGCGGGGACTTCGGTTTCAAATACGGACAAAGCATTGCCCGTCTGCATAATGCGCTTTCCGCTGTGGAAAAGGACATTCAGCCCTTTGAACAGAATTTATTCGCTCACGTGACAGAATGGGCGCTGCCCGAAGTAAAAAAGCAGAATATCCAATGGAACATGGGTATTCCCGACAGCTTTTTTGAGGATTACATCAACAATTTCGGCGGACTGTTTGAAAAGCTGCCGAAGCAGCTGATACACCACGACCCAAATCCCTGCAATATTTTGTTTGACGGCGGCGAGGTAAGCGGGTTCGCTGATTTTGAATTAAGCGAACGGAACGTACGCTTGTGGGATCCCTGCTACTGCGCCACGGGAATACTTTCAGAACAGCGGGACGTGAAAAACGCATATGATAAATTCCCCGAAATACTGGAGGCTATACTGCGCGGTTATGACAGCGTTGATCCTCTTACGGCGGAAGAAAAGCAGGCGGTTTACTATGTCATATGCTCAATACAGATGATCTGCGTGGCTTGCTTCGAGAACGTCAACGAGTACAAGGACTTGGCAAAAATCAACCGCGAAATGCTGCTTTATATTATAGGACAGAAAAATCATATTGACAATATTTTTTAAGTGACAATTCGTATCATCTTATAAATTCCTTAATAAATAACCTCTAACGAGGTAACATTTGCAAAAGCGGAGCGTTCAGTAATGAACGCTCTGTTTTTATTGCGGACAGCTTATCCTAATCACCAATAAAACCTTTTTGTGGACTTTTTTTATTGCTTTTCAGAAAAAAATATGTTATAATTAAATCTGCATTTTGTATAAAAAGGAATTGACTGCTATGAATAAAAATTACACAAAAACAATGTACGCCTGCTTTGTGGGATATGTTGTTCAGGCTATTATAAACAATTTTATCCCCCTGCTTTTTCTGACCTTTGAGACCGCATACAACATTCCCCTAAGCAAGATAACCATGCTGATAACAATAAATTTCGGTATTCAGCTTCTGGTTGACCTGCTCTCCGCGGGCTTTGTGGACAAAATAGGGTACAAGGCTTCTATACTGATTGCCCACATTTTTTCCGCGCTGGGACTTTTGGGACTTGCATTTCTTCCCGAGATCCTGCCAGACCCGTATGCGGGACTTCTTATTTCCGTTGCGCTGTACGCTGTTGGCGGAGGTCTTTTGGAAGTCCTTGTCAGCCCGATAATCGAAAGCTGTCCAACCGACAACAAGGAAAAGGCAATGAGCCTGCTCCACTCCTTTTACTGCTGGGGACACGTTGGCGTGGTGCTTCTTTCCACAATATTTTTCAGACTTTTCGGTATCGAAAACTGGAAAATACTCACCTGTATATGGGTAATTGTCCCAGTTGTCAACGCCTTTGTTTTTGCGGGTTCGCCCATTGCTCCCCTTACGCAGGAGGGCGAAAAGGGACTGTCGATTTTGCAGCTTGTCAAAAGCAGAACATTCTGGATACTTATGCTTATGATGACCTGCGCGGGGGCAAGCGAACAGGCTGTGAGCCAATGGGCTTCCACCTTTGCGGAGCTTGGTCTGGGGGTAAGCAAGACCGTCGGCGACCTTGCGGGACCTATGGCGTTCGCGGTCTTAATGGGAAGCTCCCGACTCTTTTACGGCAAATTCGGCGCAAGCATAGACCTTGACAAATTTATGGCGGGCAGCGGCATTTTATGCGTACTGTCATACCTTTGCATATCACTTTCGCCGTCGCCGTTTCTGTCGCTGGCGGGCTGCGCGGTATGCGGACTTTCCGTGGGAATAATGTGGCCGGGAACATTCAGCAAGGCTGCCGCTTCAATAAAAAACGGCGGCACGGCAATGTTCGCCCTGCTTGCTCTTGGGGGAGACCTTGGCTGCTCGGGAGGTCCTACCCTTGCGGGCTTTGTTTCGGGACTTGCTTCGGACGATTTGAAAAAGGGCATACTTGCCGCAATAATTTTCCCCATATTTTTGGTGGTCGGAGTTGCAGTTTTAAAACGTTCCAAAAATACCAAAACAGAATAAATTTTTAGCAGTACCGCATTTAGCACACGGTACTGCTTTTGTTTTACTATTGCAAATCGCCTTGTCATTACAGCATTTTTTCAATTGCCGTCCCGATATCCATATTCAGACAAACCGACTGTTCGCCTATTTCCTCGGGACAAATTGCTTCGCCTTTGTTAATGCAGGCGTAAAACGCGCTGGGGTTTTTTGCGGTCATTTTCCAGAACGGAAATTTTATAATAACAGGCGTATTAAAGCCCACGCCAAGTTCAAGGAACAATATTTTCCCTCCGCTGTAACGTCTGATAAATTCGCTGTACCGTTCGTTTGCTCTGTACCAACCCTCGTCCTCCACAAATTTATCGTCCGCCCGCAAATTCATAGCCATAGGCTTTCCGCACTTGGGACACTTTGGGACAAGCTCCGAGGGGACGCGCATATTTTTCTGACGTTCAAACATTTCCCGAATTACCTTTTCGTTGTCGTATGTCTCGTTATGGCAAGGCTCACTGCACTGGAAAAGACCGTAATCCCCTTGCGTATAGAAAAGACGGTTTTTATCAAATCCCGCTTTCTGAAACTGGTGGTCAACGTTGGTTGTCAGCACAAAATAATTCTTGTCCTTAACAAGCTCAAAAAGCTTTTTGTATACGCCGTTAGGGGCGTCCGTATAGCGGTTGCAGAAAATATGTCTCGACCAGTATGCCCAATGCTCTTCGGGCGTTTCAAAGTGATAAAATCCCCCTGTATACATATCGGTAAAGCCGTATTTTTCTATAAAATCGGAGAAATATTTTTCAAACCGTTCCCCCGCATAGGTAAAGCCCGCCGCGGTGGAAAGTCCCGCGCCTGCGCCTATAACAACAGCGTCGGCGGCGTTCAAANCNTTTTTTAAGCGAATTATTTCAGCCNAGCAGTCCNCTGTAGATGTNGTNNTCATCCTGCCTGAAAACATTGAATATCACCTCAATATNNTGNTTTTTNCGAAANTNTCTCACCGTNTTTACTGCGATNTCCGCCGCTTCCTTTTGCGGGAANCCGAACACTCCCGTNGAGATACAGCAGAAAGCAATGCTCTGCACATTACTCCGCACAGCCGTTTCAANGCAGGANNTGTAACAGCTTTCAAGCTGTCNGCAATGNNTNTCGNTNAGCCNGCCGCTGACGATAGGTCCGACTGTGTGGATAATATAGCCGCATGGCAAATTATACGCCGACGTGATTTTTGCCGAACCTGTCNGCTCTTCGCNGCCCTGATTTTCCATAATACCGGCACATTCCAGACGCAGCTGAATTCCAGAAAATGTGTGTATCGNGTTGTCAATACAGCTGTGGCAGGGCTGAAAGCAGCCTAACATNTGGGAGTTTGCGGCGTTGACAATTGCGCCGCATTTCAGAGTTGTGATATCGCCTTTCCAAAGGTAAATTCCGTCCTCAATCGGCGTTAAGCCTGCAATATCCGTAATGCCGTTTGAGGAAATTTTCTCTTTCAGAAACTCGTCCTGCACCGCAAGAAATTCCTCGGTCACNGGCTTCGGCGGACGNATATTCATAAGACTTCGGAGCAGTCTGAAACGCTCCTCNTCGCTTTCGGGNACGNGNATTTCCGCATATTTTTTATTCTCCGAAAGCAGGTATTTTATAAGATATAATTGTCTTTCTTGNTGAGTCATAACTGTTATCCTTTCTTAAAAGAACCGTCATACCACGGATCTCCTATATTTATAACTTTCAACTTTCAACTGTACACTGTCAACTAAAATGCAANAAATCCNCCGCTTGTCTCCACGGGAGCAACATTCAGCGTGTAATCGGAATTTCTCGTGAACTCTCCNAGGCAGGAAAGCACCGTATCNTCCGCAGTNNGNGGAGTGTTGTTCTCNTGTGAAAGNTGTCCCAGAATAAGACGGGTCGTGCCGCTTTTTATAAGCCTTGCCGCAAACTCGCCGCTGTCGGGGTTGGAAAGGTGTCCCATTTTGCTGAAAATACGCGTTTTCAGATAGTATGGGTAAACGCCNTTCCGCAGCATTTCGATGTCGTAATTTGCTTCAAGAAGCACGCAGTCCGTACCCAGCAGGGCGTTTTCAACAACGTCGGAAACGTACCCCAAATCTGTGCAGACCGCCGCGGACTTGCCGTCCCGAAAGGTCAGCCTATAGCCGCAGGACTGNGGCGTNTCGTGGGAAGTCTCAAAGCATTCCACCCGAATNCCGCAGACCTCCTCGCCGCCCTTTANCTCGTAATAATCGCCGTGGAGGACGCCCNTGTCAAANAGCCCCTCCAGNGTNATACCCTGCGCGAACACGGGTATGCTTGTCTTTTTCGTCAGCATATCAAGTCCCTTGATGTGNTCGCTGTGCTCNTGGGTAACAAAGACCCCNTTTACNGCGTCAAGGGAAAGTCCGTTTGCCGTCAGGGCGTTTTTNAGCCGTGTAAAGGACACGCCGTCGTCNATAAGCACTCCCGCTTCACGGCTGCCTATGTATGTGCAGTTCCCCTTGCTTGAGGAAAACAGCGGATATAATCTTGCCACAATTACTCTCCTTGTTTTTTCAAATTNTTNACNTAAACGCTGTACAGCGAATAAAGNTCNTCGTAATTCTCNATAGTTATTTTATNAGGGTCTGCGCCATATTCAATAGCGCCATATCTGACATTTTCGTGTACATACTCTATCGGTGTGATGTTATTTGAACTGTAACTGTACCAATATTCCATAAGTCTCTTTTCGTAATTTTCCCAATCTGTNTCCTCGCCGTCAATGTAAAAGAAATCNGGTTCATATTTGTACTCNCTGTCATAAGGGCTTATATANTCCCAATGNCTGCGNAATTTTTCNTCAAANGAAAANTTGCCGTCCGTATTTTTTATTTCGGAAATTATACTGCTTACTCCGTGGCTGTTGCTGTCCCAATTTGAATATACAATAATTGATTTTTCACCGCCATGTTCTCCCTTTTGAAGATAAACGCTGTTACCGGTTAAAGGAGAGTCAAAATGAGCCTGATAATCAACAAGCTTTTCACAAAAATTTTCTTCTTTTAAAGAATAAAGGCTGCAATCATAATAGTGGTGAATAGGATTACGAAACTCNCAGAACATTTCAGGTAAACCGTCAAAATCAATATCAAGCAGACCAAAATGAAAAATCATATTTCCGCTTATTTCCTCCGATTCGATAAGCTGAACTTTTGCCGCCGTGGTTATTTTAAGCAGATTTTCCGCAGTAAGCGGGTCGTCGGGGTAAACAAAATCCTCCGTTTCAGATTGAGTTTCCGCAACGCTTTGAGTTGTTTCTGCGGAAGTTGTTTCTGCCGTTGTTTCGGCAGCTTCCGTTGTCTGTTCCGTCTGCTCTGCCGTAACGCTTTCCCGAACCGTTTGCGCCGCCTCGGCATTGTTCTGACACCCTGTTAAAAGCACCGCTGAAATTGCCATGACCGCCGCTAATTTTTTTCGCTTTAACATAAAAATTACCTCCCATATTTATTCAAATAATTTTTTTATCATCTTCTCGGGGTCGTTAAGAAACCGCTTTGTAATAATGTAATTCCCCGTCTCCTTGTACGGTGTACGGTTTATGCCGCTTTCCGTAAGCTCGTATATCAAGGCGTTGGGGTACGCTGTTAAGATCGGCGAATGTGTGGAAATTATAAACTGGGAATTTTTCTCCGCCAAGTCGTGCATGACAACCATTAGGGACATTATCCCCGTGGGGGACAGGGCGGCTTCCGGCTCGTCCAGAATGTACAGACCGTTTCCCCCGAAGCGGTTTTTTATCACCGCAAGGAAGCTTTCTCCGTGGGACTGCTCGTGGAGGGAAACTCCGCCATAACCGCCTATAACGGGAGGTGCAGCGGCGGGCAGATTGTCTATCTCCTCAATATAGCTTGCAAGATTATAGAAGCTTTCCGCACGGAGGAAAAAGCCGTCCCGCGGGTATGCTCCCCTGCTAAGAGTTATATAACTGCTTAATTCGGAGTGGCTGTCGTAAGTCCCAAAGCCAAAATTTCTTGTACCGCCCTCTGGGTTGAAGCCTGCCGCAACTGCTATTGCTTCCAGAAGCGTGGATTTTCCCGAACCGTTCTCACCGACGATAAAGGTCACGTCGCTGTCAAATGCGATACTTCCAAGCTTTGAAAGATTTTTCACGGCGGGGAGCTTTGAGAGATAGGAGCTTCTCGGCAGAGCCTTGTTCAGCTTTACCTCCTCGATATAATGGCAATGCTCTGTCACAGACGTTCCCCCTCACGAAAAAATTTCCATAATACTATTTTACTGCAAAAAAGTTCTTATGTCAAACTAAAATTACTCCATGAACAATACATATTACCGTTAATCATGCCTTTGCTCCGCGTTGGAAAAGGTCTCGCAGAAACGTCCCGCAAAAGCAGGCTCTTCGCCCTTTGCGTAAAGGTGGGAAATATCCCCTATCGCGCTTGCTCTGAAAAAAGCAATACCCTCTCTGCGTTCCTCGGAGCAAAGGGTCGTCACGGAGGTTGGCGCTGTCATAAGTCCGTGCCACAATATCATCGGCGAGATCCCAAGCAAATGCCCCAGCATAACGCACTGCACTCCGAAATGACAGAAAAACACTATCCTGTCCTCGTTGGGCTTTACCGCGCGGTACAGATTTCCCTCACGCTTGTAGCCGTGGATTTCAAGTATTTTGTCAAGACCGTCCCATACCTCGGCAAGCTTTTCAGCCATGCTGCCCGACTGCATGATCGGGGTGTCGTACCACAAATTTCTGTCGTAATATTCGGGGACAGCCGTCCACTCGGCGGGTATCATATCCCATGGTATTCCCCTCTGCAAGCCTGTTTTCGGGTCGGTTATGGGGACGTTGAATTCCCTCAGCCACGGCAAGGTCTCGGCAGTTCTGCCCGCTTTTTTTAACGATGCGGAAGCGGTGTCCTGCGCTCTGCCCAAAGGGGAAACATAGTAATTTTTCACGTCCAGCGGCGCAATTCTTTCCGCAAGCATATCGGCTTCCTTCCAGCCCTTTTCCGTCAGGGAGTCTATGGAATAATCGGGGTCGCCGTGGCGTATTATAAGTATTTTCATATGTATATTTCCTTTCTTATTTTACTTTAAGTATAATTTTTAAAATATTCAAGACCCTCTATCTCGCCAAGCTTTTCGTCTTCGAGGGTGAAAAGCTCTCCGCAATTTTCGGCGGTGTTTTTGCAGTCCCCAAAAATTTTCAGCTTCAGGGCAACGCGGTCATTTTTTACCTCAATATCTGTGATTTGAGCGTACACGGAAAAATTTTCTCCGCATAATTTATACATATAATTAATTTTCAGGCTTTTGAAACATTCCGCATTTTCGCATTTCAGAAATGCTTCCGCGTTGGGTTCGGGGAGAATTATATTCCAGTTGTAAACAAGCTGTCCCTCGGGGATAAAGCATATTTTGGAGCAATCCTTTTCCTGCACAAATCCGCAGGAATTTTCGCCGATACGCTCGGCGGATGCGGATATCATCACAAAACCGTTATCCGCCTTTTTGATTTTACGCTGTTCGGGCGGAGATTTATATGTCTGCAAAATAAATATGAGAACACACCAATAGATAATATACACAACGATAAACAGCGAATCGTCAAAATCCGCACCCAATTCACAAAAAGTAATTCCCGCTAAAAATACAGCCGCAAATATCGGAGTTAAAATACCCCTTGCTTTTTTAACGGCGTAAAACCTGCCGATATCCCGCGGCGCATTTACATATGAACAGCCGCACTCATTGCAGTAAAAATACCGTATCTCCACTGACCTTTTAACGCTCGGTGTACGTATTAATTCACGTTCGCTGGTATAATTCTTTTTCCCGCAGCAGGGACATATCACATATTCCCGTGTCTTATTTTTTGACATAAAGTTCCCCTCTGTTCAGTAATATTGTGTATATTTCTTTCGGTATTTTACTATAAGTATAATTTACAGCAAGTTTTCCTCGCTCCATTTCTGCATTTCAAGCAGTATGGGGACAAAGCTTTCACCCATTTCCGTAAGGGAATATTCCACCTTTGGCGGGACTTGCGGGTAAATTTTGCGGGATATAAAGCCGTCCTCCTCAAGCTCCCGGAGCTGCTTTGTCAGCGTAGCCTGTGTAATTCCCTCAAGCCGTCTTTGAAGCTCGTTGAAGCGTTGGGTCTTATATGCCGATATGTACCATATGATAAGGATTTTCCACTTGCCGCTTATCACGGACTGCAATCTGCTCATTGATTCGCAGCGGGCAAGCTGTGTTTTTTCGGTATGCTTATTTTCGGACATGGCAAATCCCTCCGTTCATAAATATTATACCGCATTTGGAATGACGTGTCAACTTTGAGGATAGAGAATGCGTGGAAATAAAATTTGAACAAATAAATTTATATTTTGCGTGGTAATGTTTTTGTTTGGCTTCTGTTGGTTTGTCTTTGAATTTTGGAGACTTTTTCAGTAACTGTTAATCGTTCACAATGTGCGAGAGAGACAACCAAAGAGTGGAGGGGGAGCGCTCATGGAAGATAGGGGACGCGCGCCGCCTCCCCCTCCCCTCT
>JAAVHM010000032.1 GCA_014799675.1 Ruminococcus sp. | reverse complement strand
TAAGCGATTGTCTGAAAAATATCAAACATATATATTATAGCAAAAAAATAAAGTCATGTCAACTTTTTTGCCAAAATACTTGACTAAAGTGATAAAATATGGTATCATTAAGAAAACTTAAACGTTTTAAAAAATATACCATATTAAAGGGGATAGATTTATGAATAAGATCAGAATAGCAATTGTTTTCATTTTTCTGGCAATTGCGGGGGTCGTACTAACAGTCAGCGGAATTTCCGATATAATCAAGATCAACGGCGATATTCCCGACTTCAATTTTGAAAGTATGCAGAACGTCAAAAAGGGCGACTTTGTCTGCGGTTATGTAAACAATATTCTCGACTGCTACGCCAGTGAGACCACGACCAACACAACTATGGGAGTTGAGACATCTTCCCGTACCTCCGAGGAATACTTTCTCATGCCCCTTATAAATGATGTTGACGAAGCGGAAAGTCTGTATGTTACAATTTCTGCCAGCAACATTGAGGACAGGCGGCTTCTTTACGCAATTTGCGACGACACTTGGGAATATATGGACGGAAATACCGATATTGATTTTACCGAAATGGCAATTCTTGCCCGCGTAAAGGAAATCGACAGCGATCTTATGCCGCTGCTGATAGACTGGTTTCAGGAAGCGGATTACTGCGATGGAAACGAAATTGAGATAAGAAAGCATATCCTGCCCTATGAATTTGTGGTTTACCGCAACCCGAATGCGCCGTACATAAGCCTTATTGTGGGCGTTATCATGATAGCAATTGTGGCTGTTGTGGGATTTTTCTTTATCAGAGCGCTCATGCCCAAAAAGGTTGAGACAGCGCCCTACATTCCCCCCGCCAATGCTTCGGAAAACACCGATGCAAACGGTTTTGCGGAAAAATATACTCCGCCCCAGCCGCTGCCTAATGTTTCGCAGCCTGTTCAGCCCGACGACTTTTTCCCTGCGCCGAAGCCCAAGTCCGAAACGGAGACCAAGCCGAAGCCCGAACCTCCCAAAGAACCTCCCAAGCCTGTCAGCGTGAACAATTATGAGGACACGAACATCGACACGTCGGGGCTTAACGCAGAGCAGGACTTGTATGAGCAGGAGCAGGCGATAGCGGCGAACTTCCGCCATGTCGAGTACGATAATCAGCTGGAGACCTCGGATTTAGATACCGATCAAAAGCTTGCGGAGCAGGAGCAGGCAATTGCCGCAAACGCCCGTCATATCGAGTACGACAATCAATTGGAGACAGCGGACCTTGATACCGACCAAAAGCTTTACGAGCAGGAGCAGGCGATAGCGGCGAACGCTCGTCAGGTTGAGTACGATAATCAGCTGGAAACCGACAACCTTGACACGGACAGACAGCTTGCCGAACAGGAGCAGGCGATAGCGGCAAACACCCGCAAAATGGAGTACGACAACGAGATAGACACCTCCGACCTGAACACCGACAGCCTTGACTATTACGACACCTCCGCGCAGGGCGAGGACGACGATATTTTTATATTCTCCAACGATTTTGACTATGAGGACGCGGACGCTTCCAAGATAGAAATTTCCGATTGAATTTTTGGGCAATTCCGAAAGGTATTGCCCATTTTTATCTTAATTTCTTTTGGTAATTTTGTGCAATTTCTTCCAGCACATCGGTATCGTCCCCGCACATCTCCGTCATGTGCGCCCAGTAACGCTTCGGCATAAAATTCATGCGGCAGCGGGGGTTGTAACGTTCCTTAATGGCAATTGTGTTGTAAAATCCACGCCAAAGCTCGCGGTAACGCTGTTCCTCCGCAGTTGCGGGAGGAAGCTCAAATTCAATGTTCTCCGCGATTTCAGCCTTGTGGTCGTAATATATCAACGCCATGCCGTGGCTTTTATCAAAAATCAGAAAATTCTCATTTGGAAGCCTGTCCGTAAAATGGGTTGCGATCATAGGAATAACCTTGTTTTTCGGTTCTATAACGGAAACAAGATACCCCCCGTAATCGGAAAATCGGATAAATTCACGCATTTTCTGCGCCTCGTTCCCGCAGAACAGGACTGCCCTGTTAATGGCGTTCACCGTATCGTCCGCAAGCATATCCAAAATCTTCCTGCCGTAGTGAAAGCCTTTCTGTAAATATTCCAGAATAAGTAAATCTTTTCCGGTCTCGCAGCTTAAAAAAGCCTTTTTTATGATCTTCTCCGCTTGGGGAGAAATCTTTTTCGGGATCGCCCTAAGCACCCTTTCCGCCTTTTCGGGGGAAGTCTCCACCTGCAAAAGCTCCGAAAGACATAGCTGTTCAGGTTCCTCCGAGACCACACCGCAGGGAAGCTCCCGCCGTTCAAAGCTTACAAAAACGCAGCTCAAAAGCCCCTCAAAGCTGCCGTCGTAGCAGTATATCACATTTCGCCCGTCAAACATTTTACCGCGTCCTCCATGCTGGGCAGAAACGCCTCGGAATTTTTCTTATCGTCAAAAAAGCTAAGCTGCTCCCCGAAGCTTCCTTTTTGTTCCAGTTCTTTCACCGTGCTTGCGGACATAAGCTGACGCATTATCCCCGCTTCTGTTACAATAAGCCCCTCCGCCCGCTTTCCGCTGCACAAAATGAAATATACAGCCCGCTTCAGGACTACCCCAAGCTTTCCCAAATCGGGGTAATCAAGTTTGCTCTGCTTCCTTGCGATCGTAATTCTCTGCGCCGACTTCACGCCTATCCCGGGGACGCGCAAAAGCGTTTCGTAGGGGGCTTTGTTTATTTCCACGGGGAAGCATTCGGGGTGATGTATCGCCCAGTTGCACTTTGGGTCAAGCAGCGGGTTGAAATCCTGATGCTGTTCGTCCAGAATTTCTTCCGCTTTAAAGCCGTAAAACCGCAGAAGCCAGTCCGCCTGATAAAGTCTGTGTTCACGCAAAAGCGGCGGTTTTGTCCCTGCGGGAGGGAGCAATTTCTGGTCACCAACGGGAATGTACGCCGAGTAGAAAACCCGTTTAAGGCTGTATTTGCCGTACATAGCCTCGGAAAGTCTCAAAATCTGGAAATCGGTATCGGGAGTTGCCCCGATGATCATTTGAGTACTCTGCCCCGCAGGCGCAAACTTCGGCGCGGACTTGTACCTGACAATTTCGTAGCTGTTTTGTTTGATTTTGTTGGTAATATGTCCCATAGGCAGCAAAATGGAGCTTTTGGACTTGTCGGGCGCAAGGGCGTTCAGACTTTTCTGTGAGGGCAGCTCAATGTTTACGCTAATTCTGTCCGCAAGCGTCCCGAGACGGTTTATCAGCTCGGGGTCAGCCCCCGGGATAGCCTTGGCGTGAATGTAGCCGTAAAATTTGTACTTGTTCCGCAAGATCGAAATGGCTTCGATCATCTGCTCGCAGGTGTAGTCGGGACTTTGGATAATTCCCGAGCTTAGGAAAAGCCCCTCGATATAGTTGCGGCGATAGAAATTTATGGTAAGGTCCGCGATCTCGTCGGGGGTGAACCTTGCCCGCGGAACGTCGTTGCTTCGGCGGTTCACACAGTATTTGCAGTCAAAAAGGCAGAAATTGGTCATTAAAATTTTCAGCAGGGAAATGCACCGTCCGTCAGCGGCGAAGCTGTGGCAAAGCCCGCCGTAGAAAGCGTTTCCCACGCCGTCGCTGCCGCTGCCCTTTCTGCTTACCCCGCTGGAGGTGCAGGAGGCGTCGTATTTGGCAGATTCGCCCAGTATTTTCAGTTTTTCAAGCATATCCATAACGCGCCCTCCAATCTTTTTAACAAGTCAGTTTTATTTTAGCGAAATCCAAAATATTCCGCAGCCTCCGCCGCCGTTTCCTCCGCAGTTACGCTGTCGTCCCAAGATATGACCTTAACGTCGTTTTCCACGACCCAATCGGGAACAACGCCCTCGTTTCCCGAAACAGCGTCATAGGCGTTTTGAATTACAGCAGCTTTTTCCTCGTCCGTCAAATCGGTTCTCTTTTTTGTGATATCAACAATATTTTCGTGGTCGGGACGGTCAAACCAATCAAATTTTGTTCCGCAGTTGTTCAAATACACGAAATGCTTCGCAATGGGGATTATTGCCAAATAATCAATATCACCCTCGCATATCACGGTTTCATATTGCGGCGAAAGCGCAATAAGGTCGGCGACTATCATAGGCGTAACCTCGCGCAGAAAGTGTTCCTCTCTGTCGCTTATCACTTCCTTGGGAAGCTCCCAAAAGCTGTTTACACCGTATTCCTTTTCAAAATTTCGGCACATAAACGGCTGATATTCGGGACAGGCATACGCAATGTTTCGGTCTCGGGCTTCGTCCGTCCCGAAAACGCAGCAGCCGTATTTATTTCGCAGTATATTTGCAACGGTAGTTTTCCCCCGTCCCCATATGAAATACACATTTTTCAGCTTGTTTTTGATAATATTATCGGCAATTTCCACAGCGCAGCCCTCCGATTTTGCTCCGTTTATACCCGTTATTTTCCAGAATAAGCAATACCGTCAACCTGAAACAGCAAATTGCCGTGATCCGCAAATTCCGTCTGAATGGACTTCCGCGCAGGAAATTTGCCGTTGAAACGTTCCTTAACGACCTTTTCCATTGCAGGGATATCCCAGATATTTTTAAACAGGCAGTTCATCTGCACCACATTTTCAAGTGTCAGACCCACCAACGCAAGCCGTTCCTCCATTTCGTCAAAAGCCGCGCTGACCTGCTGTTCGATAGTTCCGCTGATATCACGGGCGCAGTAATTTATAAAACAAAAATCTCCCGCCCTGACAATTCCCGAATGCGCCCATTCCTCATTAACATCATATCTTTCAATTTCTTTCATTTTATACGCTCCCAACTTAGTTATTCTGCAATTATTTTACCCATTTTCTGTGCAACAAATGTTCTTTTAACAGAATTATATCACGAAACAACCGTTCTTGTAAATAGTAAAATCGAACAAATTTTTATATAAATTTTCGTACATCTGTTCTAAATGTAAAAAAACTATTGCAATTTTCGGAAAGCTGTGGTATAATGTTCAAGTAAGCCTCCATAGTTAAATGGATATAATAAACCCCTCCTAAGGGTTAGTTGTGAGTTCGATTCTCGCTGGGGGTGCCAGATAGAAGCNNGAGATTCAGAGGCAAGAGNCTGGAATTAAAAAGAGGATAGATTTTTTCTATCCTCTTTTTTGTTATTAATTGGAATTTTCTGCGGAAGTCCTTGTTAAATTGTGTACCCAGCGGTATTTTTTATAGTGCAGATAAACTGCGGGGAGCTTTATTATNTCGTCAATATTAATAATAATATACACGGTTTCTACAGGNANTTTCAGCAAAAACGCCGAAATNAGTCCAATGGGNACAGTCACGCACCACATTGTAATAGTATCGCAGACAAGCCCGAATTTNGAGTCCCCGCCCGAGGGGAAAATTCCCGAAATAACCGTCATGTTCACGGACTTTCCCACCACGTAATAGGAGCTTACCAAAAGCATGACTTTCAGGTAGTCCTGCGCNTGTGNGGAAAGGCTCCCGAACAGCGGTATAAACGGGATTATGCACAGCACGATNACNCCCGAAGCAACGCCGCTTAAAATGGCAATTCTTGTAATTTTNCCGCCGTACTCCTTTGCCTTTTCAAGCTCGCCCATGCCGAGAAGCCTGCCCGTCATAACGCCGCTTGCGTTGGCAACCCCCGTGCAGAAGCAAATTATAAGGTTTTTGGCAATATTTGCTATNGAATTCGCCGCCGCCGCGTCGCTNCCCAAGTGTCCCATAATCACGGAATACATNGTAAAACCAACGCCCCAGCCTATTTCGCCGCCTAAAATGGGNGCAGTGTATTTCCAAAAATCTCCTTGCAGCGTCCTGTCGCAGTAAAAAATATTTTTCAGCCTGATCTTCACGCCGCCCGACCGCACCATTACGCACATTGTCCANACAAGCTCGATCACCTTTGAAATTACNGTTGCAAGNGCCGCNCCNTGAATTTCCATTTTAGGGAAAAATCCCACNCCGAANATAAGCATTGCNTTGAGAAAAATGTTCACAACCACCGACGTGGAGCTTATCACAGCGCACTTTAACGCCTGCCCGCAGTTTTTCATTATGCANAGGTAAATCTGNGANATGCTCAATAAAAGGTAAGAAATTCCAACCGTNCGCAAATATTCCGCGCCNCCNGCAATAAGCGCGCTGTCCGAAGCAAACGCNCTCATCAGAACCCGCGGGAAGAAAATCGCTCCCACCGTAAAGGGCAGGGAAAGGAGCANNGANGCTTTCAGCCCGATACCAAGTATTTTTTCAATGGAATTTGTGTCNCCGATTCCCCAGTACTGCGCCGAGAAAATGGAAACTCCTGCCATTGCCGAAAACAAAAACAGCGAGTANACAAACTGNACCTGTCCCGCCANAGATACCGCGGAAAGCGCGTCCTGACTTATAAATCCCAGCATAAGCGCGTCCGAAACGCCGACGAGAGCCGTCATNAGCTGCTGAAACGCCATAGGGATTGCCAATGATTTCAATTTTCTGTAAAATTCTTTCTTTTCAAGCGTATCCATANTNAATCTCCCNAAAAGTGATNCAACGCTATTGATTGTACCACTATAAAATGACAGAATTATGGACTTATATTAAATTTATTGCTCCATTATTATTTCATGAATTTTATCGGTAATTTCCGCCGCATCTTGGAAAAACTTAACATCAAGATTTTCCCCCGTGTTCCGCACATACGCCGCCAGAATGTAATCCGTGCCGCCGCTTACTATGGCGCAGTCTCCCAANGTGTAAAAATCTTCCTGGGGCANGTAGCCGTATTTTTCGTGTACCGTCTTGTCCGTCAAAACCGCCGAAAACATATCGCGGTACTCGGCATTAGCCATACATTCAAGCATGAANTCGCCGTTTACGTGCTGCTTGGAAAAGGCATAAATTTCCTTAAAATAAGCCGCCGANTCCCTCGCCGTGAGCCTGAACCAGTAGTTCTCGTCCGTCATTCTTTGGGGCAAGCCCAGTCCCGCCGCNTATTCGTTGAATTTCGANTAACCTATATAATTGTACAGCATTTTGTACGCCGTGTTGTCACTTTTTACCAACGCCGCCCGAATAAGCTCCTCCGCCGTGAAAANNGTNCCCACAGGCTGACCGTTCACAAGCTCGTATTGGGAGTTCAGCANTTCCTCCGTCATTTCGTACTCCGCCGTCAGGTCTGTGGAGGAATCNAGAATACTCCGCGCATAGATCGCCTTTATGATACTTCCCGAGGAAAACTTTTCGTCCGCATTGTATTCGAGACTTCCCCCCGTGTGAGGGTTGTAGTAAAGAAACCCCGCGTCCGCGCCGTGCCGCCGCAGAACAGCGTACAACTCGTCCGCAAGCTCCTTTGCGCTGTCGGGGATTTCCATTCCCACGGCAGTAAGCTCCAGTTCCATTTCGGGATAATTGTGTTCAAACGCCGCTTCGGGGTTTTCTATCGGACCGTCTACCCGCTGAATTTCCTCGGTAACCTCTGTTTCCGTCTTGGTTGGAATTTCCTCTGTAACAGTTACCTCTGTAACCGTTGGCTCAACAGGCTTTGCGCCCTTGCTGACGGTGACTTTTACTGTTGTGTTTCCAACGAGATACTCTAACCCTTCAGCAGGAATTTGTGACAAAATTGCTCCGTCGGGAAATTCTTCGGAGTAATCTTCTCCCGTCACTTCAAGGTCAAACTGTTGTGAGTAGTAATTACGAACTTCCATATAGCTGTAACCCACTATATTCGGCATAACGCCGATTTCATAATCAGGCAGCTTTGCGGGTTTAAAGAAAATGTACAGTGTAATCCCAATAATAATCGCAAAGGAAACGATAATTACAATTATTCTGATGATTTTTTCCCGTCTGTAATTCATAAAATTCCCCCAATCGTTTACTTTGTTAGCAAATAATACATAAATATTCA
Source organism: Ruminococcus sp. (assembly GCA_014799675.1). Taxonomy (GTDB): domain Bacteria; phylum Bacillota; class Clostridia; order Oscillospirales; family Ruminococcaceae; genus RGIG8773. Next base: position 34,956 of record JAAVHM010000032.1, on the reverse strand, counting down.
GCAAATGGTCTATAAATATTCTGTAAATAATCTGCAAATAAACTTACTCTATAGCCTTTAAGGACGTCGCCATATCTATCTTTTTAAGCCTGAAATACAGCGTAATATTCACCAAAACCGAGAAGAATACGCTTATTGCCGCCGCCGCAAAGAAGCAGTACGCCGCAATTCCCGGGGCAAACATTACCGCGTCGACCTCGGCGGTCTGCACTACAAATTTTTCAAGGAAAATTCCCAGTATAAGTCCCGCGCCCGTACCCATTATAGTGGAGAGAATGTTCTCACGATATATGTACGCCGCAACCTCGCCGTCGAAAAAGCCAAGAACCTTTATGGTGGCAAGCTCCCTGATACGCTCGTTCACGTTGATGTTGGAAAGATTGAACAGTACCACAAACGCCAGCGCCCCCGCCGAAGCGATTATCGCAACAACTATCAGCGCAAGGCTGTCCACAAGGTCGCGGAACTTGTCTCCGCCGCCGCTGGAGTAGCTTATGCCAAGCACCGCCTCATGCTCCAAAAGCACTTCCGAAAGCTGGTCGCTTGCGTTTTCGTCCGTCATATTCATCAGCAGGATATTGTTTTTCAACTCCCCAAGCCCCGTCTTTGCGTAAGTCTCTGGCTTCATGTACGCATAGTTAAAGGTGTAGTTTTCGCAAATTCCGTCCACGCGGATAGGCTTATTTTCCGCAAAATAAACCTCGTCCCCAACCTTGACACCGAGAAATCTTGCAAGCTTTTCACCAAGCACAACCCCGTCTCCAAGCTCAATTGGAGACTTGCCCTGCCGCGTGTGCAGGTCGATAAAGCTTCTGAAATTCTCCGCTTCGCTGGGTACCATTATATATGCTTCAAATTTTTCACCGTTTGATAAATCGCTCCAAACGTCCTCCGTACCCTGCATAACAAGCATTTTTTCGGTAACGATACCCGAGCTTTCGCAGTCGGAAATTATTTCGGAAAATTCCGCCCCGGAATCCTCGTCCAGAGCCGCAAGTGCGTCATATCTGAAAATATCGCCGTACTGCCTGTCAACTATCGCCGAAATTGACTCCTTTAATCCAAATCCTGTCAGCAAAAGAGCCGTACAGCCTGCAATTCCAATAACTGTCATAAGAAGCCGCGCCTTGTATCTGAAAAGATTTCGGAAAGTTACCTTTGTGGTAAACTTTAACCGCTTCCATATAAAGGTTATTCTTTCTAATAGTATACGCTTGCCGTCCTTTGGTGGCTTGGGTCGCATAAGCTGGGCGGGACAGGAAACCAGTTCCTGCCTGCTTGCGTAAAGCGCGGAAAGCCCCGTGCAAAGACAAGCCGCCGTAATGCAGCCGATAGCGTAATCCCACTTGAAATTCGCAATAAGATAAGGTTGAGTGTACATACTTTGATAGCACACGAAAATTACTCGGGGAAGCGTGTTGAAGCCTATCAGAAGCCCCACAAACCCGCCGGGTATGCTTGCCGCCAAAGCGTATAGAATGTACTGCGAAATAATGGTAAATCTGCTGTAACCGAGGGCTTTCAGCGTTCCGATCTGGGTACGCTGTTCCTCAACCATTCGGGTCATTGTGGTGCAGCAAACCAACGCCGCCACCAGAATAAAGAAGATAGGGAACACCGCCGCGATAGCGTCCACGCGCTCGCAGTCCTCCGCATAGTGGGAGTAGTACGGGTTGAAGTCGCGGTCGAAAACGTACCATTCCGCATCATCAACAGCCTCGTGGGCCTCTCTCTCCGCGTCGGCAATTTCCTCTTTTGCTTCCTCTATTTCCTTTTTTGCGTCGGCAATTTCTTTTTTGCCGTCCGCGATTTCCTGTTTTCCGTCAGCAATTTCCGTTCTTGCCTTTTCAATTTCTTCTTTTCCCTCGGCAACCTCCGCGCGGGCGTTGTCAAGTTCCGCTTTGGCATTGTCAAGCTGTATTCTTGACTCTGCAAGGGTCGTTTCCAACTCCTGCGCCTGTGCGGAAAGCTCCGCCGAATATTGCCGCAAACCCTGTCCGCAGGCGGATTTCGTGCCGTCGTCATACGCCGCGGGTATGGACATATACCCTGTTATAAGCTGCTGCAAAGTTTCGTCCACGGCAAAAAAGTCATTGGAGGGGTAACTTTCTATTTTTTCGGAAATCTCCGTTTCATTTGCCGCAGCGTTGACAGCGTAATCATCGATAATTCCGTTTATCCAATTTACAGTGCCGTTCATTATGTTTATAAATCTTTCGCCGTCATGGTACTCAATTTCTCTGTCTGTAAGCTCTTCCTGACCGTCGGCAATTTCTTTTTCGGCGTCGGCAATTTTCTGCAAATTTTCGGAAATTTCCGCCTCGCCGTCGGCAATTTCCTTTTCCGCATCAGCAAGCTTCTGCTCGTTTTCAGCAATTTCAGCTTCACCGTCAGCAACCTCCGCCTTTGCATCGTCTATCTCCTCGTAAGCTTCCTCAAGAACTACGTTTTTGCGGTGTTCTATCTGAACCTCCCCAAGCTCTTCGAGACGGTCAATGCTGCTGTCAATAATTTCCTCATATTTATTGGTAAATGGGTCAACGTCCGCTGTTTCCGAAAGCCGTACATAAATATCCGTGTAGATATCATAGGAAAAATTTTCCTCGGGAATAAGCAGCCAGCCGTTTATAACGCCGTTTCCGAAGCCTGCGCTGCCCCTGTCGTAAGCCACATAAACAGGCAGACGGGCTTTTCCCACAACGGTGAATTCGGCGCGGGAAAGATAATCGGAAATATCGTTGTCACCGTCGGCAGTAAGGGTTATCTTGTCGCCGATATTCGGCGTGACAGCCGAGTAAAATTTTTCGTCCACCACGATTTCGTCAGCTTTTTCGGGAAGCCGCCCCTCGGTAAGATATGGCAAATTAATGCCGCTGTCCTTGTTATAGGAATAGGTCTTGACAATTTTTCCGTTGTTGTCGCCGCCCTCTATAATAAGGTCTGCGGAATATCCCGCATAGATCTCATCGGCAATTCCCGTGTCGGAGACCGCCGTCACGTCCTCGTCGTCGAAGCCGAGAGCTGACATCATATGTATGTCCGCCAAGCCCTGCTTTTCAAAATAATCCGCCGCGCTTAGCTTCATGTCGGGACCCGCCGACTTTACTCCCGCAAAAAAACCGCAGCCGATAGCAATAATTGCCATAATTGCAAAAAATCGGCTCTTCGTGTTTTTAACGCTTCTTAAAGTGTTCAGAATTAATTTTTTCTTCATTATTTCACCTTTATATGTAAAATTTTACCACTCTATGGTCTCAACAGCAACAGGATTTTCGTTCAGCGTGACGCGGGAAACCTTGCTGTTCTTGATTTTTATAACACGGTCAGCCATTGGCGCGATAGCCTGATTGTGGGTAATTACGACCACCGTCATGCCCTTTTCGCGGCAGGTGTCCTGCAAAAGCTTCAGAATATTTTTACCCGTGGCGTAATCAAGCGCGCCTGTTGGCTCGTCGCACAGCAACAGCTTGGGAGACTTTGCCAACGCCCTTGCAATGGAAACACGCTGCTGCTCGCCCCCCGAAAGCTGGGCGGGGAAATTGTTTATACGCTCCCCAAGCCCCACCTGCTTCAGCACTTCCTCCGCGTCCATTGCGTCGGAGCAAATCTCCGTGGCAAGCTCCACGTTTTCCTTTGCGGTAAGGTTCTGCACCAGGTTGTAAAACTGGAAAACAAACCCAATATCCTGCCGCCTGTATCTTGTCATTTCCTTTTTTGAAAACGCCGCAATATTTTTGCCGTCCACAATAATTTCGCCCTCGTCGCAGGTGTCCATGCCGCCAAGCATATTCAGAACGGTGGTCTTTCCCGCGCCCGAAGCCCCCACGATAACGGCAAATTCGCCCTTTTGTATCTCAAAATTCACCCCGTCCGAGGCAGAAATGGTAACTTCCCCCATTTTGTAGCGTTTGTAAACATCTTTAAATTCAACATAGCTCATTTCGGAAATATCTCCTTATCCTGATCTTGCAGATCAGTATTAAAAATAGTTACAACAATTATAACATATTTTCGGTAAAAAGTGAATACTTTCTTAAAATTTTCTTGTGATAATATGATGAAAATTGCAGCGTCAGGTATCTTTGCATAAAAGGTTTATTGAGGAATTTGGAACCGACAGAAAGGTGATATATAGCTTATGATAACAGCGGAGCGTTGAAAGATGAGCCGCTGTTTCTATTTTTTGGCAGAAAAATTGTTGCCGAAAAACTATAAAAAATTGCCTAAAAACAGCCGCTGTAATTGTAAAAAATTTATAGGCGAAAATTAAAATAATGCTTGAAAAACAGCGAAGTATGTTGTATAATAATATAGTGTTTTGAAATTTTCTTTAAGAAGGTTTTTTATGGCAAGTTATAACGAAAAAGCTTCCCCCGCGGACGCTGCCGCTGTCTGGGCGATCGTTTTTCTGGCGATAGTCCTTGCAGCCTTGGTGGGGGTGTATTTTTGGCGCAATCACAGCTTTGCGGACGTTTCCTCCGCAGTTAATGAAACAACGGGAATTAACGTTATCGGCACGGAAACATCAGTAATTCCCCCCGAGACAACAGTCACGGAAGCCACCACGGTAAGCGTGACGACCACAGAGACCGAAGCGACCACAGAGGAGACCTCCGAGACCGAAAAAGCCGAGACAATAGCCGCTTCAAAGGAATACAACCCCGAATTTTTCGGCAGGGGACTTATTATCGGCGACTCTATTTCCGTTGGATTGGTAAATTACGGTTATTTAAAGCCCGAGAACGTGTTCGCGCAGATAGGTCTTACCCCCGCTTCCGTCCTGACCGCGGATATCGACGGGACAACCGTTTACACTAAAGCTGCGGGGCTTGATCCCGATTATATATGTATAATGCTTGGAACTAACGGTCTTTCCTATCTTTCCGAGGATTATATGGCGGAAAAAATGGGCGAGTTCATAGACGGTCTAAGGCAGACTTGTCCAAACGCCAAAATTTTCCTTGTGTCTATCCCGCCCGTAACGGCTGCTCACGAAAGCGAAAAGCCCGAGAAAATTGAAAATATTACCAAATATAACGAGCATATAGCAAAGCTTGCGGAGGAAAAATCCGTAACCTTTGTCAATATATTTATGCTTTTGCAGGACAGCGACGGCTACCTTGCGGCAGATTATGCGGAACATGATGGTCTGCATTTGAAAGGCGCAGCATATCCTGTTTTATTGAGTGCAATTCAAGCGGCGGTGGAAAGCGAGGGATACGTTCCCACGTCCGCGCCCGTTACCGCACCGACGGAGACTTCCGCCGCAGCAGTTTCGGAGACCGTCCCAACCGTTCCCGCAGAAACACCCGCCGCTGTACCCGAGACAATTCAACAGCAGGAAGAAACGGTGGTTCAGACCGCTGTTATAAACGAAAATGAGGAAATTATCCAATGAAAGGAAAAATAGTATGAAAAAGTCAATATCTGTAATTTTATCTGCAATTCTTGCCGTATCGCTTTTCACCGCCTGCAATGGGAATGACGCTTCCGTTCAGGTGGACGCTACCATTCCGACGGACGGTACGGTCGATACCGTGGAAAACGTCCCCGCCTCCGCAGAGGCGCAGCAGAACGTTTCCGCCGCGGACATAACAGCGGCAGTCACAGCGGAGATCGAGATACCCTCCGCGGTAGAGAAAACCGTGGAAAATATCGGCGCATTTTACGATATAGACACGTCCACCGTTGAGGAAATGTCCGTGCTTATCTGCGGCAGCGGCGCGTATCCCGATGAGCTGGCTGTGTTCAAATTCAAGGACGGCGGCGCGGCGGCAGGCAAGGAAGCCGTTCAGAAGCGTCTTGACAGCCAGATCGCCCTTTATACCGATTACACACCCGACGAGGTGTACAAGCTTGACGGCGCAAACCTTATCGAGAAAGACAATTGGGTAATTCTTACAATTTGTGCCGACAACGACAGGGCAAAGGAAATAATCAACGGTTTGATTTAGTATCCTGCGCCTGCTCTTCAAAAAGTACGTCCAAACGCTCTAATAATCTGCCTTTTCGCTCGTCCGACAACGAGCGAAATTTGTTTATAAGCTCGGTTTCCTTTTCGGGCAGCTCGGAGCGATTCAGCCCCTTTTTGTTGTGGGTGCGCCCCGCGATGTAGTCCAGCGAAACGCCGTAAAAATCCGCAAGCTTTACGGCGCAGTGAAATGGGATTTCCCGTTTGCCGCTTTCGTAGAGATGATATTGCTGCTGATTGCAGTCAACTATACCGCATACCTGCTTTTGAAGTAAATCCGCGTCCTCCCGCAGGTCTCTTATTCTTTGGTAACAATACACAAAAACCACTCCTAATAATTGTTGTTTATTTGAATTTTATCATACAATCAAATAGATGTATTGACAATTGTTCGTTTGTACGTTATAATAAGTTTGTACTATCGTTTAGATGTATATACAATTATTTAAGGGAGCGTTTTCTAAATGAAATTTAAAAGATTATTTCCTTTTTTTGTAACGTTGATAATTATTTTAAGTATGTTTACAGCGTGTGACAGTTCTAATTATAAAAAAGCAGTAAAGTTAATGGAAAGCGGAAATTATGAGGAAGCAAAAGCAATTCTTACTGAATTAAAAGATTATAAAGATAGTGCAGATCTTATTTATAATTGTAATTGGGAAATTGTGTTAAATTATTACAAGAACAAGTATAAAGATATGAGAACAAAACCATTTTCAATTTTTGAAGTGAGTACAGAAAGTAATGGTGAGGGGTTAAATGTACTTTTTCTTATAGAGAACGACGTTGGAAATATTGAATTAAGTTATACAATTAATAAAGAAAATCCCAAAGAGGTAAATGTGAATGCTGAAATAAAAGACAATTTTTCTGGAACGACAACTGTAGATTTAAGCGGATACAAAATTATTGAATCATTGAACTGGAATATTAATAATGACTTAGATTTTACTAAGGAAACGAAATATGATTTAACCGAGAAAGTAAATGAGTTAAATAAATTAGCAGTTAAAGTTTTTGATGCTACATTTCAAACCTCATATTTAAGTTTTGAAAAAAGCTTAAAAGATAGCGGTCTTGGAATAACTCTTGAAGATTTGGGAATTTGCTGACAAAAGGAGATGATAAAATGAAATACATATTAAATACCAAAACAGGTACTTTGCATATTGAGAATATGTGTTCTAAAAGTAATCCTTACGAAAAAAAGGAGTTTAAAAGCGAGGACGAAGCAAGGGCATATGGAAGATTGAATATTAAAAATTGTAAAACTTGTTTCAAAAATCGTGACAAAAAATTATCAAAAATTTCCCTGTAATAACCCCCGCCGTTTGTTACATAAAATAGTAGCAAGGCGGGTGTTTTTATGGATAAAAAAACGGTAAGAACTATAATAATTGCAGTATTTTTGGCAGCGGGAGCAGTCGCCGCCGTGATAAAGCCCGAATTTTTTATGGGAATTATTTCAAGGCTGTTGGACGTCCTCATGCCCGTGTTTTTGGGGCTTGCCATTGCGTTCGTCATGAATATGCCCGTTTGCCGCTTCCAGAAGCTTTTTTCGGGAAAGTTCAGAAATTGCAGTCGGTGCGTGACTATACTGTCCGTGGCGGTGTCCTACCTGCTTCTTGCCGCTTTGGCTGTTGGAATTGTCTGGATAATCGTCCCCCAGCTTGCCGCCAGCGTGAAGCTTTTTATCAGCAACGCCGATTACTACTACAGCAATTTTATAGGCTACTGCGACGCATTGGAAAAGCGCGACACGCTGGGGATTTTTTCCTCCCTAAAGAGCGCAGTAACGGGTCTGGGGGAACGTCTTCCTGCCATTTTGGGGACAACCTATGCCAAGACCTCCGACATGATCGGAAGCGTGGTAGACCTGCTTATTGGCTTTGTAATTTCCATATATATCCTTATTGACAAGGAAAATATCAGAAAAGCGGTCTCCGTCACCGCAAAACGACTTGCGGGGGAGCGTTACGAAAAGCTACGCAGCGGCTACAGACTGGTTTTCAGCACGTTCAGCCGCTTCGTCAGCGGTCAGATAACCGAGGCGGTCATTCTCGGCGTCCTCTGCTTTATCGGCATGAAGCTTTTCCGTTTCGAGTACGCTCTCCTGATAAGCACAATAATCGGTGTAACCGCGCTTATTCCCGTAGTTGGAGCGATTATCGGGACAGTTCCCGCGGCGTTTCTTTTACTTCTGATAAAACCTATAAAAGCCGTGTGGTTCGTGGTATTTATAATAGTATTGCAGCAGTTGGAAAATAATCTCATCTACCCCCGAGTGGTTGGAAAAAGCTTGGGAATACCTCCTATTTTGGTACTTCTTGCCATTCTTTTGGGGGCAGGCATAGGCGGCGCAGCGGGAATACTTTTGGGAGTTCCCGTGATGTCGGTTCTGTACGCAGTTTGCCGAGAAAAAATATTCTGTGAGGAAAAAGCAAATATATAAATATGATCGGTAAATTCTGAAACAATTTACCGATTATTTACTTTAATTCTGTATTTATTAAGAAATTACAGAATATTTACTAACTAATTACTAAGTAATTATATATAATTTACATACTATTTGCTAAAATTATGATAATAAAGGTTGCCTATTCAGCATTGAAATTGGAACTGAAAAATAATAAAAAATATTGATTTTAGGTATTGACAAATGCATTGAAAGGTGATATACTGATACTAAATAAATGTAGGTATTTTTATGCAAATTTATATGAAAGGTGAGGTATTATGAAATTCTTTAATTTAAGAAAAAAATTGAGAAATTCTACATTGGCAGTACTGTTTGCTTTGGCTGTAATGTTTGTAATGCCTGCCACTGCATTTGCTGATGATACAGATATAATTGATAATGATACAGCAGTCAATGTTGAGGTTGAAAACGGCATTGATGAAAATAGTGATAATATTGATAGTACTGATAGTACGCTTGGTTTCAATACTGAGCTGCCGGCTGTGACGGAAGATGAAGATTCTGTTGATTATACAGAAAATACAGAACCGGAAAACCCTTTTATTCCAAGTGATAATTGTTATGGTATATGCTGTGCGGCTTGCGACGAAAATTGTAATGGTACTTGCTGTGATATGTGTACTATTATTAATATTAATGTTCCCGACAATTCCGAATATGACTTCGGTGACGAGCTTGCGGGTACTGATCTGCCTGATAACGTTGATAATGAAACCGATGATACTTCAAAGGAAGAGGAAAATCTTAGCGATCCCGATGATGAAATTATTGTTGACCACACAGACGAATTTACAAATTCTAATGATAATGAGAACATAATGCCTGTGGATCCCAATAAGCCGATTTTCCCCGATGACTATTATAATAATATAGTAATTCCTGAAAATCCCGAAGACAATTATCAGCCCGAAGGTGATAATAGCTCTACAGACGATGACTTGATTGGAGATACCGACGAAGACAATGATGATGAAAATGAAGAAGAGATCATATATGGTGATGATTTTACAGATGAAGAGGAAATCATATCTGATGATGAAGATTTAGAAGATGATGAAAACTCTGAAACTTCCGATGATTCCGACAGTGAACCGGATGAAGAGGATTCCGATAATCCCGGCGAAGAAGATGAAGACAGTTCAACAGATGATGAAAACAATGATGATTCCGATATTGAGGATTCAGATAATGCAGGAGACGAAGATGATTCCGATAATTCTGACAATGAGAATTCGGATAATATAACAGATGAGGAAAATCCCGATGATTCCGACAGCGAGAATTCAGACGATATAACAGATGAAAATGACCCTGACGATGCGGCAGATGAAGAAAACAATGATAGTTCTGATGAAGAAAATTCTGACAATACGGCAGATGAGGAAAATCCCGATGACTCTGACAGCGAGGCTTTGGAGGAAGACGATAATCCTATAATTAGCGTGGTATTGCCTGTTTCGATTTCTGTTGTAATTAATCCGTATAATCTTAAGGTCGTTGATGAGAGTGGTTTTCACTATTCTATATCAAGTCCTGAATATTCTATAAAAAATTACAGTAATTGTGCTGTTTCGATCGTTGCTACGACATCGGCTTCGGCTGATGGAGGAATGGTTATTTCTCCTTATGATTTGACCGGCAATGAAACGGAGTTTACTGCGTTTGCTTACATTGAAGCTACAAATGAGAGTAACGTATATTTCGATACGTATAATAATAGTGATAATCAGCTTGTATTTTCATGCGAAGCTGTGTCCAAGGAAATACTTACGCTTGCTGACGGTTCAAATGGCGAAACTACCGGATATTTTAAAATCGTAGGTCGGGCTGTGCTTCCTGAGGGCGTGCAGTATTCAAGTCAAGCTATGCTTAACATGGTAATTACTTTTGATATTGAACCTATTGGTAAGTTTGTAGATTCAGATGATGCAGTTGAAGAAACGGAAGATCTTGAAAATACAGAAAATTCTGAAAACGTTGAAGATATTGAAAATGCGGAAAACACCGAAGATATTGAAAATGTTGAGAACGTTGAAAATACTGAGAGTGTTGAAAATAACGAAAATACGGAAAACGTTGAAGATTCTGAAAATGTAGAAAATAACGAAAATACAGAAAACGTTGAAGATTCTGAAAATGTAGAAAATAACGAAAATACTGAAAACGTTGAAAATACTGAAAATGAAGGAAATGTTGAAGGTTCTGAAAACACAGAAAATAGCGAGAATTTTCAGGAGTTTGCAGCTTAAAAGATTTCCTTTAGCGAGTTCGTAAAAGAGCTTTGTTTTCCTATGCTCAAAATAAGTTAGTATTAAAAAGCGGCAAAATTATGCTGTGTTTCTTATAATTTTATTTAGACCTATGTTTTTATAGTTTTGTGCATTATTGTGTAAAATTTTAAAACGGCATGGGTCAGTTGTTGTTGTGATAAAAATTTGTGCGGCAATAATTAATTGCTGTCAATTTAATAATATAGGTTTTAAAATGTTCCGTATGGGACATTTTTTTATTTTAATTTTTTAAAACCTATTGATTTTATGGGGATTTTGCTGTAAAATAATAGGTATATTATTATATTTTTTCGGAGGTTTTTACTATGGCTTGCTTTAATCTTGCTGCTGTTTTCACTGACCACATGGTTTTGCAGAGAAACAAAAATATCAACATCTGGGGCTGCGCTTACACCGCTACCGACGTTACCGTGGAGCTTTGCGGGAAATCCGTTACCGCCCGTGCCGAAAGCGGTAAATGGAAAGCCGTTCTCCCGCCAATGGAAGCGGGAGGTCCTTACGAGCTGAAAGTTACTGACAACAGGGGCGGAGAAATCGTCCTCCACGATGTTATGATAGGCGAAGTGTGGCTTGCGGGCGGTCAGTCCAACATGGAGCTGGAACTCCAGAACGCACTTAACGGCAAAGAGGTTCTGAAAAATATCAAGGACGTGAACGTGCGGTTCTACTACACGCAGAAAATCGCCTACATAGACGATTATTTCAACTTTGCCGAACGGAACAGCTGTTGGAGCGTTGCCGCCCCCGATACTGCGGCGAATTATTCCGCGGTGGGATATTATTTTGCACGTAAGCTTGCCGCCGAGCTTGGAGTTACTGTCGGCGTTATTGGCTGCAACTGGGGCGGAACTTCCGCTTCCTCATGGATGAGCAGAAAGGCTCTGGAGCAGGACGCGGACACCAAAAGCTATGTTGACGAGTACGACAAGACTATGGAAGAAAAAACCATGGAGGGTTACTTAAAGGAGCTTGCTGAATACGAGGAATGGCACAACGCTTGGCAGCCGAAAATTGACGAATATTACGCAAACACTCCCGACCCGACATGGGAGGGCGCGCAGGAATATGCGGGTCCCTGCCGCTGGCCCGAGCCAATGGGACCGAGATCGCAGTTCCGTCCGGGCGGGCTTTATGAGACCATGGTAACACGTATCTGCCCCTACACGCTGGCGGGATTTATCTACTATCAGGGCGAAAGCGACGACCACAAGCCCGACACATACTACAAGCTTTTCAAAGCGCTTATCGAGCAGTGGCGCGGCGATTGGGAGGACGACCGTCTGCCGTTCCTGTTTGTTCAGCTTCCCATGTTCATGAACGAGGGGGACGAGGACTTCAAGCACTGGTGCAAGATCCGCGAGGCGCAGATGAGAGTACACCAAACCACGGCAAACACGGGCATTGCGGTAATTCTTGACAGGGGCGAGTTCAACAACATTCACCCTATCGATAAAGAGCCCGTTGGCGAACGTCTTGCTTTGCAGGCGATGTACCATGTTTACGGAAAAATTTCTGCGGACGAGGCTTACGGCGCAATTTACAAGTCCCACGAGTACACCGACGGCGGAATTATGCTTAGCTTCGACCATGCGGAGGACGGCTTCGAGCTTAAAGGTGAAAAGGCTGCGGGCTTTGAGGTTGCGGGCAAGGATAGGAAATACCACCCTGCCGACGCTTGGTTCAAGGAGGACAAGATTTTTGTCCGTTCTGCCGAGGTCGCCGAGCCTGTTTATCTGCGTTATAACTGGACGAATTACGGTGAGGTAACTGTTTACAGCAAGAACGGTATTCCTCTTGCGCCGTTCAGGACGAGCCGTAATGATGAGCAAGGCTGAGCCTTGACCCTTGTTCTACCCCAAGGTTGAATACGGCATACCGTTACTCTGTATAGCCCATATCAAGGGGCGGGATAATTACTATAATTTTTTGGGGGACGGGCGTACCCGTCCCCTTATTAATTAAGGCTTGGAGGGAAACATGGCAGAGCCAAATGTAAAACAGCGCAGTATATTTGCTTGTGAGCTTGAAAATCTTACCAACGACAAAACGGTAAGCGGAGTACTGCTTACCGGCTCTGTTGCTTGCGGCTGCGCTTCTGAAAATTCTGACGTTGATATTATTGTGCTGTGCGGCAGGCATTGCTTTGAAACCCATTTTACCGACGGTATTCTTGTGGAGACCTCGTTTTTGACTTACGAATACGCTGTGGAAAAGCTAAACGCCGAACCTATGGACGTTTATCACTATCTTGACGCGGAAATCGCCTTCGACCGCGACGGGCGGTTATCCGAAATAATGGCTCTTGCAAAGCAAAAATACGAGAATTACCGCACTCCGCAAAAGGTCAGGGACGGCTTGTACCATTGGCTTATGACGGCAAAGATAAAGCTTGAAGCGGCTGACGGACTGAAAAGCAGATACCTTGCCCATATAAATTCGTGGACAGTCCTTGAAGCGGTGTGGGCTGTCAACAACAAGCCAATGCCGCCTGCGGGTACGGCGTACCGCAAAAGGGGAGAATTGCGGACAGTACCTTGTGAAAACTGGTTTGAGAAGCTTTTTTCCGAGGAATGCGGCGCAATGGCGGAAATTATTGACTTTTTGCTTCCTTTGCTGAAGCGGTAAAATATGGAGGAAAAGCATGGCAGAGTTAAATATCAAGGACTACATTAACAGAGAATTATCCTCGGCTGACAGGGAAATTGCCTTGAAGTTTGTAAACTATCTTGAAGATAACCGGTTGACTTTTTACAAGGATAACTGCGATTGCTGGAAAGACAAAATATACTATTGGGTAAAATTGGGTGACAAATGCGTATGCTTTATTGCAGTAAACGACCCTGACGAGGAGGACAACCGCTGGACGGTCTGGTCTGACGATATGGGTTCGGAATGGCTTGAAAAATCATCTTATGCGGAGGAAATAAAGGAAACGGCGTGGAAACACGTTGACCATTGCGGAAACTGCGGCTCCTGCGGCGGCGGACGGCGCAAGGTAATATTCGGGAAAGAATTTAATGATGTCTGCTGCTGTACTTTCCGAGTTGACAATCCCGATTTGGACGATTTGCTGTTCCTTGAAAAAATGACGGAAATAAGAATAAAGGAAATTAAAGGATAAATAAGGAAATTCAGAGGAAAACGCTATGGGCGGAAAGAAAAAAGCCAAAAAAGTGCATACAAAAATTCCGCCCGAAACGGCGGAAATAATTGACGAGATAGAGTCGTTGAAATACCGTGCGGCGGCTCTTATGAAACTGGACAACGCCGAAATAACCTCCGATATGACCGATGCGGAGATCATTGCCGTTATGGACAAATACCTTTATTTGGCAGAAAAAAAGCTTGCCGAGGAATTACGCATAAAGACCGAACAAAATGTTATGTCGGAAATTTTAAAACTGCAAAGGGAAATTGACGATTTACGCCATAATCTTGAAAACCTGTAGGGGCGGATTCTTTATCCGCCCGCCGCACAAATTATTGGAAAATAACGAGCGAATAAGGAATCCGCCCCTACAAAAAATAGGAGGATAAAATTATAAAACTATCATCACTTTTTAAAGGCGGCAGGACTGTCCTGTCATTTGAGGTTTTTCCGCCGAAAAAGACAAGTTCAATTGAAACGATATACAGCACTCTTGCGGAGTTGAAAGACCTTTCCCCCGATTTTATCAGCGTGACTTACGGCGCGGGGGGAAACGCCTCGGACACCAAGACCTGCGACATTGCCGCTTATATTCAGAACGAGCTGGGAATTCCCTCGGCGGCGCACCTTACCTGCGTTTACAGCACAAAGGAAAGCGTTCGGACTATCCTCGGTCAGTTCAAGGAGCGCGGCATTGAAAATATTCTCGCCCTGCGTGGGGACGTGAACCCCGAAATACCCCGTCTCCATGATTTTGAGTACGCAAGCGACCTGACCCGATTTATCAAGGAAAACGGCGATTTCCACGTGTCGGGGGCTTGCTATCCCGAGTGTCATATGGAGGCGAAAAGCTTCTCCGAGGACATCAACAATCTGAAAATCAAGATAGAAGCGGGGGCGGAGCACCTTATGTCCCAGCTTTTCTTTGACAACGCCGCTTTCCACAAGTACCGTGAAATGCTTGCCATTGCGGGTGTGACCGTCCCCGTGGAGGCGGGTATCATGCCTGTTACAAACAAAAAGCAGATCGAGCGTATGGTTTCCATGTGCGGGGCAAGTCTGCCTGCGAAATTTTCCAAAATGATGCAGAAATATGAAAATAATCCCGAGGCTCTCCGCGACGCGGGAATTGCCTACGCCGTTGACCAGATCGTTGACCTTATTTCAAGCAGTGTGGACGGCATACATCTGTACACTATGAATAATCCGTATGTTGCGAGGAAGATAAGCGAGAGCGTTAAGTCGCTTTTGTAAGCGGGGAAGCCCCTGCGGGCGTGTTCTGCCATATGGTAAGATACGGAAATTCTATCGTTTATCAAGCCCCTATCAAGGGGGAGGGGAACAACGAGGAGGAAAAACATAGTGATATACAAATTCAACGAAAAAGTGTCTGTAGAAGCATTGGCGGATCTGCGTGAGTCGGTTGGCTGGAACAGAATGGAAAGAGAGTATACAAACCCCTTGATGACATCTTATTACCATATTGCAGTTTATGAAGATGATAAACTGATTGGATATATTGATAGTGTATCAAATGGGGTAACAGACGCTTATATTCAGGATCTGATGGTTTGTCCGGCTTACCAAGGCAAAGGGATCGGCACAGAGCTTATGGATAAAATGCTTGAATATCTGAAGGAAAAGCGTATCTACATGATTTCAGTGGTTTATGAAGAAGGCTTGAAGCCGTTTTATGAGCGATTTGGGTTTTATAATATGCTATGCGGGCAAATGGAAACATATTAGGAATTTTACAAATGAAAGAGTTAAGGACGCGCTTTGAGAAAATTTTAAGCTATGGGAGAGAATGTTATGAACAAAGACTGGTTATTTACAAGTGACGAATATATCTGTGATTTGAGAGCCGCAGGAATACTAATTAAAAACAATAAAATTGCAGTTCAAAGAGATAAAAACGGAAGCGAATATGCGATACCGGGCGGGCATGTCAAAATAGGAGAAACCACAGAGGAAGCGCTTGTTCGTGAGTACAAAGAAGAAACCGGCGCAGATGTAAAATGTGAACGCTTATTATGGACGGAAGAGTGTTTTTGGGAATGGAACGGAAAGAGAGCGCATAATATTTGCTTTTATTATTTGATCAATTTGTGTGAAGGAGCTGTTATTCCGGATAAAGATGAATTTTTGCCCCATAAAGATAACAGCAATGTTGTTATTGGGTGGCTGCCTGTCGAAGAAATTCAAAAGGTGACTATATATCCCGAATTTCTGAAAGAAGAAATATATCATCTGAATGAGCCGATGAAACATTTTGTTTCAAGGGGTTGATCAATCAAACTGTGAACAAATATATAAACAGTAATTTGAAAGGAGACCGTTTGTATGAGTTCTTTACTGCAATCCACAAGAAACACACGCGTACTGCCCACAGGTACAAACCGATATTTCAGAAGCGACTTTCCCGAGAACCTGACAGATACGGAAGTACGGTGGCTTTTGGATAATAATATAACTACGATAGTTGACCTGCGTTCCGACGAGGAGGTCGCGGCAAAGCCCTGCGGTCTTAAACAGCGGGACGGTTTCAGCTATTTTCATCTTCCCGTTACGGGCGGGGGCGGTACTCCGAAATCCCGTGAACATCTGTATACGGTTTATCGGCAGATGCTTGACGGGCAAATGGAGAAAGTTATTGATACTATAATGAACGCGAAGTCCAACGTAATGTATTTCTGCACGGCGGGAAAAGACCGCACAGGCGTGGTGTCGGCTGTCATTCTGAAACGGCTCGGTTTCAGTGATGAGGTTATCATTGACGATTATATGAAGTCTAAGGATAATTTAATGGATATGCTTACGGCTTACGTGAAAGTTCACCCCGAAGTGGATATAGAAATTATTATTCCGCACAGGGAGAATATGGAGAAATTATTGGAACTGTTATAGATCGGCTATATCAAAATTTATAGGAGGCTTAAAGACGTTGTGTGAAAAATGTGCTGATGAGCGCAGAATAATAAATCGGAACTTAATGGAGGAAGTTATGGAAAACGCAACAAGACAAAAGTTGGCAGCGATTGCAAGGGAAAAAGCGCAAAAGCCTTTCCATGGATATATTGAGGGCAAGGAATCAAACATTGCCCCGATCATCAAATATTTTCCCAAATGGAACTTAAGAGATGCGGATAAATTATGGTGTGCAGCATTTGTTTATTATTGCTGCGTTGAGGCAGGATTTGTAATTCCGTATAGACCGAATGAATGTGTTACGTGCCACTTAGCAGGTTGTATCGCTTGGGAAGAATACGCGATTGGAGACAGTCGGATAGAGTATCATAAGCCTGATGAGGCTTTTCTTCCGGAAGCAGGAGATATTGTTCTTTTTGATCGGGTTTTTATTGGTCAGGAGCATGATCACATAGGTATTGTTTTGGAGGTCAAAGAGGGCGAGATCGTCACAGCGGAGGGAAATACTTTTAATGATAATATATCAAGAGTTCTGCATAGACCGATAGATGAACATATACGGGCATATATCAGAATACCTGATGGTTATAGATATTAAAAAACCATATTTTTTAATACAACTAAAGGAGAGCACATAATGAGCGATACAATAAAGTTTGCAAACAGAGAAGAATTCAGGAAATGGCTTAACGATAACTGCCTGACAAGCGAGGGCGTGTGGCTTTTGTTCGGCAAAGCGGGAGGCACGAAAACAATAAAAGCGGCGGAAGCCCTTGAAGAAGCTCTCTGCTTTGGTTGGATAGACGGACAGATGCAAAGTCTTGACGATAAGACCTATAAGAAATATTTTTCCGCCCGCAGGGAGAAAAGCAAGTGGTCGGATAAAAACAAGAAGCTGGTTCAAAGCCTTGAAGAACGTGGTCTTATGACCGACCACGGCAGAAAGAAAATAGAGGAAGCCAAAAAGAACGGTCAATGGGACGCTCCCGACCTTATGTTGCTTACGGAGGAGCATATTGCCTGTTTATCCGAGCTTTTGAAAAAGTACGAACCTGCTTTCACAAATTTTCAAGCCATGCCCTTATCGGTGAAGAAAACTTATACGCGGGCATATTTTGACGCAAAGACAGACGCGGGACGTGAAAAGCGTCTCGCATGGATAGTGGACAGGCTCGATAAAAATTTAAGACCTATGTAGGAATACACGCTTTCGGAGGGAAAAGGATAAAATGATTTCAGCAGAAATAAAAAATGTGAGCCTGAAGTTTGAAACAGACCCGTCCAACTTTTCTCCCAATAACATTGACGTTGGGACGTTGGCTATGCTGTCCGCTGTGGATTTTTTACCGAGCGATAAAGTGTTGGACATGGGCTGCGGATACGGCGTTGTGGGAATTCTTGCGGCAAAGCTGATAGGTCAGGAAAATGTTGCCATGTGCGATATTTCCGAAGCCGCCGTGAAGCAGGCGAAAATCAACGCGGAGCTGAACGGCGTGCCGAACATAGAAATTAAAATAAGCGACGGTTTTTCCGAAATACAGGACAACGGCTTCACCTTGATACTGTCAAACCCGCCGTATCATGCGGATTTTTCCGTGCCGAAGCGTTTTATTGAGGTGGGTTTCAAAAAATTGGCTGTTGGCGGAAAAATGGTTATGGTTACCAAACGCCTTGACTGGTACAGGAACAAGCTTACCTCCGTTTTCGGCGGGGTAAGGGTACGGGAAATTGACGGGTACTATGTTTTTATTTCGGAAAAGCGCGGGGAAAGGTTACAGAAAAAGGAAAAGCCTGTAAATAAATTGTCAAAGAAATTGCGGAAAAAGCAAAGAGGTGTATGAAAATGTGTCCCGAATGTTATTCGGAAAAAAGCAGGATAACCCCTTTACTGAAAGCGGAGGACTGCCTTAAAAACCACACCCAGTATATATGCGGGACTTGCGGCAGGTGTATCTGCATTGAGAGGGATAAAGTCCGAGGCTTGCAGAGGTGGAATTTCCCGTTCAAGTCTCTTGAAACTGCAATGCTTTATCTGCGGACGGCGGACTTTACAATGAAAAAGTCCTGCGGGATATACGAAATAACAGGCAAAGGCGGCAGGAAGTCTTACAAGATTTTTGCGGATATTTCCGATTTGAACGCTTTTTTGAAAAAGAATACGGACAAGTCCTGCGAAAAAATGACCCCGCTGTTTGAGGTGGGGGAGTACAAAGAGTATCCTAACACCGAGGTCAGGAAACTGACTGCGGGGGAAATAAAAAAATATCTTTCCGAGCGAAGCTGTAAGGAGGACGTTTTATGAACATATGGCATGCATATCCTGATGTAAACAATTATTGGTGGTGCATTTTTAAGGCTACTGAGAAAATCGACAGCTTAGATTTTATAACGCTGTTCTCAAATGAAGATGAAGATAAACTATCTGAAATATTGCCCGAAAAAACTGTTTTTTATAATAAAGACAAGGGCAGAAGAGGATACCGAAAACTGCGTCCTGCTGATATAATGAAAGGTGACGTAACAATGCTTGTGAACGAAAAATCCAAGTGCTTGATTGAAAACAAGTATAGTGAATTGTTCCGTTTCTTTTCTATAATTTTAGAGGATTTGCCAAACGAAAAATATTACATAATAATACCACTTGTTTACCTTGAATTATCGGACTATCTTGATATGGAAAATACAGAAATCAAATATCTTTCCGACGATAAAAGTAAAGGAATATATAAAATTCGCCGTTATGTCTTTTTGGAAAAAACTAAGGGACATCATCTTTTCAGATTAATGTATAACAATGGTAAAAGTCGTATGTTTATAGATTGGTATTGTGATGATGAATTTAAAGATTTCATTGAAGAAAACAACATAACAGGATTGAAATTTACAAAAATATTTGAGTTTAAAGATTGAAAATTAATGAAATAACAGGAGGAAACATTTATGCAAATCGAAATAAGAACTTACATAGGAAAATATCTGCCCGAAATGATAGAGATCTGGAACGAGATCGTAGAGGAGGGCATAGCTTTCCCGCAGGAGGAGCTTCTGAACGAGGTCACGGGCGCAAACTTTTTCAGGGAGCAGAGCTACTGCGGAGTTGCTTTCGATATTGACAGGCAGGAGGTTCTGGGTCTGTACATTCTCCACCCAAACAATGTGGGACGGTGCGGTCATATCTGCAACGCAAGCTATGCGGTGAAAAAGGGCTTCCGCGGCTATCATATCGGCAGAAAGCTTGTGGAGGACTGTCTTGTTCAGGGAAAACGGTGCGGGTTCAGGGTGCTTCAATTCAATGCGGTTGTGGCAACCAACACCCACGCAAGAAATCTTTACGAGCGTCTTGGGTTTACGCAGTTGGGGACTATCCCCAAGGGCTTCCGAATGAAGGACGGGCATTATGAGGATATTTGTCCGTATTATAAAGAGCTTAGGTGAGAGATAAAATTAGGAGGAAAGCTTTATGATTAGAGAATGTTTGTGGATACCAACGCTTGAAACTGAGAGGCTTTTTCTCAGGAAGCTGACGGCGAACGACGCCGACGACCTGCGCAAATGGTTTGGACTGGATATTGTTTACAAATATTGGGGACGTCCCGCAGGCAAGGGAGAAAAAAATCCAGAGCTTTTGTTTATCGACCCGCGCCCGCACGTTAAGCGCAAGCCCTCTCACGATTTTATATGGGGTATCGTAAACAAGGAAAACGGCAAGGTAATTGGAATGATAGAAGTTTTTGACGTGGAAAATGACAGGCTTGGCAATGTGGGCTACAGATTAGACCCTGATTTCTGGAACAAAGGTATTTGCACCGAAGCTTTAAAGCGCGTCACAAAGTTCATTTTTTCGGAAACCCAAATAGACAGGCTGAACGCAGAGGCTGACATAGAGAATGCCGCGTCAAACGCTGTCCTGAAAAAATGCGGTTTTACACACGAGGGCTGTATCAGGAACGGAAAAATGGGAAGCAGATACTGCACTTATAATATTTACGGTTATATCAGAGACGATTTTAAATAATTCATAGAGTATAGGAAAACAGTTGAAAATTACACATTATAATGATATAATTATTATAATTTCTTAGGAGGTACATTATGGAAACAAATCAGTACGTGATAGACTTCTACAATTCTATCGACGAGGACAGCCGTCTGGCGGATTCAAAGCACGGAACGGTGGAGTTCCTCACAACTATGCGGTATATCGAAAAATACATACGTCAGGGCGACCGTGTGCTTGAAATAGGCGCGGCAACGGGACGGTATTCCCACACGCTGGCACGGCAGGGCTACACTGTTGACGCGGTGGAGCTGGTGGAGCATAACATTGAGGTTTTCCGCAAGAACACCCTGCCCGACGAAAAAATAACCGTTATCCAGGGCAACGCTTTGGATTTGTCGGCTTTCCCCGATAATCAGTACGACATCACGCTGCTGTTGGGTCCGCTGTATCATCTTTATAATGACGAGGACAAGCGGCAGGCTTTGAGCGAGGCAATTCGTGTGACAAAGCAGGGCGGTATTATTTTTGCCGCATATGTTATATCTGACGGCTGTCTTTTCAATGATTTCCGTCAGGGAAAACACAGCGTTGCCGATTACATTAAAAACGGGTCGCTTGACCCTGTCACATTTGAGACAACGTCAGAACCCAAGGACTTGTTCGAGCTTGTCCGCAAGGAGAAAATTGACAAGCTTATGACGGCGTTTCCCACGACCCGACTGCACTATGTTGCAACCGACGGCTGCGCTCCGATTTTGAATGACGCAATAGATAACATGGACAACGATACATTTGACTTGTATTTGAGGTATCATTTTGCAACTTGCGAACGGGAGGATTTGTTGGGAATTACAACACATTCGCTTGACATATTCAGAAAATAAATGGAAATTTACTAAGGAGGCACATTATGGAAACAAATCAGTATTTGATAGATTTCTACAGTTCTTACGACGAGGACAGCCGTCTGTCAACCTTAAAGCACGGAACGGTGGAGTTTCTCACAACTATGCGGTATATCGAAAAATACATACGTCAGGGCGACCGTGTGCTTGAAATAGGCGCGGCAACGGGACGGTATTCCCACACGCTGGCACGGCAGGGCTATACTGTTGACGCAGTGGAGCTGGTGGAGCATAACATTGAGGTTTTCCGCAAAAACACCCTGCCCGATGAAAAAATAACCGTTACCCAGGGCAACGCTTTGGACTTGTCGGCTTTCCCCGATAATCAGTACGACATCACGCTGCTGTTGGGTCCGCTGTATCATCTTTACAATGACGAGGACAAGCGGCAGGCTTTGAGCGAGGCAATTCGCGTGACGAAGCCGGGCGGTATCGTTTTTGCCGCGTATGTTATTTCCGACGGAAGTCTTATTGACGAGGGCTTCAGACTGGGCGGGTTCAGCGTTGCCGACTACATTAAAAACGGACTGCTTGACCCTGTTACATTTGCCGCAACGTCCGAACCCAAGGACTTGTTCGAGCTTGTCCGCAAGGAGGATATTGACAACCTTATGTCGGCATTTCCCGTAACACGTCTGCACTATGTCGCGACCGACGGCTGCGCGCGGCTTATACGTGATGCAGTAGATAATATGGATAACGATACCTTTGAATTGTTTTTGAAGTATCATTTTGCAACTTGCGAACGGGAGGATTTGTTGGGAATTACAAGCCATTCGCTTGACATATTCAGAAAATAACGTGATTTGAAAAGGTATAGTTATGATAAGAAAAGCAACCCTTGCCGACATTGAACAGGTCGAGGACACATACAACGAGCATTTCAAATATGAAGCCGAACACGGGGCGTTTACAGTATTCAAAAGAGGCGTATATCCCACCAAAAACGACGCGGTAAAAGCCGTTCAAAACGGCGCGTTATATGTGTATGAAGAAAATAACGCTATAGCGGGAAGCATAATTGTTGATAAAATTCAGCCGAAAGAATATTCGGGAATTGCTTGGGGACATGATTTTTCGGACGACGAAGTATGCGTTATTCATTTACTTTTAGTACGTCCGAGCATGGCGGGGAAAGGAATTGCTTCTGCTCTTGTTAAATATGCTGTTGAATTGGCGAAAAATAATTCATGCAAAGTGCTGCGCCTTGATACTGGAAGCCAGAACGTTCCCGCGGTGTCGCTCTATAAAAAATTAGGCTTTGAAATTGCTGCGGAAGCTTCCATGAAAGTTGGCGGAGTTATAGAGCATGACGGACATTTATTTCTTGAAAAAGTGCTGTAGCATATAAGGAGGACACTATGAGCTACATATCGGAACTGCGGAAATATATCGGACATCAGCCGATAATAAATATCGGCGCAACAATTATTGTACTGAATGATAAAAATGAAATACTCCTGAATTTGCGGAGTGACACCGATACATGGGGTATTATCGGCGGAGGCATGGAGCTTGGCGAAAGTCTTGAGGAAACCGCCGCCCGCGAATTATGGGAAGAAGCGGGACTGAAAGCGGAACGCTTTGAACTGCTTGACGTATTGTCGGGCGGGGAACTGTTTTTCCGTTACCCCAACGGCGACGAGACCTATACTGTAATTGTTCTGTACAAGGCGGTGGGCGTGTCGGGAGAATTGCGGATAAATGACGACGAGAGCCGCTGTCTGCAATTTTTCCCACTAAATGCTCTTCCCGAACTGGAAAGCAGGGCAGAATATGTTATCGGCAAGATAAAAGACATTATTTAAATAAAAATTTTGAGGTTTTGATATGATAAAAGTAATGACAATAAGCGACTATGAAAATCTTTTTGCAATGTGGAAAAATACACCTAATATGGGTCTGCGCAGTTTAGACGATTCCAAAGAGGGAATTTCTTGCTTTCTGAAACGAAATCCTGACACGAATTTTGTTGCATATGAAGATGAGAAATTAATAGGAGCAATTTTGTGCGGACATGACGGCAGGAGGGGATATATTTATCATACCGTTGTTTTGCCCGAATACAGAGGCAGGGGAATTGCAACAGCTTTAGTGGAAGCGGCTGTTGAAGCATTGCAGAAAGAGGGCATTACAAGGGTTTGTCTAAATGTAATGAAAACAAATGAGCAAGGGAAAAAATTCTGGGTCGGCAAAGGATGGGAAAAGAAAGATTTTTTGGAATTTTACAGCAAAGCAATAACAGATAAAATAAACTCACCATTATTTAAGGTATAAAGACCATATTGAATAAATTTCCAAACCAAATAAAAGGATTTAACTATGATAGAATTAACGAAAATAAACCGTGCCGAAGCCTTTCGGTACATGGGTCTGCGGGGAGAACCTCCCGAAAATATTTCTGTGCTGGCGGACGAGTGCGAAAGCCGCCTTTTGAGTGCGGCAAATCCGAAATTCCATTGGATATACGCCGATATTGCGGACATTTCCGAGGAAACTGTTACTCTTGCGGGACACAAGCTTGTCCTGCGGGGCAGGGACATTTCCGCCCACTTGGACGGCTGTTTCGGGGCGGTTCTTTTGTGCGCGACCCTCGGCGACGGCGTTGACAAGCTTCTCCGAACGGTGCAGGCGGAGGATATGGCAAAGGCTCTCACTGCCGACGCTATGGCTTCCGCGGCGGTGGAGCAGGTCTGCGATATTGCCGAAAAGGAGATAGGGGAACGGTTTGCGGAAAAATTTACCACATGGCGGTTCTCCCCCGGGTACGGCGATTTCCCCCTTGAATGTCAGGGGGACTTCCTTGCGGCGGTGAATGCCATGCGAACCGTTGGCGTGTGCGTGACGGACGGCGGCTTGCTTACCCCAACAAAATCGGTTACGGCAGTTATTGGAATTTCGGAAAAGCCCGTCCCCCAAAAACGCCGCGGCTGCGGGACTTGTGCAATTCGTGAAAAATGCAATTTCAGAAAGAACGGGGAACATTGCTGTTGATGTAGGGGCGGATTCCATATCCGCCCGAGATGGATAGATTTTCGGGCGAATACAGGATTCGCCCCTACAAACTTTTTGATAGGAGAGAACAAAAATGAATAAAAAGGAAAAGTTTTACAAGCTTCTGGCGGATAACGAGTTCGTTTTCTGGGACGGCGCAATGGGTACAATGCTTCAGGCAAAAGGCATGGAAATGGGCGGAATTCCCGAAATGCTCAACTTTGACAAGCCCGATTGGATAGAGGAAATACATTCCGCCTATGTGGACGCGGGTTCGCAAATCGTTTGTGCAAACACTTTCGGCTGTAACCGTTACAAAATGGCAAAGACAGGAAAAAGTGTTGCGGAAATAATCTCGGCGGCTGTGGGAATTGCTAAAAAAGCCTGCGGGGACAAGGCTTTGGTCGCCCTTGACATGGGTCCCATAGGTCAGCTTCTTGAACCCACGGGGGGACTGACCTTTGAGGAAGCATACGAAATTTTCAAGGAGCAAGTCGTTGCCGCCGTAAACGCGGGCGCTGACTTTATCGCCTGTGAGACCATGACCGACCTTTACGAACTGAAAGCGGCTGTCCTTGCGGCAAAGGAAAACAGCGATCTGCCAATAATAACCACTATGACCTTTGAGCAGAATATGCGGACGTTCACAGGCTGTTCGGTGTCCGCAATGGCTCTTACCATGGAGGGTCTGGGCGTTGACGCTATCGGCGTGAACTGTTCTCTCGGACCGAAGGAGCTTGAACCTGTTGTGGCTGAATTTTCCAAATGGACCACCCTGCCCCTTGCGGTCAAGCCCAACGCGGGACTTCCCGACCCAATCACCAACAAGTACGACGTTACCCCCGAAGATTTTGCGGAAAGCATGGCAAATCTTGTCAAATACGGCGTAAAAATAGCAGGCGGCTGCTGCGGAACAACTCCCGATTTCATACGCTCGGTTGTGAGCCGTCTCAAAGATATGAAGTACGTCCGGCAGACCCCGAAGCTTGAAGCGGCGGTGTGCAGTCCCGCAAAGACCGTGGTTATCGACCAGCCGAGAATTATCGGCGAGCGTATCAATCCAACGGGCAAAAAGCGTTTCAAGGAGGCTTTGAAGTCGGAGGACATCGGCTACATTCTTGGTCAAGCAATCGAGCAGATAAACGCGGGCGCGGACATTCTTGACGTAAACGTTGGCTTGCCCGACATTGATGAAAAGGAAATGATGGTAAAAGTTGTCAAGGCTTTGCAGGGCGTAACGGACTTGCCCTTGCAGCTGGACTCGACCCGTCCCGACGTTCTGGAAGCGGCTTTGCGGGTTTACAACGGCAAGCCTATCGTCAACTCGGTAAACGGCGAAAAGGCTTCCATGGAGGCAATTTTGCCCCTTGTGAAAAAGTACGGCGCGGCTGTTGTGGGACTTGCCCTTGACGAGGGAGGAATTCCCAAAACCGCAGAGGGACGTTTTGAAATTGCGGAAAAAATCCTTGCAAACGCCGAAAAAACGGGCATTCCCAAGCGGGACGTTTTCATTGACTGCCTCACGCTGACGGCTTCCGCGGAGCAGGCGGCGGTCATGGAGACGGTCAATGCGCTTCACCGTGTTAAAACGGAACTGGGGCTCAAAACCGTCCTCGGTGTGTCAAATATTTCCTTTGGACTTCCCAACCGTGAGCTTGTGAACTGCAATTTCCTGCAAATGGCGCTGACAAACGGTCTCGACCTGCCCATAATCAACCCCAACGCCGCCCTTATGACAGGCGCGGTGCGGGCGTATAAGCTTCTAACAAATATTGACAAAAATTCCACAGAATTCATTGCCGCATATTCGGGAAGCAATTTTACAACCTCCGTAAGCAGTACAGGCGCGGCTTCCGCCCCAAAATCCGAGGGGAACGACCTGCCGTCGGCAATCGCAAACGGTTTAAAGGACGAGGGCGCACGAATTACCGAGGAATTGCTTAAAACTATGGACAGTATGGAAATTGTTGACAATCTGCTTATTCCCGCCCTTGACAAAGCGGGGGCGGAATTTGAAAGCGGGAAAATTTTCCTGCCACAGCTTATCATGGCGGCAAGCGTTGCACAGGCGGCGTTTGACGTGATAAAAACTCACATGGCGCAAAGCGGCGGCGAGTCCGTCAGCAAGGGCAAGGTGGTGCTTGCCACGGTAAAAGGCGACATTCACGACATCGGCAAGAACATTGTCAAGGTTCTTTTGGAAAATTACGGCTTCGACGTTATCGACCTCGGCAGGGACGTTCCCCCCGAAAACGTCCTTGAAGCCGCCGTCAAGCACGAGGTAAAGCTTGTGGGACTTTCCGCGCTGATGACAACCACCCTTGCTTCAATGGAAGAAACTGTAAAGCTTCTCCATGACAACAACGTCCCCTGTAAAATTGTGGTAGGGGGAGCCGTTCTCACACCCGAATATGCGGAAAAAATCGGCGCGGATTTCTACGCAAAGGACGCAAAGGACACGGTTGACGTTGCAAGAAAGGTTTACGGAGTATAACACAATAGGAAAACAAAAAAGGATAGGAATATATCATTCCTATCCTTTAATAATTATTCTATAAATAGTTAGTAAATATTTCATAATTGTTTGATTATCCTGTCTGTAATCTCAATTATCGAACCGTCCCCCGAGACCGTCAGTCCCGAGTTTTCCTTGTAAAGCGGCACGCGGCTGTCATAGATAAATTCAAGCTCCTCCTTGGTGTTGCTCATAACTATGGGACGGTTTTTGTCTCCGGAAATTCGGGAATAACAGTCCTCAAAGGGAACGTCTATATAGACCACAATTCCCTTTTCCGAAGCTATTTCCGAGTTTTCCTTTTTGAGCATTGCGCCGCCTCCGCAGGCTATAACTCCATGCTTTTCGGCAAGCTCTTTTATTGCCGCCGTTTCCGTTTCACGAAAATATTTTTCTCCCTTTTCCGCAAATATTTCGGGAATTTTCATTTTTTCCCTCTGGACGATATACTCGTCCATATCGTAAAATTCACAGCCCAGCTTTTGCGCTAAGAGCATTCCCACAGTGGTTTTTCCGCAGCCCATAAATCCGCAAAGATAAATTGTTTTCATGATCATGCTTCTTTCTTTTCTTGCTTTATTTTGTTTCCTCGGGGAGGTCGGCGGTGTATTCAAGCATTTTGTTTTTCAGCTCCTCCTCAAGGCAGGAGTAAAACATTGCAAAAAGCACGTCCGAAAATCCCAGCAAAAACATATTTTTATTGGTAATTTCCGCCAGAGACGGCACGCAGGTGTAGATGTAAGTCTTGTACCAGTCCGCAGTAAACGGCGGAAGCTTTTTGCCCTTTCGGACAAGGTATTTTGTTTCAAGGAAAGTTTCCGCAATAAGGTCGTTGTAATTCTCCGCGCCCTTTTCCATAACGGTGTTGTAAAGCTTGTACAGCTGGTCGTCCGACATACAGTCGTCGTTTACGCGAACCGTTTTGAGGGTGGGGATACGTACCGCAAAGGAGTACACAATAAGGGGCAGA
This sequence comes from Ruminococcus sp., assembly GCA_014799675.1. Classification (GTDB taxonomy): domain Bacteria; phylum Bacillota; class Clostridia; order Oscillospirales; family Ruminococcaceae; genus RGIG8773. The sequence continues at coordinate 6,752 of JAAVHM010000032.1, read as the reverse complement.
ACGCGGTTGTATTCGTCGTTCTGCATTTCGCCGCAGGTCACGTCGTTTATCCGCAAGCCAAGCGCCTGCAAGCTGTCGGAATCGGTGATGTTGTTCAGCACCACCTTGAAAGCGTCCTTTATGTTGACGTTGTAAAAATCGCTTTCCGACAGGGAATAGATGTATTTTATAGCATTGTAAAGGCTCACGCCGCCCTTTATAATAGTATCGGCAAGCCCCGTGATAGCGTTGGTTTCGTTAATAAAATCCATCAGTTCTCTCCTTTATCGTTGTTTTTGCCGTATGCGTCCTCGCGGGAAAGACGTTCCCATGTGGGCGCTTTTACTTCAACGGGCTTCTTTTTCGGTGCGCTTTCTTCGCCGTCTCCGAATGCGGCAACAGCGTCCGAAAGCGAGTCAAAGGTCTGGGGCGTAAACGGCTTAACGTCTACATTCTCCGAGGAAATAAGGGAAACGGGTTCGTCGTTTTTCTCTTCCTTGGACGCCTTTTTCTTTCCGTTTTTGCCGTAAGGCTTTTCGGTAGGCGCATAGGTTGTCTTGTTCTTGCTCGCGATTTTTACCGCTTCATACAGCTTGTCGGAATAATCCAGAAATTCCTCAAACTGGGAAAGGGTCGCCTCGCCTATCTTCAGATTTCGCTTCATATTTGAAAGGTACTGCGACCATTCCTTGAACTCATTTTCGTCAATGCCCCTGCCAACACGCTTGTAAAGGGCGTTGTAAAGCTTCTGACCCCGCTTTTCCGTCTCCTTGGGAATTTCCACGGGGACAGGCTTAGGCGGCTCGGGAATAAGCGTTGTCTGTGTCTCGGCGGCGGTCGCCGCAGAAGCCGCTGACAGAGCCTGCTGCTCTTGTTCCGCCCGCTGTTTTTTCAGTTCCTCCTCGTTGGCTTTTGCAGTTTCCAGAGCAATTGCCTCGCAAAGCTCCTCGTACTGGCGGCGGCAGGTCTTGCCCGAGCTGTTCACCCTGTCGCAGCGGGTGTTGTTGTCTTTTGCGGTAAAATATCTTCCGCAGTTTTCGCATTTGCGGAAAACCACGTCGCACTGGTACATAAGCTCAAATTCCAGATCTATGGCAGCTTTAAGGCTGTCGGGCATATAGAGCAGGGGAGGATTGTTCCGAATTGTTTCAAGAGCGAATTTCATGTCAAGCTCACCGGGGCGGGGCATATTTTTGATGTAACTGTAAGCCTCCATAGCAAGCTGGTCGCCGAGATGTTCGGTGTTTTTCAGCTTGGACATATCCTGCGCCTGTGCAAGAACTTCGGAAAAACGCCTGTAAATGCCCTTTGCAACCTTGCCGATAGCAAACGCGGCATTGGGAAGATTTGCGGGGCTGAAAACCTTTACCGTCGGCAGGGAATCGTTGGGACAGCCCAATTCGTTTGCCGCAACCGACACCGCAAGGTCAAAATACTCCTTGCGGACGCGGAAAGTCTCGTTTGTGATAACGCTTTGATTTTCGTCGGGGCTGAAAATGAAATCCACCTTGTTCCGCGCGTACTCCTGCAAGCGGACAATGCTTGTCCAGCGGTTTGCGGCGCGGTTGGTCTTGTACTCGGAAATGCGGCGGAAAATTGCCGTTTCGTAAAGATTTTTCGGGGAAATACACCTTGCCCAAAGCTCCTCCAGACCGATGCGCTCGCTGTGGCAGATGTACTCGATTATACAATCCGTTGCAATCTCGGAGTAATCAGTGCTTATGCAGGCTTCGATAAAAGGGTGAGCCTTGCTGATTATGGCTTTGGAGTTGGCAATGATGTTCTGGGGGAGACGTCCCGTCTTTCTTGCGGTGCGTCCCGCCTCGATACACTGCTCCCAGAAATATGTAAAATCAAACTCTATAAAATGAAGCAGGGTTTTTGAAAGCTCTATCTTATAAAAGTTATTGTTGTCGTTCACGGCAAATCTGACTATATTTTCCATTCAAAAAGCCCTCCGGATAAAAATTTTTCGGAAATTTCAATATACAATCTATTATAACATATTTTTTTCCGTATTTCAATTATTTTTGCAAAAAAAATTTCCCGCAAATATTTCTGCGGGAAAAATGGAAATAATAAATCGTTAATAAATAGTACAGAAATATGAAACAAATATCATACAGACACCTTTGAATTACCGTACACGTTGATAACAAAGTCCCCCGAATTATTTTTGCTGCGGAACTTTTCAAGCGCGGCGGTCTGCGGTGAAGCGTCGTAATTGGAAACGTTTGAAAGCACGGTCATTCCAGCGTTTGTTGCGGCTATGCAAATGCCGTCCACAAAGAAAATCTCCGCAGGGTCGCCGTAGGAGGTGCTGAGAGCGTTAAATTTTTCCTCAATACCATTAATTCCCAACTGCCAGCCGAATTTTCCGCTGTCTTGCCTGCTTACTATTAAAAATGCTCTTGTCTCGCCGCCGCACAGGATAGGGCAGTAGTAAATTTCCGGCTTTTCAACGGACTTGCCGTCGGAGGATAAGCTTGTTATAACAAAGGGACTGCCAAGCTTTGCGGACTTCGCTTCCGCCTTTGTAAGACCGATTGAGGTAAGGTCGTATGTGCCGAGGTTCTCAAAAATATCCTTGGCATAAGCGGCTGCTTCCTCGGGAACGGGTGAGGTTTTTACATAAACAGGCTTTTCGTCCGTGAGAATATTTCCGTTTTTGTCAGCGCGGTAAGGCTTTCCGTTTACTGTAAAATCACCTGTCTGCTTTACTCCGTCCTTGTAGTAGCAGCGTTTCCCGCTGGAACGCACAAAGCCTGTGAACGTGCCGAGGTATTTGCCGTTTTCGTCAAATCTGTAACGCTTGCTGCCAATGGTGAGGTTTCCCGTGGCAAGAGTTCCGTTTTTCCTGATAAAATATTTGCTGCCGTCAACGGTTATCCAGCCAGTTTTTGAGTAGCCGTAAACGTTTATAACGTATTCTTCGTCAAGGTTATCCTCGTAGCGGAGCTTTTTAAGGGCTTCTATCTGTTCGGATTTATCCTCGTTGAACATATTGCGGAGTACGATAACTTCATCGCCCACTGCGGCGAACGTTGTGCCGAATTTGTCGCCCTCGGCGTAAATTTCCGCAGGCGTAGCGGGAGAAGTAACAAGCTTGTTCAGCTTGTCTTCAAATTCCATCTTACCCACAGTAAAACCACCTATACCTGCATAAGTTGATACCGACATAAATGCGGTAAACTTTCCGCCGCACATGATAGGAAAATCACAGCTTATAAAATCTTTTTCATCGTCATCATCGTAAATTCCCTTTACAATGATCGGGCTGCCAAGCTGCGCCGTTTTCTGCTGTTCCTCGGTAAGGATACCTTTAAAAATAAATGCTCTGTTTGGGTGTTCCTTAAATTCTTTTTCGGCATATTCGGTAACTTCTTTCGGCGTGGGCGCGGTCTTGATAAAGATAAGATTATCCTCCGCAAAAGCCGTTACTGCAGACATTGCGGCGACAACAGCGGCGGCAAAAAGGGTACATAAGATTTTTTTCATTTTTACCATTTCCTTTCATTTTCCGTGTTTTGGGATTTCGTATGGGACGGGTCTCACGTTCCTAAATATAATACAATTCAAGAGCCCGTAATTTTTCATTTGCCAAAATTTTTCTGCGGGTTGCACAAAATTTCTTTAAAAAATTGTGCGAAACGACATTGCACAAATGTGCGAAAAAGTCTTGCCAATTGAAAAATAATATGCTATAATAAACAAAGAAGCAAAAAGAGCAGGCAAGTCGGGGACGACACCCATAACAAAAAACGGAAAGAATTCTTGCCTCTTGCGTCTTAATTTCTTGCTTCTATTCGGGGACGGCACCCATAACAAAAAACAGCAGGACATTTTTACCAAAAACCGAATAAGAAAAGTAACAAGGGGGATGATACCCATAGCAAAAAACGTTATTGTTACAGACGAATTTGATAACCAGATCGGTCTGACGCACCCGAAAAGGGCGCGGGGACTGATAAAAAACGGTCGGGCGGAGTACGTCTCGGACGACCGGATAAGGTTGCTCAAAGGCGCTCATGCTCCGTCCGCGAATAACGATACGGAGGATTTTAAAATGAGTAATGTTATAAATTTCAACGCCGGAGAGTTTAAATTCGATCAGAATTGTCAGTCATGGAACGGCGATCCAGCTGTCCATGCAGGCAGCAGAATGTTTATTTCCGATTTCAGCGGAGAAAATGTTCAGGTCTTTGAGATCGGCGACTGGAACTGGACGTGGTCGCAGATAAAGTGCGAAAAACAGCTTGAACCCAATACCGGCTATGTGTTCCGCTTTGCGGTGCAGGGCGGCGTAAACAACACGGGGGACGGGCAGTCCCGCTTCATAATCATGCAGGGCAAGGATTGGGACAACAGTCTGGAATATCCGCTTGAAAGAAGCCGTTTCAAGCCAACGTTGAGCAAGAAATCCAAGGACGGTTTTCTCAGAGTTTATGAGATACCGTTTAACAGCGGCGAAAGCGGCAATGTTACGTTCATATTCAATGCGCTTCATTTTGTTGAAACCATTATGCCCGCCAAAGAGCTTGAAGCCTATGCCGAGCTTGAAGATCAGACCTACGATCAGTTGTGGCAGGAAATTCAACAACGGTTTGGTGGAAACATGAACGGTTTCCAAGGAAACGAAGAAGGCTGTTTTCTTAATTTAAGCGGGGCTGTGATAAAAAACAGCAGCATGGTCAAAAAGTTAATGGATTTAGCCGAAAGGGGAAATTACATTAATTTAAGCGGCGCTGTACTCGGTGACGATGATGACGACGATGACGATGATGACGATGAATTTGAATGGGACAGATTGGCGGCAGAAGCCGACGCTAAAGCGGAAGAGTACGACAAACTTGCTGCTGAAGCCGATGAAAAATGGAAGAATTTCAACGGAGATTACGTGATGGTAAGGGAGAAATTAAAGGAATCTTATGAGCATACAAGGTGGCTTTACGAATCTGCTCCCGACGGCAGTCCCGAAAAGAGTGCGCTCGAAGCGACTATGAACGGCTTGAAAACAGGTTTGGACAGTTTGGTCGGTACATTTGAATGATTATACTCACGGTGATGAATAATTTTTAGCAAAACTAAGTCCCCTGACATTTGTCGGGGGACTTGTTTCGTTTCTGCATTTTTTTTGAAAAAATACTTGCAAAAAGGGAAAAGGTGTGGTATAATATTAATTACTTAACGGATTTATCCGATATATAGGTGTGCGGGCCCTGTGCAACGGAACACCGTGAACCATGTCAGGCGGGGAACCGAGCAGCATTAAGCGGAACGTTTCGTGTGCCGCAGCAAGCCTGCACGCCTATGTATCGGATTTATTTTTATTTTGAGGGTGGTAATCTATGCCTATGCGCGGATACGGCGGCAGGCGTACTTTCAGTTTGGCTTCCGAGATAAGCGGCTTCTTGCCGTGGCTTGCGGTTCATGTGGTTATAGGCGTTGTTTTGTGCGCGTATTTTATTGCAGATGAGCAGGGCTTCGAGGCGGCGGAAATTTACTACAAGCCTTTGGCGGCGGCGGCGTTTGTTTCTATGGCGGTGGCTTTTATTTCATGGCTTTTTCTGGGAAGACGCGACCCCGAGAGGAACATTGAGCTGGGCGATTTTGATAAAATGATGGTGTACGGCAGGTTCGGCGGCGGGAGAAATTCCAAAAAGCTCAAAGAAGCTGTTATTGAGCTTCATCTTTACAACTTTAACGACGCTTTGGACACTCTGAAAGAAATTGAGGAGGAAGAAGAGGATGAGGGCAGGCTTTCCGTGGTGAATTTTTATATGGGAAGATGTTACCAGCTTATGGGATATCCTGCCAACGGCGCGAAATATTTCCGCGAAGCCATTGACAACGGTCTTAAACTGAACGACACCTATTTGCTGGAAGCAAGATGTCTTACGCAAAACGGCAGGTTTGACGAGGCTGTGGACTGCTATAAAGTCCTGCTGGAAAGAAATTGTTATTTTGATTTTATTTATACAGATATTGGAATTGCTTACCTTAAAAAGGGAGACAGCGAGAACGCTCTGGAGTATTTCAAAAAGTCCGTGGACGAGGGAAAGAACTACTCCTTTGCGCTGGGAGGCTGTTCTCTTGCGTACTTACAGATGAAAAACCTTGAAGAGAGCAACAAGTATTACAAAAAGGCTCTTATGTGCAACATGGACGACATAAACGGGTTTAAGATCTTTTACTGCAATATTGCGGAGTCCGTGGGACTTTACGACGAGATAGACCCCAACATAAAGCGGCGTTCGGGTATTGGCAGGGACGATGATGATGAAATTATAAGGTAATTTTTGGATATACAAGGAGTGAGTGAAATGTATAAGGCGCTGTACAGAAAATACCGTCCCATGACCTTTGACGACGTTGTTTCACAGCCCCACATCACCACCACTCTGCGTAATCAGCTTGTAGGCGGAAAGACCGCCCACGCTTACCTTTTCACGGGTTCGAGGGGTACGGGAAAGACCACCTGCGCGAGAATTCTTGCAAAGGCTCTGAACTGCCTTAATCCTGTCGACGGCAACCCTTGTCTTGAATGTGATATCTGCCGCGACGCGGAGGAAAACGCTCTTTCCGACATTATTGAGATAGACGCCGCTTCAAACAACGGCGTTGACGATATCCGCGACCTGCGGGACGGGGCTGTTTACACCGCCGAACGGTGCAGGTACAAGGTTTACATCATTGACGAGGTTCATATGCTTTCAAAGGAGGCTTTCAATGCTCTTTTGAAAATTATGGAAGAACCTCCCCCCCACGTCAAG
>JAAVHM010000031.1 GCA_014799675.1 Ruminococcus sp. | reverse complement strand
GGGGGAAGGGGGAATGCCGATTTTTGTTGGGTTTATTTGTCCCCCTTCCCCCTACAAGGTGTCCCCTCGTTCCCTTGTGAACGACTAACAGTTACTAACCCTGCTTTCAAAATTCAAAAACAAACCAACAGAAACCAAACAAAAAAACAATTACAACGATAAATATAAATTTTCTGTTCTAATTCTTCCGCTTAACAGCGACAAACCCCGTGCGTGCGGCAATTGCAAAGCGGCGGTTGACAAATTGTAAAGCGCGGTTGGTAGAATGTTCCGCCGAAAAATATTAAGATAGATACATAAAATAAATTTACAGGAGGACACATATATGATACTTGCAGACAAAATTATTGAGTTAAGAAAGAAAAGCGGCTTGTCGCAAGANGAGCTTGCGGAAAAAATGAACGTCAGCAGACAGTCCGTTTCAAAGTGGGAGGGGGCGCAGTCCATACCCGACTTGGACAAGATACTTGCGCTTTCCAAAATTTTCGGCGTAAGCACNGACTATTTATTAAAGGACGATTTNGAGACNGCGGAGNTNGTCCCGACGGACGACAGCGACNGCAGTCCCCTGCGGAGGGTCTCAATGGAGGAAGCCAACCGCTTTCTGCGGCTGAACGANAAGTACGCNCCGNGGACTGCTTTNGGGGTAATGCTTTGCATTCTCTCNCCTGTCCTTTTGATAATTCTGGCGGGAATAAGCGAATACAGACCGAATTTCTTCGGCGGCTTTACAATTACCGAGGACTTTGCGGGCGGCATAGGCTGTGTGGTAATGTTCCTTATCGCTGCNGCGGCGGTAACTATTTTNATTACGACAGGGCAGCGGCTTAAAGATTTTGACTATCTTGAAAAGGAAAATATTGACACCGAGTACGGCGTATCGGGCATGGCAAAGGAACGCCGCGANGCTTACCAGTCCAAGCACACCACAAGCCTTATACTGGGNACTGTNATCTGCATAATTTCCATAGTTCCCCTGTTTCTTGTTATCGCCGTGTCGGGGGACGAGGATTTCCCCGCGGTAATGAGCATGGCTTTGCTTNTGGCTATATGNTCATTCGGGGTATACTTACTGACAAAGACTTCCATAATAAACAGCNGCTTCAATATGCTTCTTGAAGAGGACGATTANACCNGNGAAATAAAGTCCGACAAAAAGAANCGCAGGGATATTATGGTAATTTACTGGCTGATAGTAGCTGCGGTGTATTTTGGATATTTATGGTACGGTCGGAACTTTATGTACAGCGGCGAGGTAGGAGAATGGAGCAAAAACAGCCTGATAATATGGATAACNGCGGGAATTATGTGTCCCGTGGTAAGCAGGATCATAAAAATGATAAGAAAATAAGCGGGGAACGCCCCGCGGCGAATGTCTACCCCNATAGATAAATATTATAGAAATTTATTACATCAAGCCCCCTAGCAAGGGGGCGGGTTAAATATAGCTATATCACCCGCCCCTTGATAGGGGCTTTTTATATTTGACTTCACGGCAGAACAACGCCGCACGCGCAGTACCTGAAATGTTCCCTTTGTAATTTATTGACACATATTCATATTTATGGTATAATTGTACATAGTTGATTTTATTTTTTAGGAGGAATTTATTATGTATCCATTAAAGCTTACACCTGCATTCAAGGACTATCTCTGGGGCGGCACACGTCTCCGCGACGATTTCGGAAAGGACTGCGATTTTGATAAAATTGCCGAAAGCTGGGAGCTTTCCTGCCACAAGGACGGCAATTCCGTTGTTGCAAACGGCGAGTACGCGGGAAAAACTCTTGCGGAATATATCGAGATTTGCGGAAAAGCTGTNCTCGGCAGCAANTGTCANACGNTTTGANCAGTTCCCCATTCTTATAAAGCTTATNGACGCNAAGGACAATCTTTCCGTTCAGGTNCACCCAAACAACGAGTACGCGCAGCGGGTCGAGGGCGAATACGGCAANACNGAAATGTGGTACATTGTTGACTGCGACGAGGGCGCGGAGCTTCTTTACGGCTTCAAGAAAGAGGTCAGCAAAGATGAATTCCGNGAGAGGATAGAGAACAACACCCTGCTTGAAATCACGCAGTCAGTACCNGTTAAAAANGGAGACGTTTTCTTTATCGAGGCGGGAACTCTTCACGCTATCGGCAAGGGNATTCTNATTGCGGAAATTCAGCAGAATTCCAACACGACNTACCGTATTTACGANTACGGCAGAGTGGGCGCGGACGGCAAGCCCAGACAGCTCCACATTGACAAGGCTGTTGAGGTAACAAACCTTTGTCCTGCAAAGCCTTACCCCAAAACGGAAGCTTTCACCGAAAACGGCGCGGTNAAGCGTTTGCTTTCAAAGTGCGAATATTTCACGGTTTATTCCGTTGANGTNGACAAGGAAGCGTCCTTTAATGCGGACGAGACCTCGTTCCACAACATATTGATTTTGGAGGGAGAAGCCGTGCTGAAGTGCGGAAGCGAAAATCTCCCCTTAAAGAAAGGAGACAGCGTTTTCGTTCCTGCGGGCTGCGGAGAGTACAGTCTCACNGGAGCGTTCAAGTCAGTTTTCACAAGAATTGATTGATAAACCAAGCGTACCATATGAATTTCAANAAATTTATCGGAGACAGAAATTTTTACAAAACTGTATTTGCTATTGCCGTACCTATAATGATACAGAACGGCATAACGAATTTTGTTGCCCTGCTTGACAACATTATGGTGGGGCAGATNGGCACGGAACAGATGTCGGGAGTTGCNGTTGTAAACCAGCTTCTGTTCGTGTTCAANCTTTGCGTTTTCGGAACTCTGGCGGGTCCCGGNATNTTCGGGGCGCAGTTTTTCGGTCAGGGAAACACCGANGGCGTGCGGAACGTTTTCCGCTTTAAAGCAATGGTAGGCGNNGCCGTCCTTGCGGTCGGAATAATTNTACTNTCCTTTTTCGGGGACGGNCTTATCTCCGCGTATCTCACNGGNGATGAGCAAAGCGGCGACAGGGCGCTGACNTTNCAGTCGGGNAAAGANTACCTTGGCATAATGCTTGTNGGNCTTATCCCCTTTACCGCAACGCAGGTCTACGCTTCCACTTTGAGGGAAACCAACTGCACTGTTCCGCCGATGTGCGCGGGGCTTACGGCGGTGCTNGTAAATCTTGTTCTGGACTGGGCTTTGATCTTCGGCAAGCTTGGACTTCCNGAAATGGGNGTAAGGGGCGCGGCTCTTGCNACGGTGATCGCGCGGTTTGTTGAGTGCGCCATAGTTATTGTTTACACCCACGCAAAAAGCGGCAGAAACGAGTTTGTCCGCGGCGTATTCGGGAGCATGAAAGTCCCCCGTGAGCTTGCGGTAAAGATACTTATAAGCGGTCTGCCGTTGGCTGTAAACGAGTTCTTGTGGTCGTCGGGAATGGCTTTTCTTAACCAATGCTACTCACGGCGGGGTCTGGACGTTGTTGCGGCGACGAATATTTCTTCAACTATCTCAAATCTTTTTAATGTGTCTTACATTGCCCTCGGTACGGCGGTTGGAATTATCGTCGGACAGATATTAGGCTCGGGAGACCTGAAAAAAGCAAAGGAGACCGACACAAAGCTAATTGCTTTCAGCATTGCGGTGGGAGTTGCAACAGGTTGTATACTGGCGGCGTTTTCGGGAGTTTTCCCCATGTTCTATGAGACAACGGAACAGGTCAGGGAGCTTGCGTCAAAATTTATAATNATTCTCGGAATGTTCGTNCCTTTTCATTCNTTTATGAACGCGGCATATTTTACNCTNCGTTCGGGAGGGCAAACATATGTAACNCTGATTTTCGACAGCGTGTCTATGTGGGTGATTTCCGTACCAACTGCTTTGCTGCTTGTGAAATTTACGGATTTTGACATAACGGTCGTTTTCTTTATCTGCCAAGCGGTGGACATAATAAAGGTGACGATAGGATTTATACTTCTGAAAAAGGGNGTNTGGATANGGAATATTGTGTCCGAAGCAAAATAACGAAAGGTGGATAAATATGAATGCACTTGTAAAACAGGCAAATGAATTATTGCAGGGACAGCCTTTTGAATACGCTGTCTGCGGCGGAATGGCGATAGATATGTTCCTTGGGTATGAATCCCGCAGACATGGGGATATTGATATTCTTGCGTTTTACTCTGACCGCGACAAAATTATAAAATATATGCAGTCCATAGGCTATGAGGTTTACGAAATGCTTGGCGGCGGCAAATGTCACCACATCACCGACACTGAAGAGCAACAGATCGCAGAAAATAATATTTTTTGCACGAAAGATAACTGCGAGCTTGTGCATTTGCACCCGACCGCCGAAAAAGACGTATATTTTTTGGATTTTGACCACATCGGTCTGACAAGTTTGAATTTTATAGAATTTTTGTTTGACGAAAAGTCCGACACGGAATTTTTGTACAGAAGAAATCATAATATCAGACGTTCTCTTGACAAGGCGATATTGGTTGCGGACGGTATACCGTTTTTAGCTCCAGAAGTGTGCTTGCTGTACAAATCCACAGATATACAGCGTGAGGGTTATCAGCAGGATTATGAAAAGGCGACGGAAAAGATGTCCGAAGAACAAAGGCTTTGGCTGAATAATTCGCTTATTGCTATGTACCCTGACGGACACAAGTGGATAGTTTAAATTTAGTTTATTATAAAAAATTTTAAAGGAGAAATCATTTTGCCGTTCATCAATTTTAAAGCAAGTGCAAACATTAGAAAAATAATATTCGGTATTTTGGGAATTCTGTTGCTGATTGCGGCATTGTATATTTTCTGCAAACCGATCTATTACCGAATTTACATAGGCGACAGAATAAAGGGAAATATATCTGTTACTATAGACGGTGAAACCTTTACGCCGTCTTCGGAAGATATTTCGGGCTGCCGCAAGTCAAATATAAAAGGCGACCGCACGCAAATTGCGGTCAAAGGCGGCGATTACGGGATATACCATTTTGGTGTAAATATCCCGCCAATAGACAAAACGATAAACATGGGCTGCTATCATTACAATTGGTGGACGGTCACAAATTTTGACATTGACATTATTATTGACACAGCAGGAAACACAGTCACATTTGAGGGCGATTGTTCATATGTCGATGACGACGGCAAAACCAACAAATTCCAAATAAATGATAAGCAGATGTTATGGAGCGATCCCGAAATATGGTTTAGTCAAGCTTAAAATACTGTTTGGACTGTAAAATCCAGTTCAGCAAATTTATAAAAATAATTTTAAAGGAGAAATTTTTATGCCATTTATCAATGTTAAAGCAAACGTAAACGTTACAAAGGAAAAAGCCGAAAGTATCAAATCCGCTTTGGGAACTGCCATTACCGCGATACCCGGAAAATCCGAGGGCTGGCTTATGGTTGGCGTTGAGGGAGACTACACGCTTTACTTCAAGGGCACGGACGAGCCTGCCGCTATGGTGGAGGTACAGCTTTACGGAAACGCCTCGGGCGGGGCTATGTCCGAACTTACGGGCAAGATCACGGGCATACTGTCCGATAATCTCGGCATACCTGCGGACAGGATTTATGTCAGCTATATGTGTACCGAAAACTGGGGCTGGAACGGGAACAACTTTTAGTTGACAGTTATAAATTTTGACATTAAGCTTTTCTGCAAAAGGAGAACTGAAATATGGGGAAATGCTTATGAAAAAGCAATTAGAAAATAACACTATCAGAAACAGTATAATAATCTTCTTGATTTGTTTGGCTGTTCATACATTTGAGGTTTTGATAATTCGTACCGATGAAACATTTTTGGCAGAATGCTTTATCAATAAAGTGTTCGGAATTATATTGCTGTCTGTAGTCCTATATATTTTAAAATGGCAATGGACTGATATTGGATTTGTAAGACAAAAATTATTATTCAATGTACTGAAAGGATTTGTATTGTGTTTGATATTTTATTCTATCGCATTTGTATTTGAATTTGTAATTCTTTATATGCAAGGTATCCACGCTCATATGGAGATTTTTGTCACGGGCTTTTCGCTTACAGGAAATACAGTAAAGCAAACAGGAACAGGTTTTGTTTTAATGTGCATAGGATTTAATATTATCAATGTGTGGATGGAGGAAGGCTTATTCAGAGGATTTTATATCACATACATTGCTAAGGAACATTCAAATAAAACTGCATTGTATACAGCGGCTCTTTTATTTGGATTATGGCATCTTGTTACGCCATTCAGAAGTCTTTTGGACGGCGATATGAGCATTGGAATGTTTGCTGTCATGAGCATCGGATACGTTATTTTGTCCGCCCTAATGGGCATAAAATGGGGGTTGTTGTATCAGCTTTCAGGAACTGTATGGATAGGACTTGCAGACCACTTTTTTAATAATTGTGTGGTAACAAATTTATTACATGTTGTGACAGATAACGGAGTTGACGATTTGCAGATAGTAAGGGTAATTATCGGTGAACTGACATCTTTTGCTGCGGTAGCTGTTTACTCAAAAATGAAAAGGAGAAAAAGCCATGCCAATTAACTGCGGATTTACAAAAGAGGACAAATGGTTTCGGTACAGAGCCGCCGCTATTATTGTGGAGAACGGCTGTGTGCTGTTTGCGGGCAATGCGAACACTGATTATTTCTACTCTATCGGCGGCGCAGTCCATGCGGGAGAGACTGCCGAAAATGCCGTTATCCGCGAGGTTTACGAGGAAACGGGCGTACATTATGAAATTGACCGATTGGCGGTCATTCACGAAAACTTTTTCATTGAAGATATAGAACTGCTGAAAGGTCTTGACTGTCACGAAATAAGCTTTTATTTCCTGATGAAGCCGAGAGGCACGCAGGAGCTGAACAGTAACAGCTATACCTGCGGCGTAAAGGAAACTATGCACTGGATACCAATTGAAGATTTGGAGAAATACACGGCGTATCCGAGTTTTATGAAAGATTATTTAAGCCGTAAGCACTCGGGCATAGAGCATATTGTTACAGATGAAAGAGGCTGATATATTTGCTAAAAATCAAAATAATTGACGAAGAGCGCAAGCAGGATATAAATATCCCAAACGAACCGTTTCAATTGTTCGGAAGAATGATACCGTCATACATCAATGAAAAATGGCAGTATGAAATTGTTTATTTTGAGCAGGACAAGATCGGCGAAATGTGCTTTCCCGACGAAAATTATGATTACAATGCTATGAAAGAACACTGCGTTTTTGTGGGTGCATATGACGGTGAAAAATGCATTGCGCTTGCAATATTAAAGGACGCTATGATGAAATATATGTACTTGTATGATTTAAAGGTATCAAAGGCGTACCGCCGTCAGGGCGTTGCTTCCGCGCTTATAGAAAAGTCAAAAGAGATTTGCAGGGAAAGAGGTTATCGGGGACTTTACACGCAGGGACAGGATAATAATTTGTCCGCCTGCAAATTCTACATTAAGACGGGATTTTACATTGGCGGATTTGATTCAAACGTATATAAATGGACAAAGCAGGAGGGAAAATCGGACATTATTTTTTATTTGGATATATAAATCACATTTTGCATAACTGTAAGCATAGCAAGAAGCTAAATCTTGGGAGGTTTTTATGACTAAAAAAAGATTGACAAGAGATCTAAAATGGGGATTTCAATTTTTCCCGTACTATCAAATGCGTATCGACTGCGATAAATTTCATGGCTGGGCGGCGCTGAATGAACTTACCGACGGAGAATATTTATACTGGGACTTTTTTGAAAAGGCAGGACGTGTCCCCGTTGCAGGGAAAGGAATGTGCTGGCTTACTTTAATACCCGACGGAAAGAAACGTTCCGTTACGGC
>JAAVHM010000030.1 GCA_014799675.1 Ruminococcus sp. | reverse complement strand
TGTTAGTCGTTCACAATGTGCGAGCGAGACAACCAAAGAGGGGAGGGGGAGCGCTCATGGAATTCGTTGGACGCGCGCCGCCTCCCCCTCCCCTCTTAGGTTTTCTCTCTCGCGCTCTCACTTTCCTTACTCCTCTCCCTCTCAGGCTACGCTACTGCAAAGGTAGATTGGTTTGTTTTAAATTGTTGAATACGGTCGATTTAATATGTCCGTTATTTGGCAGGTGGTGAAATACGAGAACTCTAATCACGGTCTTCTGTTACATGATTTAGTTCGCAAAGTCGTTCTGTTCACAAGGTACAAAAATAAATTGTAATTAAATTAACGGAACAATGTTTCTGTAGGGGCGGATTCCATATCCGCCCGCCGCACACCGTATCAGAACATTTTAAACGGGCGCATACAGGATGCGCCCCTACAATTTCTAAATAAATGGTAATAATTTATTTTTGCGATTTCATCTAAATACGTTACATTGAAAAAATCTTGAACAACGAACTTGGTATTAATCGGCGCTGTTCCACTTAGAATAAGCGGAACAGCTGTAAAAATCGGCAAAGGGGAAAGGGGTGTGTGGGAAGAGGAGCGCGAGGGGACACCTTGCATGGGGGAGTGCAACTAAAAGTTGCTGGGGGAATACCGATTTTTGTTGGATTTTTTGTCCCCCTTCCCCCTACAAGGTGTCCCCTCGCTCCCTTGTGAACGACTAACAAATTCCTAACCTTGCTTCCAAAATTCAAAAGCAAACCAACAATTTCAAACGCACCTTGTAAACGACTAACAGTTTATAGCATACAATCTAAAATTCAAAAGCAAACAAACAAGTTCAAACAAATAAAAATTAACAGGCGAAAAATCTCTTGCTATTTATAAAAAAAGATGTTATAATTGTATAAAAGCAAATAACGAAAGGAGCATGACTATGCTTTGGACTTGTGCGGCAGCCGTCGTTCCCGCAACGGGCAACGTCTCGGCAAACGTTTACCTTATCGCCGTAATTGCTGCGGCAGTACTTATAGTCGGCGCAGTCGCCGCGGGAATTATTTCCAAGAAAAAGAAAAAGTAATTTTGCAATACATGAAAGGATATTTTGTTAAATGGAAGCATTACAGCTTAAATGCCCCAACTGCGGAGCGTCGGTGGAATTCAAGCCCGACGCGCAGCGGTTTATCTGCGATTTCTGCGGTTCTGATTTCACCGAGGCGGAAATAAACGCCGCCAACGAAACAGAGCGCAGGGCTGCGGCGGAGCAGGATAATTATTTCAGCGGACACACAAACCTTTATTTATGCGAAAGCTGCGGGGCAGAGATAGTCTCGGACGAAAATACGGCGGCGACCTTCTGTCACTACTGCCACGGTGCGGTTGTGTTAAAGGGGCGTGTCTCGGGGGCTTTGCAGCCGGAGCTTATCATTCCGTTCAAGTACACAAGAGACCTTGCGGAAAAAGCTTTTGAAAACTGGTGCGAAAAAAAATGGTTCCTGCCCGGGGATTTCAAGTCCAAAAAACAGCTTGAAAAAATGGTTGGTCTGTACGTACCGTTCTGGCTTGCGGACTGCACTATAGACTCCTCTTTGGTATGCGACGCAAAGAACGTCAGCTCCTACGTTTCAGGAGACTATCGGGTAACTCACACGAGAGTTTACAGCGTTGAAAGAGCCGCGTTAATGGAGTACAGGGGCGTCCCTGCGGACGGCTCAAAAAAGCTGGACGACGCCCTTATGGACGCTATAGAGCCTTTCGATTACAGCGAGTTTGTCCCATTTAACATGAATTATTTCAGCGGCTTTTACGCCGATAAGTACGACGTGGACAAGGAGACCGCTTTCCCCCGAATAAAGGAGCGCATGAGACAGGGTGCGGAACAGGTGCTTATGAACGACATAAACGGCTACACCTCGGTGTCGAAGCAGTCCGCAAATATGGCTGTTAAAAATGCGGCTTGGCACTATGCGATGCTCCCCGTGTGGTTCATGACATACATTCACAGGGGCAAAAAATATTTCTTTGCTCTCAACGGTCAGACGGGAAAGGTCGCGGGAATTCCTCCCGTGTCGGGTAAAAAGCTTGCTCTGCTTGGGATAATTCTGTTCCTGATATTCGCGATTTGCGGCGGACTTATGGGAGGACAGATGATATGAAAAAGCTTTTAACTTTTTTTGCGGCGGCAGTGATTTCCGCAGCGGCATTAGCGCTTCCCGTTTCGGCTGCCGAATCTATAATAGACGATAAGGCGGGACTTTACACCCAAAGCGACCTTGCGGAGCTTGAAGCAAAACAGCAGGCGGTGTCCGACCTGACGGGGTGGAATATTGCAGTAGTGACAACGGACACGGGTTTCGGTACGGACAGCGCGCGGGCTATGCGGTATGCGGAGGATTACTATGACGACAAATTCGGAAGCAATTCCTCCTCTGTAGTTTACCTCATAGATCTGGATTACCGTCATTTTTGCATGGACGGCGACTTGCTGAATTATTTCAACACAAAGCGGCTTGACAAAATGATAACCGATTGTGAGGAAGAATATTTCGCTTACGACGATGTGGGAAACCTTGAGACGTTTTACTACTATCTGGAGTATTATTACAACAGCGGGACGGTTGCTTACGACAGCAACGTCGGCGCAAAGGGCGAGAGTTTTGTTCCCAAAGACGGTATCGTCAAGGAGTACAATATCACTATGCTTCTGGCAGGCATGACAACGGGAGCAATAGCTGCGGCGATAGGAATAGCTGTCGTTTTAAGCAGGTATAAATTTCACCATGCGCCAACGGCTAACTGCTACCTTAACAGCAATACTATAAATATCTACAGGCGGCAGGAGCGTTTTGTCCGTGAGTATACTACGCGCACAAGGATCGACAGCGGCGGAAGCGGAAGCAGCAGCGGCGGAGGCGGAGGCGGTCACAGCTTCGGCGGAAGCAGCCACGGGGGCGGCGGAAGCGGGGGACGAAGATAGAGTACATTTACATATAATAAAATTTTTTTGCCGTCCGAAAGGCGGAGCCTTTACCCTTATAGGCATATATTTTCAATAAGGGTAAATTGCTCCCATGGGTAACAATACNTCTGTACCGTTACCTGTCAAAAGGGCGGCATTTTTGTCATATTCATATTTATACATGGTTCATGTTTATGCATATTTTNAGCACAATATCTGCCTTTCGCCTATTGACTATCAGGGAAAAATATTGTATAATATTTTCAAGGGGAATACTATTGGAAAGGAGCATTTTCACTTCATGATCACTTTGAACGGCAAGGGAGTTTGCTCCGGAATTGCAATAGGAAAAATTTCATATTTTACAAAATCAGACCCTGCGGTGCAGATGCTTAAGGTNGAAAATCCTTACGCTGAAATTGACCGTGTGGAGAAAGCCAAGTCCGCCGCAAAGCGTCAGCTTTCCGAGCTTTACGAAAANGCTTTGCAGGAGGTGGGCGGCGAGGACGCTGCTATTTTCAACATACAGCGTATGCTTATCGACGACCTCGATTACAACAACGCTATAAGAAAAATTCTGACCGAGGAAAGCGTCAANGCGGAATTTGCCGTGGCTGTTGCCGCGGATCATTTTGAAACAATGCTGGCTTCCATGTCGGACGATTATATGCGGGCGCGCTCCGCCGACGTCAGAGATATTTCCGACAGAATTATCCGCTGTCTCAACGGCGCGGATCAGGAAAATGTTTCCGTCGGTAAAAAAATAGTCTGCGCCGACGATCTTGCTCCCAGCGAGACCGTCCAGATGGATAAGGAGAACGTTCTGGCTTTTGTTACCGTACACGGCTCGTCCAATTCCCATACCGCAATTTTGGCGAGGACAATGGGCATACCNGCNGTTGTGGACGTGGGCAGAGGTCTTACGAGAAATCTTGACGGCGCAGTTGCGGCGGTAGACGGCGCGGAGGGAGTTGTTTACATAAATCCCGATGAAAAAATTCTTGCAAGGCTTGAAGCCNGACAGCAGAACGACATGAAGCGCAGGGATTTCATGAACAGCTTTCGCGACAGCGACACCGTTACCGCTGACGGCAGGAGAATAAAGCTTTACGCAAACATAAATTCGGCTTCCGATATAAAGCTTGCCATTGAGGGCGGCGCAGAGGGTATCGGTCTTATGCGGAGCGAATTTNTGTATATGAACCGNANCGATTANCCCGACGAGGAGACCCAGTTTGCGGCGTACAAGACTGTGCTTGAAAGTATGCCCGACAAGCGGGTCATAATCAGAACGCTTGATATCGGCGCAGATAAAAAGGCTGATTATTTCGGTCTTGAAAAGGAAGAAAATCCTGCTCTCGGCTACAGGGCTATACGAATTTGTCTTGACAGNAAGGATATNTTCAAGACNCAGCTAAGGGCATTGTACAGAGCNTCNGCATACGGCAGNCTTGCGATAATGTTCCCCATGATAATTTCCGTNGAGGAAGTCCGCGCCGCAAANGCNTGCGCTAAGGAAGTTACGGAGGAACTGAAAAAGGAGAATATTCCATACGACGAAAACGCCGAGATCGGCATTATGATAGAGACCCCCGCNGCGGCGATAATAAGCGATATGCTTGCAAACGAGGCGGACTTTTTCAGCATAGGCACAAACGACCTTACTCAGTACACNCTTGCTGTTGACAGGCAGAACCCNGTGCTGGAAAATCATTACGACCCCTATCACCCCGCCTTGAAGCGAATGATAAAGACCGTTATCGACAACGCCCATGCCGCGGGAATATGGGTNGGCGTATGCGGCGAGCTTGGCGGCGACGTGAACATGACCGAATGGTTTATCCGTTCTGGTATCGACGAATTGTCGGCNGCTCCCTCGGCNATACTTGAACTGCGGAAACGTATTTCCGAAATTNATTTGAAGATGTAAAAAATAAAATGCTTGCCGCGATAAAATATGGCAAGCATTTTATTTTGATAAAATTCTGTAGGGGCGGATTCCATATCCGCCCGTTAAATTATCCGCAATATGTAAGGCGGGCGGATATAGAATCCGCCCCTACAAATAAAAATTTTTGTATTATAACCTTCCCGCTTTGGGATAAGGTTCGGGCTTGTCGGTAAGTCCCATAATGTAGTCCACGCTTACCCTGTAAAATTCCGCNANNGCCGCAAGCACAAGGACGGTCGGCTCGACCTCCCCCGTTTCGTAGCGGGAATAGGTCTGCTGGGTACAGCCCAGATAGTCGGCAATGTTCCGCTGNAAATANCCTCTTTCCTCACGGAGTTCTTTTATCCTAAGCTTCATTNAAAAGTCCNCCGCTAAATNTTTTGGGTAAAAAAGTTTTTGACCGANTCCGCCGCCGCGGATTTCGGTTTTTTATTTGTAACAAAAGCNGCGTGNTTTCCAAGCTTGTATATATCGACCTTNCCGCCCTTTTCGTCGCTGACGGAAGCGTGCTTTAAAAACATNGCGGCNACTGCNCCNAATGCGGCAAANANCCACATTACCGCGGAAAANTTTTTCGGCTTAAATAATTTTTTCAGCATAATTATTCCCCCTGAATTTTAAGACGGAAAAAATAATCGTCCATAACATATCCGTTGCCGATGTCGGTGACGTCCTCGCCGAAAAGCTCGAAGCCGCANTTTTTGTAAACGGCAATGGAGCTTTCGTTGTACTTGTTCACCGTCAGCCATATGGAGGAGAAGCCCTCTTCNCTGCAAATATTTTTCAGGAACTCAAAGACCTCCTTGCTGTAGCCGCTGCCCCTGTACTCCTTTTTGATGTAAATTTTTGAAAGGAACAGGCTGTCCCCGTCGGGCTTTATCGCCGTGTAGCCAATGCAGCTTTCGCCCTTTCGGATAATGAAATATCTGTAATTTTCCTCCGAAATTTGCTTCGTCATTGCGGGTACGGACTGAAATTTTTCCACCATGTAATCTATCTGCTNCGCCGACAAAATTCGGGGGAACCACTCGTGCCATATCTCGTAAGCAATGGCAGCCGTCCGTTCNATNTGGTCTTTGGTTTTTACTTCCACCATTTGAGTTTTGAACATCTTTTTTTTCCTCCTTAANTCAGAAAAAAANTTTTTCAGAACAGCCTCGCACTCGTCCGCCATAACGCCGCCCACAAATTCGGGCTTGTGGTTATAGTCCAGCGTAAAAAGATTTGTGACAGAACCCGCCGAGCCTGCTTTTTTATCGTAAGCCCCGAACACCACTTTGTCTATTCTGGAATTTATAACAGCCCCCGCGCACATGGGACAAGGCTCAAGCGTAACGTAAAGCACGCAGCCGCTGAGCCGCCAGCCGCCTAAATTATTGCAGGCTTCCTCAATAGCGTTTGTCTCGGCGTGACGGAGGGCGTTCCTGCTTTTTTCGCGGAGGTTTTTCCCCCGCCCTACAATAACGTCGTCCCGAACTATTACAGCTCCCACGGGGGTCTCGCCGTCTGCTGCGGCTTCCTCCGCAAGCTTCAGAGCAGCCGTCATGTATTTTTTATCGTCCATATATTCTCCCAAAGCAATTTTTTATTGTATAGGCGAATTCTGTATCCGCCCGCCACGCACAGTATCGGAACATTTTAAACGGGCGCATACAGGATGCGCCCCTACAATACAATTTATCCGCCCCCGTGCTGGGGGGCTTGATAAAATAAATGATTGTCCGTATTTAACATTGGGGGCAGACATTTTGCCAGTACTGCGTTACAGGCTGCCGCGGGGCGTTCCCCGCTAAATTGAATTAAGCATAGTAACTATCAGCGC
Source organism: Ruminococcus sp. (assembly GCA_014799675.1). Classification (GTDB taxonomy): domain Bacteria; phylum Bacillota; class Clostridia; order Oscillospirales; family Ruminococcaceae; genus RGIG8773. Next base: position 3,410 of record JAAVHM010000030.1, on the reverse strand, counting down.
AGCCGTTATCCAGAGTATTACAGGTACGCTTGTGATTATCCACATCATTTTTTTCCCGAAGGACGCATACCTTGACTTCATTGTTACCCCGAAGCTGTCGCTGTGCCTGTATAAAAATCTTATGGTAAATACAAGCCCGAAAACAAGCGTGACGAGCAGGTACAAAATGCCGAATATCCTCCCGCGGCTGTATCTTATAAGCAGTAGCCCGAAGGTGTAAACGCTGAGGACAAGCCGCATAACAGTCCCCGAAAGCACCGAACCCGTGCGGATCGTGAAGTACCGTATAGTCATAGCCGTCGTAAAATAAAAGAGGAACTGCGAAAAATCATAGCAGAACGCCGCCGTGATAAAGCTTGTAAGAACAAGAGCAACGCCGTCCCCGAACTGCCGCATGAGCTGCAATACTATCCCTCCCGAGCAAAGCTCGCTTATCACGGGGATCAGGATAATATGCGTAATGATAACATACGCCCAGCCGAATCCCGTTGTCGGGAATTGCGTCTGCAAGGACATATCAGGCATCTGAAAAACTCTCCGCAGGACTTCCGACAAACAGCAGCATACTCCGCCGATAAGCACGGCGGCGGGGACGCAGACCTTGAACATATGCTTGTTGCCCGTCCTCATCGGCAGCATTACCTTAAAGGGAAGCTTGAAGCCTGCCGCCAGCATTAGCGTTGGTATTATCACGGAAAACGCCTCCGTGAGAAATTTTATAGTTATCAGCAGGCTTTCGCTGCCGTAAAGTCTTTTAGTAAAAACATCATAGCTTATATCAAACCCCATTGCCCCAAGAAGCTCCGGCAGGATATATATTGAAAACGCGTCAAAGAACACCCTGAACAAAAGCACCGCGCCGATGACCGCAAGAGTCCGCCGCATAGCCTTTTCTTCGTGAACCTCGGGAGCGTCCTTGATAAAGCCCACGCCGTCCTGATATGTAAGCTGATTTGGATTTTCGGCAAAGTAAAAGCCCGCCGAGTCCTTGTTCCGCTTCCGCCACTGCTTGTAGCTTTCGTTGTAGGACTTGTCCTGATACCGCCATTTTAGTCTGTCCTCGCCGTTTTCCGTATGCTCGTGGACGCTTGCTTTCAAGATGTTCAACCCCTTTCAGAGTAAGATATAAATTTGATTTAACAGCTCTGTTTAAAGAAACAAGAAGCAAGAGACAAGAATTATTTCTTAATTTATTTTATTAATTATATCACATAATTATAGATATATATTTAATTTGCAATTAAAAAATATTGACAAATCGGATCTTGAAACACCTCCGTAAGATGAGCAGCAGTAAGGAAGCGTGTTCAGAAAAAACTTTACCCTCATTGACACAGTATGCCGATAAGGGTAAAGCTTCAGCCATTCAGTAACTTGTTTCAATATTCTGCAAAATTTTCCCGTCCGCAATAATTTCATCTTTGTTAAACAGGTATATTTTATCGGTTTCAATCTTCGGGGAAACGCCGTAATAAACAAGCTTTATGTCGCAGTATATTATGCCGTCTTTCCGTTTCCTGTTCTCAATTCTTACACAGCATATTTCCGAAACGTGATTTCCCGAATCGTCAATAAAAACTATGGGGACTATCATATCATTTACGATTTGCTTTGCGCTTTGTCCGCCGAGCATTTTTATTTCGGCTTTGTAACCCCTTTCGGGCATATTGTTTTCCATGCTCCTGACCATTGTCAGCAAAAAAGGATTTGGATTGAGCCTATAATGATGCTCGCAAAAGGGGCACTTCCTTTCATAGGTAAATAAAGAACTTAATCCCATGACCGCTGTGGCACGCTTGACAAGCTTGCCGCACCAAGGACATCGGGATAAATTGTCCTGAATTTCTTCATATTGCATAACGTTCCCTCCTAAATCCACTGAATAAACGCCGTCTTGTCGTTGCTGTTGTAGCCCGCCCTGCGGTAAAAATTCAGCGTGCTTTCCTCCTTTGAGCCTGTCAGCAGCATCAGCTTGTAGCAATTTTCGCCCTCCGCGATTTTCTTTGCATAGTCAAGACAAGCCGTGGCAAGCCCCCTCTTGCGGTAAGCCTTATCCGTCACCACGTTCTCCACAAAGGCGTAGGGACGCTGTCCGTGGGTCAGGTTTGGAATTATCACGCACACGCAGGAGGACACGATTTTTCCGTCCTCCTCCGCAACTATGATATGGTGATTTTCGTCGGCAAGAATATTTTCCCAAAGCGCGTAAAGCTCCGCCGTTTTTTCTGGAATGGGGTTGTCGTGAAGCTGTGTGTAAAGCAAAAGAAGTCCGTCAAGGTCGTTTCTGTTTATTTCACGTATCATAATTATTTCTCCAAATCTTCAAGCCACAATTTTACGCAGGCGTCCGAGGGCATACGCCAGTCGCCCCGTGGGGAAAGGGTCACGCTGCCCACTTTCGGTCCGTCGGGCAGGCAGGAGCGTTTGAACTGCTGTGAGAAAAATCTTTTCAGGAACACCGTCAGCCATTTTTTTATTGTGTCCCTGTCAAACCGTCCCGCAAAGGACTGTTCCGCTATACGCAGGATTTTTTTCGGCGGGAAGCCGCACCGCACCATGTAGTAAAGGAAGAAGTCGTGCAGCTCGTAAGGTCCAACGATATCCTCCGTCTTTTGGGAAATTTCTCCCTCCGTGGGGGGCAGAAGCTCGGGGGAAACGGGGGTGGCAAGAACGTCCGCAAGAACTTCCGAAAGCCGCTTGTTTTCGGTGTTCATGCTCTCGTAGGAAACAAGGTGTCTCACCAGCGTTTTGGGGACGCTTGCGTTTACGCCGTACATTGACATATGGTCGCCGTTATAGGTCGCCCAGCCCAGCGCAAGCTCGGACAGGTCTCCCGTACCAATTACAATTCCGCCCTGCTGATTGGCAATATCCATAAGCACTTGGGTACGTTCCCGCGCCTGACCGTTTTCAAAGGTAACGTCAAGCTTTTCCTTGCTTTGCCCGATGTCAGCAAAGTGCTGACTTACAGCGGCGGTAATGTCGATTTCTTTCAAGGTAACGCCGTATGCTTCCGCAAGGTAATAGGCGTTGCTCTTGGTGCGCTTTGTCGTGCCGAAGCAGGGCATTGTCACCGCAATAATTCCCTTGCGGTCAAGTCCAAGCATATCGAACGCGTGGACGGCAACTATCAGAGCGAGAGTGCTGTCAAGTCCTCCCGAAAGCCCGATAACGGCGGTCTTGCAGCCTATGTGCCTAAGGCGTGTTGCAAGCCCTGTCGCCTGCATTGTGAGAATTTCCTCACAGCGGCTGTTAAGGTCGTCCTTGTTTGTGGGAACAAAGGGCATTGGCGGGAAACGGCGTTTCAGGTCGAGATTTTTCGGGGTAACATAAAAATGCTCCACAAACATTTTTTCACGGTTGTCAGCATAAAAAGTGTTCATACGTCTCCGCTCGGCAATAAGACGGTG
>JAAVHM010000029.1 GCA_014799675.1 Ruminococcus sp. | reverse complement strand
TCCCGCCCTCTCCAAATTGAACGATCGCAGAGCCCGATGTTCCGCAGTTTGAAGAGCCGCGCGCCGCCGCAATTAATTCAAGGGACTCCGCCAACTGTTCAAAAGCCGCCGCCGCAAGCTCAAGCTCTTCCTGGGAAAGCTGTTTTGAAATAGCCGCCGCCAGCGTTGAAATAGCCACAGGCAGGGCTTCCGGACATAGTTTATTCATATCGCCGCACGCTCCTTTTGGTTTTTTCTTGATCCATTATATGCATTAAACCGCATTTTGGCGTTTGTTTTTAAGCATTTTCCCCGCAAAAAATCATTTGTTTACGTCAAAATGCTGTGTAAATGTGTTCAATATTTGTACAATGTGTATGATTGGTGAAACTTTTACATAGCTATTGACAATTGGGGAAAGCTGTGGTATCATATCAAACAGATAACGTTGTTAATTGTTATCCGAGTTAATTAACTTAAAGGGGATTTTTAAATGCCGGAAGATAAATATGCTATAGTTGAACAATTCAGACGTATGCGGCAGTTTATGAACTCTATGCCGTTTAAAACGGGTATCTCCCACAGCGAGTTCTGCCTGCTGAACATCATCATGGACGGCAAGGACGGAATAACCGTCTCGGAGATAGCCTCGGAGCTGGATGTTACCCCGCCCGCCGTTTCGAGAAGTCTCAAATCCTTGGAAAGCCGAGGGCTTGTCATTCGGGAAACAGATTTGCTGAACCGCAGGAACACCATGGTGCGGCTCACCGAAAGCGGACTTGATTTCCTCGAAAAATCAAGGCGGCAAATGGACAGCCTAATGGAGTACGTCAACAAAAAAATGGGCGAAGAACGCAAAAAGCAGCTTTATGAACTGCTTACTGAAATGTCAAATATTATTGAGAATTATGTGAAAGGAGAAAATGCCGATGATAAAAATTCTTAAGCACTTGGGCAAATCCTGGGCATGGGTGCCTGTTATCTTTGCTCTGCTTGTGGCGCAGGCAACTTGTGACCTTGCCTTGCCCCAGTATACCTCCGACATTGTGGACGTTGGCATACAGCAGGGCGGTATTGAAAGTGCGGCTCTGGACGAAATAAGAGGGGAAAGCTTTGAAAAGCTGCTTATGTTCGACAAAAGCGGTATGCTAAGGAAATATTATAACGGTGAATGGCAATCCGGAAGCAACGCTCATATTTATTATGAAGCGGAGACTGTCGAGCCGTGTATTACTTATCCCGCGGCGGTGGTGTATGCACTCGACCATATTGACAGCAGTATGCTTCCCGATGAGATCCAGCTTCCCGAGGGCATGACAATTACCGACGCTCTTTTGATGATGCCAGAGGAACAGCGCTCCCCGATGATAGAGGAAATAAACAAGCAATTCGAGGGCTACAGCGAAATAATGCTCTCCCAAATGGCGGTGGAATTCGCCCGTGAGGAGCTTATCGCCCAGGGCGCAGACATGGACAAAATTCAAATGGACTACATACTGGGCAAGGGTGTCAGAATGATAGGTCTCGCTCTTGCAATGATGTTTATAACGATAATCGTGGGCTTCCTTGCGGCGCGTATTTCTGCGCTTTTCGGAATGAACGTCCGCGAAAAGGTTTTCCGCAGGGTTGTTTCGTTCTCCAACGCCGAAATGGATAAATTCTCCACAGCCTCGCTGATAACACGTTCCACAAACGATATCCAGCAAATTCAAATGGTGATCGTTATGATGCTCCGAATGGTTCTGTACGCGCCAATACTCGGCGTTGGCGGAATTATAAAGGTAGTAAACACAGGCACAGGTCTTGGCTGGATAATTTTTGTTGCAGTTGCGGCAATAATCGTTCTGGTGTCTATTTTGATGTCGGTGGCAATGCCGAAATTCAAATCCATGCAGAAGCTTGTTGACCGCCTTAACCTTGTTACGAGGGAAATTTTAACAGGTCTCCCCGTAATAAGAGCGTTCAGCCGTGAAAAGCACGAGGAGCAACGTTTCGACGAAGCAAGCACAAACCTTATGAAAACCCAGCTTTTCACCAACAGAACAATGTCGGTAATGTCGCCGTTTATGACTATGATAATGAACGGCATAAGCGTCCTTATCGTATGGTTCGGCGCAAAGGGAATCGACAGCGGCGATATGCAGGTGGGCGATATGATGGCGTTCCTGACATATACAATGCAGATAGTTATGTCGTTCCTTATGCTGACAATGATTTCCATAATGCTTCCAAGAGCCGCAGTTTCCGCAAACAGAATAAATGAAGTTCTTAGCACGGATTCCTCCGTTCTTGACAGCGAAAACGCCGCAAACGAGGGAATTACAAACGGTAAAGTCGTTTTCGACAACGTTTCATTCCACTATGACGGCTCGGACGAAAATGTCCTCCACAACATAAGCTTTACCGCAAACCCGGGGGAGACCACCGCCATTATCGGAAGCACGGGAAGCGGCAAGTCCACCCTGATAAATCTTATCCCGAGGTTTTTCGATACCACGGAGGGTACTGTCACTATCGACGGTACGAACGTCCGCGACCTTACAATGCACTATCTCCGTGAGAATATCGGTATCGTGCCGCAAAAGGGCGTTCTGTTCAGCGGTACTATAAATTCAAACCTTAGCTTCGGCTGTGAGAACGCTTCCGCCGAGCAGCTTGCAGAGGCGGCGGAAATCGCTCAGGCGACAGAGTTTATCGAGGCAAAGCCCGAAAAGTACGAAAGCCCCATTTCACAGGGCGGTACTAACGTTTCGGGAGGACAGAAGCAGAGACTTTCCATAGCGAGAGCAGTTGCTAAAAAGCCGAAAATTTACATTTTCGACGACAGCTTTTCCGCTTTGGACTATAAGACCGACGCGGCTCTCCGAAAGGCTTTGAGTGAAAAGGTTGCCGATTCCACAGTGATTATAGTTGCACAGCGTATCAGCACAATACTCCACGCGGAACAAATTATTGTTCTTGACGAGGGAAAAATAGCGGGTATCGGCACGCATAAGGAATTGCTGAAAAGCTGCGAGGTCTACAAGCAGATAGCTTCGTCCCAGCTTTCCGAAGAAGAATTAAACAGCGTGGATACGGGAAAGGAGAGTGAGTGATATGCCCCCAAGAAGAGGACCACACGGACCCGGCGGAGGACCGCCTCCAATGGAAAAGGCAAAGGACTTTAAGGGTACTGTCAAAAAGCTTGTAAGCTATATGTCCCGCTTTAAGGTCGCGGTTTTTGCGGTCTGCATTTTTGCAATAGGCAGCACGATCTTCAACATTGTCGGACCTAAAATTCTGAGCAAGGCAACTACCGAAATATTCAACGGTCTCGTAAACAAGGTCAGCGGCGGAGCAGGTATGGACTTTGAAAAAATAGGTCAGATACTTATGTTTGTCATGGCAATATATCTCCTCAGCGCGGCGTTCAACTTTTTCCAGAGCTGGATAATGAGTGGCGTTTCCCAGAAAATGACATACAATATGCGTAAGGAAATTTCCGAAAAAATTCACCGCATACCAATGAAATACTACGAGAGCAACACCTACGGCGAGGTGCTTTCAAGAGTTACCAACGACGTTGACACCCTCGGCATGAGCCTTAACCAAAGCATTACACAGCTTATAACCTCCTTGACCACAATAATCGGCGTGCTTGTTATGATGCTTTCCATAAGCTGGCTCATGACTCTTATTGCGCTGATAATTCTGCCTATCTCGGCGGGACTTGTTATGCTTGTGGTAAAAAGCTCCCAGAAATATTTTAAACAGCAGCAGGAATACCTCGGTCACGTAAACGGTCAGGTTGAGGAAATCTACGGCGGACACCTTGTTGTAAAAGCTTTCAACCGCGAGGAAAAGGCTGTTGAGGAATTCACACGGGACAACGCCGTGCTTTGCAAGTCCGCAATGATGTCCCAGTTCCTGTCGGGCATGATGCACCCTATCATGCAGTTTATCGGCAATCTCGGCTATGTTGCGGTCGCAGTAGTCGGCGCATGGCTTGCGGTAAGGGGAACGATTTCCGTTGGCGACATTCAGGCGTTTATCCAGTATGTAAGGAATTTCACCCAGCCCATAACACAGCTCGCACAGGTGTCGAATATGCTCCAGTCCACAGCTGCGGCGGCGGAACGCGTCTTTGAGTTCCTTGAAGAGCAGGAAGAACCCGTTACGGGAAACAACCCAATAAGCCCCGACGAAATTCAGGGAAGCGTTGAGTTTTCCCACGTAAAATTCGGCTACGACCCCGAAAAAATTATTATCAGCGATTTCAGCGCAAAGGTAAAGACAGGTCAGACCGTTGCAATAGTCGGCCCAACAGGCGCGGGCAAGACCACCATGGTAAAGCTTCTCATGCGTTTCTATGACGTAAACAGCGGCGCAATTCTGGTGGACGGTCACGATATCCGCGAGTTTGACAGAAGCGGTCTCCGTGAAGCGTTCGGCATGGTCTTGCAGGACACATGGCTTTTCAACGGCACAATTATGGAAAATATCCGCTACGGCAGGCTTGACGCAACCGACGAGGAAGTCATCGCCGCCGCAAAGTCCGCCCACGTTGACCGCTTTATAAGAACCCTCCCCGGCGGCTACAATATGGAAATAAACGAGGAAGCGGGCAACATCTCACAGGGTCAGAAGCAGCTCCTTACCATTGCAAGAGCGATACTTGCGGACAATAAAATTCTTATCCTTGACGAGGCAACAAGCTCCGTTGACACAAGAACAGAGATACGCATACAAAAGGCAATGAACAACCTCATGCGCGGCAGAACAAGCTTTGTTATAGCCCACAGGCTTTCCACAATTCGGGACGCCGATCTGATCCTTGTAATGAAAGACGGCGACATAGTAGAGCAGGGAACTCACGCCAAGCTTCTGGAGCAGGACGGCTTCTACGCAAGTCTTTACAATTCGCAGTTTGCAAAGTAAAATTAAACCTGTATTCACGTATATTTGTGAATACAGGTTTTGTTTATTTTATTCTGATAATCAATAAAAGTGCAGATTTTTATACACCGGTTTGCAATCTTTTTAATTTTTTTATTTTCACCAACAGAATTATTATGATTATAATTAAAATCAAAAAGGCAGCACCAATTTTTAATTGATAATAAGAAAATGTTATGAAAACATGTCCATTAACATAATCAATTATAATATAACGCCCATTATATGACTTACACCATAAAAATCTATCATTATATCGTACACTGCTGTCGTTATCCAACCATGCATAATTCCAACTCTCAGATTCGACAATAACTTCTTTGTAATTGTCTATTACTTGATTAAAATATACATCATACGTTTTATTTCGATTGTTGTCTCTAACGATAATTATTATCGAATTAATTGATTCAACACCTGTGTAAAAATCAACAACCACATCTTTTCCTTGCAGTTCAAGAGTCTTATAATAAGGAGAAAATTCCCCTTTTGGCGTAAATAAAATAGTAAGGCTTAATACCAATATCAATAAAAATAATAAAGAAACTATAATAGAAATAATTATTTTTTTCACTGCTTAACAATCCCTTTTATGTACATTAATTGCAGATACAATTTCTCCGCGAACATTTTTTGTTCAAACATGATTTTTTAATCAACAAGATTAAAATTTTACGCTATAGGGGGCAGGGAAGCAGCCTCNGTNGTAAGCTCCGNNTTTTTCTTGTCGTANGACTTGTAGAAGCAGTTAAGAATACGCTCCGTGACAAGCTCTGCGCTTTCCGTCTGCGGTTCTGTGACTATGACCACATACTGGGCGCTGCTGAAGCGGAATGTTATTACAGACNGNNNNACNGTAACGTCTATTGCGTTTTGCAGATACTCCATTGCNTCGTCCTTGTCCGCCACCGTGGGAGTTTTGCCCGCAGCGGGCGTTACCGTTATAAGCACTATCTGCATTTCATGCTTGTGATTTTCGTAAATTCCCTTTACAAGCTTGAATATCTTTTCATATTCGGGGGAATTCATTTCGTAGACCGCACCCTCCGAGCCGTTCTGCGCTATCATCTTAATAAGCTGCTCCAGGTCAAGACTGTAAATGCTTTCACTGTTGTTCTTTTCGGGTTTGCTGTAAAGATAGCAGCCGTCTTTGTTAAGCTGCTTGACGTAGAACAGAGCCTTGTCCGCCGCTATTTGCAGCTTTGTAAGGTCTCGTCCAACTTCCGAGGAAAGCGCGCCGCCGACGCAGATAAGGTTATTTTGATAGTCGGGCATTGCACGGAGCTTTTCTCCTATCTCGGAGCATATTTCCGACATCATCTTTTCCAGTACGTCTCTTTCCGTGATATCCTTTGCAAAGCAGAGAAAACCGCTTCCCGCATAACGCACAGCAATAAGCTCTTCATGCTCTAAAAGGGATTCGGACAACGCCTTGATTATCCTGTCACCTGCGGCAATGCCGTGATGTTCGTTTATGCCCAGCAGGTCTGTAATGTCAACGATAAACAAGCCGCCATCGCCCGCGGAAAGCTGTTCGGATATCAGCCTTTCTCCCGCGCTTCTGCTTAAAACGCCCGTAAGGTAATCGTGGTCGCTGTCATAAGCTTTGCCCTTGAAGCCGATAACGCTTTTGAGCAGGTCTGCGCTTTGCTCCGCCATGCTCTTTCTGTCATTGCTGTTCACAGGTTCTTCATCGGGATTTATGTCGTCAAGCCTGCCGGACTCTATCATCTTAATAAATATTTCGGCAAGCTTCGGGTCAAACTGNGTGCCGCTGCAATTTTTTAACTCCGAGATTACCTTTTCGTTCGACAAGCGTCTGCGGTAAACNCTGTTGCTTGTCATAGCGTCGTAAGCGTCGGCAATTCCGATGATACGAGCCATTTCGGGAATTTCTTCTCCCTTGAGACCGTTNGGNTANCCACGACCGTCATAGCGTTCATGGTGGTACTTNGCGCCCTCGTCAAGACCGTCTATCATATTGTTGCCGCTNAGNATATTTCCGCCGATCTCTGCGTGCTTCCGCATAAGCGCAAATTCGTTGTCGCTCAGTCTGCCGGGCTTGTTGAGTATGGAATCGGGTATGCCTATCTTGCCGATATCATGAAGCAAGCCGATATACTTAACGCTTGCTACTCTCTCCTTGCTGTAACCAAGCTCCTGTGCAAGAGCAGAGGAGTACTCCGCCACACGGTAGGAGTGTCCCTTTGTGTATTCGTCCTTTGCGTCGATGATGTTGGCAATTGTGGTGATAGTCTGCAAGGTAACACGTTCAAGCTGCTTCTGCTTGTCNTCGATAGATTCTATGTACGCTTCGTTCTGCTCCACTATCTTTTTGTAAAGCGTTGACGCTATGTATGCAAAAATAAAGCAGAAAAGTATCATGCCGAGCTGTATNTCAACGTTTTTTATGTCGTCCTTTACGACCATACCTATCTTAAAGAAACGCACCACGCACGCCACATTCGCCGCAAACGCCATGCTTCCCATAAGGACAACAAGCNTCGGCGAGTGGTAGAGTACAATAAGNGAAAGCATGGGGATAATGTATCCGTAAGTCATAATTGTGTTCGTGTTGAGAAGCACGAACGTGTACATCAAAAGATAACCTGCAATAGCATAAAGCCGCAGCCGTTTGCTTTCAGGCTCCTTGATAAAATAAATAAGGCACGCAACAGCAGGAATTATCGTGACCGAAAGGAACATACTNATGTAAGTCCAGTCGCGGTGTCCTTGGATAAGNTCGCCGAAATATGTCACCGTCAGTACNACAACGATAGCAAGCCAGCCTATCATCAGATATCTGTTGATCGTTTTCAGTTTTTTGTCCATAAAAGCCCTCCTTATATTCTTGGTGATCCTTTGTAAAAAAAGTGCAAAATTATAATTCAAGCCGATACAAAGCATATTTTTCCTTATTAATTATAGCATAAAAATCCAATGCAGTCAACAATTATAGCACCTTTTGCACGTTTTTGTAATATTATACAAGTGACGGACAAGCAGCACGGTATAACTTTCCGATTTTGCGTATTTGAATTAAATGTTCACAAATTATTTACAAAATAATCCCATAAAAAAGCTCCCGTAAAATCGTATATAAATAAGAAGCGTTTGCAAAATGCTTGCAGATGTGATATAATGTATACAAAATCGGGAGGTACATATATGAAAAAGAAAATTTTATTTGCCGCGGCATTGTGCGCGGTTCTGCTTACAGGCTGTGCAAAAAGCAGCGATATGTCGTATTTTTCCTACGAAAACGGTTACAGCGGAAATTCCGACGGCGGTTATTATGCCGAAACATATGCCGTAACAACAGCCGCATCTTATGACAGCTACGATTATGAAATGGGAGACGTTGAAGAACCCCAGTCCCCAAAAGCGTCGGGAAGCGACGACGAAGCAACACTTGCCGCAGACAGCATACAAAGGGAAATGCTTGTCTACTCCTGCTACATGACTGTGGACACGCTGGACTTTGACGCGTCCCTGAATTCCTTTAAAAGCTCCCTTGATATGTACGGCGGCTTTGTGGAGACAGAGAATTTCAGCGACGGCGGCGGGGGCGGACGCTGGTACAGCGAAAATGAGCAGAAGTGGAAGTCCTACTCCGCAACGGTGAGGATACCCAGCAAAAATTACGACGCTTTCTGCAATTCGGCAGGGGAGCTGGGAGACCTCCGCAGCAAGACCTCAAACGTTGAAAATCTCAGTCAGGAGTACAGCGACCTCTCCACCTCCCTTGAAATTTACGAGGCAAAGGAACAGCGTTATATTGCCCTTTTGGCAGAAATTACCGAGGACGAGTACGCCGTCGAGATAGAAAGAGAGCTTACCGAGATACAGATAAAAATTGCCAACATCAAGACCCGCATGAACCAAATCAGCACGGACGTTGCCTATTCCTATGTGTATTTCACCCTGAACGAGGTCAAGGAGTACGTCTCCGAGCCTGTCAAGACCGATACATTTTTAGACCGTCTCGGATATACATTGAGCGACGCGGGGGAGACCTTCCTTGACTTTTTGGAGGGACTGCTTTTCTTCCTTATCTATACAGTTCCGTACCTTATTCTTATTGGAATTGTTGTTTTTGTAGTTATTCTTATTGTGAAAAAGATAAAGAAACGCAAGGTCAACAGAAAAATTTCAACCGAAGAAAACAGTACAGAAGAAGTTACCGAAAAATCCAATGAAGATAATTCTCTCGGCAAAAAGAAAAAATAAAAAAACGGTCAAAGGGCTGACCGTTAAAAAGTATTTGGAAAGGCTGTAATTTCAGCCTTTCCTTTTTTATTAAAAAAGCTCGCTCTTATATTTCAGAGAATCCTTTTCAGTAATTTCCCGAATAACCCTGCACGGATTTCCCGCCGCAAGAGAATTGGGAGGAATATCCCGCGTCACAACGCTTCCCGCGCCGATAACGCAGCCCTCTCCAACGGTAACGCCGCCCGCTATCACAACATTGCTTGCTATCCAGCAGTTTGAACCGATAGTTATGGGCTTTGCGTACTCATCGTCGTACATTGTGCCGTCCGCCTTTTGCTTCATGTTTCGCTCCTGCCAGCGGAACGGGTGGACGGGCGTTGCTATCATACAGTTCGGACCGAAGAAAACATTGTCCCCGATATTTACGGGACAGCAGTCCAGCACCGTTAAATTAAAATTCGCATAGCAGTTCTCGCCGAATTTGGTGAAAACGCCGTAGTCAAAATAAATCGGTCCCTGCAAAAAAGTACCCTTTCCGCGGTTGGGGACAAGCTCGTCCAGAATAGCCTTGCGGAGCTGTTCCTCGTCCTCAAAGGTGTTGTTGTAACGCTGTGAAAGCTTGTGGGCGTTCATTCTCATAAGAGCAAGAGTTTCGTCGCTTGGGTCGTAAATATTTCCCGCAAGCATTTTTTCCTTTTCGGTCATAAAAAATTCCTCCCTTAGTCTATTGCCGTCCAAGCCGAACGGTCGAGCATTTTATCTGTAACTGTTTCATTTAATTTTTCGTCGAACACGGCTTTGTCCGTTTCTTCACCGTTTACCTCATAGTAGGGACACGGCTCTTCGCTGTCCTCGGGTATAAGCTCCTCACGGGCGAACAGGCTTGAAATTTCCTCGGTTTTTCCATTGGTATCATAACGGAATATTGTATATGTGCGAGTGCCGTTGAAATCGTACTGCCGCACCATTGTGCCGTCTTTAAGGGGGTAATCNNGGCAGCTGCCGTCGGAGAAATCATTCTGCCGGCAGAAAAGCTTTCCGTCATCGTAATCGAANACNCCGTTGTATACGCANGGGTCGTCNGCNTANTGAACAAGNANNTCGGAAACGCCGTCGCCGTCTAAATCAAGGTAAGTATATTCCAGTCCGCCGCTTGGCAAAATCGTGTCANTCCACACGTCCAAAGCCCATGTTTCNTTTTCGGTACTGTCAAACAGGGAAATATCCCCCGACAAAAATTTTGCATACGCCGCTTCCGCCTGTTCCTGCGGGGATTTTCCACAGCNCGATAAAATCAACAGGCACACAGATATAAGTATACATATTTTGAAAATTTTCATNTAAGTTCTCCCTTAATTTTTTACAGCAAGATTTACCGCNAGCTTAGCCTTTGCAATATGTGTCTCNTTGCCGTCCCTGTCNATACGCAAAAGATGTCTGCCGTTTGAAANAATNACATTNCCGTCACCGTCAAGTATGTAGTCNAGCACGCCTTTTTTGATAATTTCCTCACTGCCGTCCGCGGTACGCTTGATAAGAANGCGGCTCTGGGGCATGATACCGCTAAGCTTGTCCCCCTCGGCTTCGTTTATTTTGTCAAGCTTTTCNGCGTTGATAACGTTGCCCTCNATAATCAGNTCCTTTTGGGAACGCTGTTTAGATTTAGCGCCGTTGGAAACGCCCCCGCTTTTGAGCGACTCGCCCCCGAATATGGTTGCAAAAAANTTAAAAAAGCCGAATATGCCCTTTATCATTCTGTANGGGAACATTATCACGTCCTTAAANGTAATTCCNCCCTGNGGCTTCTCGCCGCCGTATGGCTGACGGATATAGTACAGCTCGCCTGTTTTCGCCTCTCTCGGGTGGAGAAAGTCATAATTTTCATCGGANACCACCTCCGTCATGGACTTTCTGTCAAGGTCAAGGNAAGCAATTGCTCTCGGACTTACCGCTGAAATCACGCCGTACTGGTCTCTTGCATAGCCTGCTGTGGAAAAATANANNCCGTTTTTCTTAGCCGCCCAGCAAGGGTTTTCCTCNATAGTATCGCCGTCGGTGTACTCGTCGTAACGTCCGTTCATNTCCATNACGGCAACGTGCTGGAAGCTTGAAGAACCCATGCANACCGCAAGCTTNNCGTCCTTTATNTCGAAAGANCCGAAAAGGAAATCGTTGGAAGCNCGNACAAGTCCCTCGGANGTNTCNGCAGGGTCGAAGCTGCGGTGATAGATACTTCCCACNGCCTCCAANTTCACGCCGTAAACAAGCTNNTCNCCGCANACNGAAAGTCCCGTAATCCTCACNGGAAGCTCGTCNGGGTTAATCATGTCCGCAGTCGCCATGCCCATGAAATTCGCGCCNGTGCCTGTGGTTTTCCACTCCTTGCGCTGNTGGATATTCCGCACGGTCTCGCGGTATTTNTTGACCTTTTCGCAGGGTATCTCCGTCAAAGCTTTTTCCGTCTCGTCGTAACCGAAAATTTTATTTTCGGAGGAATANATTATTGTCATATTAATGTCCCTTTCTATTTTTAATTTATAACAAATCGGATTACCNTTTGTATCATGCTGNAATGTACATTTTTCTCTTAACGGGTACTCATAATCATCACCGCTTTTTATCCTTTGGAAAGGCGGTACATATATTTCGTTGTTCTCCCATACGATATGTGCATAAAGTATACCGTCCTCATAGCCGTAACCTATAAATGTATTTTTATTGCCCTCTGGCATTGGATAAGCGTCCTGAAATCTGTTCTGTCCGTCGTAATCTCTTAACGCGTCAGCGCCGATAAACCGTCTGTTGAAGCAAACCTCCGCAAGCTGACTTAATTCATCGCTGAATTTTTCATAGAATTTTTCCTTACAGCTTTTGTAAATCTCATAGTCGGTTTTATCAATTATATAATACCTGTAATAAGCGGCTATCCACTCTACCAATACTGCCAGAATGTACTCGCCAAGCTCGGAAATATACATAATTTGAAACCGCTTTTCAACATCGGTTATTTCACCCGACTTTGTCCATTCGGAGGAATTAATTATTGTCATAAAATTGCCACACTTTCAAATTTAATTTATTCAAAATATCCGCATATCTCGCCTTTCTGGATAATATGATCACTTGCCGCATTAAGGACTTTTCTTTTGGTTGAAACAGGTTTTACATCAAGCGAACAGTCAAGAGCGTATACTGTAAAACGGTACTTGTGGGTCTTTCCCTTTGGAGGTTTAGGACCGGCGTAACAGTGAAATCCGTAACCTATCCCCTGCAAGGCGTTTCCCAAATTTGCCGCCGATTTTCCCCGCGGAATTGCTTTCGGGATTTTGTCCGCAGCAGGGATATTCCATATTACCCAATGGGTAAATTCTTTTATCGGGTGGCTCATATCTTCAAGTGTAACAATAAGCGTTACAGCGTCCGAAGATAAATTATTTATTATAAATTCGGGTGAAATATCCTCTCCTCTTCCCGTGTGTTCCACGAGAAATTTTCCGTTGTCATTTAAGCCTGTACATGTAAATTCCAGATTTTTCATTACAATTATCCTCACGTTTTTATAAATTGATTTCCATATACCCGCAGGTGAACGGGAAAAAATCAAGCTTCTCCGTCCCCGTATGTGTAAAGCCGTGGTTTTCGTACCATTTCCGCATACGCTTGTTTTCTTCAATAATGCTAAGCTGCATTTTGGTACAGCCAAGCTTTTTCGATTGCTCGAAAGCGTCCTCTAACAGCTTTTCGCCTATATTATTGTGCCTGTAAGCGGGGAGGGTACATAAATTGTTAAGCTCGCACACGCCGTCCCTCACAACGGAAAGAGAGTAGTAACCCACGATTTTTCCGTCCTTGAAGTATGCGGTCATTGGTCTGTGTTCGCTGTCAAACTGCCAATAAAGCCTGTCCTCCGTAACTGCAAAAGCCGTAAACCTCGGCGCATTTTCGGGAGTTATGCCGAATTCCTCCGCCACCGTCAGAAAGCTTTCTCTGATGACTTTTACACATTCTGGGATATTTTCTTTTGTTATTTGTTTTATCATATACGTTCACCTCATAGTTTTATCAAATCGTCAGAATAGTATCTTTTACTTATTTTTATATCATCTGCCGAAATGTAATAATTGTAATCATTATTTTTAAAATGCCAAATTATATTTTCAATTTTTCCGATAATATTCGGACTATAAACGGTTGATACCAATTCATTGTAAACAAAAGCGGGAGGCTTATCCGCAATTTTTATTTTATCAGAAGAAATTTTTATGCCTGTTATAGGCTGTAAAATTTGTACAGTACCGCTGTCCGAATTATCGTACTCAACGGCTCTTTGAAAAAGCTTTCCCCCGCATACAGACGGGTCAAGACATATGCCCCACATATTATCACTTCCAAAAACATAGTAACTGTCAACTATCAACTGTACACTGTCAACTCCTGAACGCCACCGCCGCCCAGCCGTCCTTTTCACGCAGTTCAAGCATGGTGTAGCCCTTGGACTTCACCGCTTCCACAACCTCGTCCGCACGCTCGGTAATAATTCCCGAAAGTATAAGAGTGCCGCCGTTTTTTACAAATTTTTCAAAAATCGGGGACATGGCGATAAGCACGTCAGCAACGATATTTGCCGCGATAAGGTCGAAGCCGCCGCCGATCATTTCCACAAGCTTTTCATTGCTTATAATATCGCCGCAGTACGCCGTGTACTTTTCCTCGGAAATATTATTTTTGGCAGCATTTTCCTTTGCGGTCTCCACGCTGTTCTGGCTGATGTCAACCGCCGTGACTTCCTCCGCGCCAAGAAGAACCGCCGCAATGGAAAGAATTCCGCTTCCGCAGCCGAGGTCGAGAACCCTGTCGCCGTCCCGAAGATTTTTCTCGATAAGCTCAAGGCAAAGCTGGGTAGTGTTGTGTTGACCCGTGCCGAAGCTTGAGGCGGGGTCTATCTCCAAGATAGTCCTGTCGTCATTTTTGTCGTAATCCTCCCATGAGGGCTTTATAACAAGCTTTTCGCCCACGGTCAGGGGCTTGAAGTACTGTTTCCAGTTGTTCGCCCAGTCCTCCTCGCGGACGTTGGCAAGCTCCACCGCAAGCCTGCCGAAAGCCTTGTTTTCGTCTCTTGCGGCAAGGGTGGACATCTCCGAACGAAGCGCGGAAAGCATATCCGCCCCCTGTGAGTCGTCGGGGAGGTACACCGTAACGCAGGTCTCGCAGTCCCGCAAATTCATTAAATCGTCGTCTATGTAATCCCAGTTTCCCGTTTTGTCGGCAAGGAATTCCTCAAAATCATTTGCGTCCTTTATAACAAAGCCTGTCACGCCTATTCCCAGCAGACAGCCGCAAACGGGGTCTATACCCTCGGTGGTGGTGAAAATGTTTACTTCAGTCCAGTTCATATCAAAAATCCTTTCGGTTAAAATTTACAAATACATATTAATTTTACTACATTTTCCCGAAATAATCAAGTCATGGTTTAAACTTTTATTCAAAAATTTGACGGCAGTAATTTGCCGAGAGAAATTAATAAATAGTTAGCAAATAGTCTATAAATATGCAAATAAATATTGGAAATATTATTGTATAATTTCAGCAAAGGAAAATTCGGGAGGTGCAGGCATGGAAAACAATATCAATACAAGCTCCGCGGCGGGGTATTACGGACTGCTAAAAAGCGGCGGAAATTCCTCAAAGGGAAACGGGGGAAAAACGGAAACCTTTGCCGACGCTGTTAAGAAAAAAACAGAGGAAATTGCTGCGGAAATAAGCGTTTGCGACGATAACAAAGAGCTTTCCGCGGAGGAATACAAGCTGTATATTTACTATAAAATTTCGGAAATGCAGCGGAAAAGTCCGCAGAAATTGCAGAAGAAAAATTTCGTGCTTGTGGATATTTCCGAGGAGGGCTTTGCGGCTATGCAAGCCGATCCAAAGTACGAAAGCTGGGTGCTCGGCAAGATAAAGGAGAGCCTTTATTACGAAAACACCTGGGAAAAGCGGGACGGTACGAATTACTTCATACTGTCGTTCGGCGAAACGGAGGAAGAATACGGCGAGGAATTCTGGTTCTCGGGGGAGTTTGACGATTACCCGCAAAACAAGAGCAAGCAGGAAAGCTACTGGGATTCCCGCATAAAACGCCAACGGAAGTTCGACAAGATATATTTTGAAAAGCTTGACAAGCGGCGCGCCTTTGAGAAAAAGCTGTACGAAAAGTCGGTTGCCGAAAAAATTGCAAAGCGTAAAGAGGAAAACAGGAAATTTCTATACAAGGTGTAAAAAATGACGGGGCTGTTGCAATCGCAACAGCCCCAATATTATGCAGACAAAATTTACCAAACAGCGTAAAAAAGCATAAAAAAAGAGATCCGGAACAAAAAAAGTCCGTGAGAAAGCAAGCCCTCAGAAAAAAAAGGAGCAATTAAATGCAATATCCAACTAAGAAACTAAGCCGATTTCAAGTCGGTTATGATTTTATTTTTGTGTACGCTGTTATGACACATTATGACTGCACAACCACTTAATTGCTAAGAAATCACAAATTATGTCGTT
>JAAVHM010000028.1 GCA_014799675.1 Ruminococcus sp. | reverse complement strand
CCTGTATGCGCCCGCAAAATAACAGAAATTTGTTCGGCGGGCGGATACAGGATCCGCCCCTACATAAACAAATTATAATTTACGATAAAAAATCAATCATATGTTGGGACAGAGCGATAATTAATAATTATTAATTATTGTGTCGGCTGTGNCNACGGATCGTTATGTATGGGNACGGTCAATGCAGACCGTTCCAATGGAGAAAAACATATTCATTATTNATTATTAATTGTTAATTNTTAATTATTCCGCAGCAGGTCCTGATAAAAGTCGCAAAGCTCCGCCGCCGCTTCCATGGAGTAGCTTTCCACCTTCATAAGNACNCCNTTTTCCGTCTTTACGGGNCGTATAAGCACCCNCCCCTTGCGGTCGTTTATCTCCACNCCGTCGGAAGTGGCAGATCCACCCGCAAAAATGCTCCGCAGNAGACGTACAGGCTGCTTGTCAATTGCAACAAATCTTGTGGACAACGCCATGTCGGGCAGTTCCGCAACAGCNTCCGCCAAGGTTATACCCCTGCTTTCAAGGACTTCAAGAACGGACATCATCAGNGCCGCACCGTCACGGACNAAAGGCGTTTCCGCNGCAAGCCGCCTTGCTTCCGAATCTGTCGGGTCGGAGGGACAGCCGCTGTACCGCAGTACCCTGCTGCCGAACTTTTTCGCAAGCCTGTCCGCCGCTTTCGGAAAATCATAGGGCAGAGCGATATCGTACCCCATTGCAAAACGTCTCATGCAGGCGATAAGCAGGAGNTTTTCCTCAAAAACATANCCCGTCTCGTCGGTGTACGCCGAGACACCCTTNCCGTCGCTGCCGATGTGGAAAACGATCGGCGCGCCGTTTTTGTTGTTTATCTTGTTCAGAATACCGCCGCAAAGGTCGTTTACAGCCGTCCCCGAGGTGTTCAGCACCGCCTTTATGCGGGTAAGCTTTTTNGGGGCGGCGGTCTCTATCATTGCNGAGTAAAGCCTTGTTATTGCGGCGGCGTCCCGNATTTCCCCGAATTTTGAGAAGCTTGCCCGCTTGTATTCGCTGCGGTTNACTCCCCCCTCGATAATTTTTTCCTCGCTTCTTGTGAGAGGCAGACCGTCCCCCGAGCAAAGACGTATTTTTGCGGTAATTCCCGCCTCAACCCAGCACCCCGCGGCAAGCCCCGACTTTGCCGTGCAGTACTCTAAGGCGGGGGCGGAGGACGCTCCGAAAAACCACACCTCTCCCCCTGCGGAGGTCACTCCCGCCGCGACTGCCATTGCAAGGCTTTTTGAAGCGGGACTGTCCTTGTATGCAATGCCTATCTTGCTTCCCAGAGAAGCAAGTGCGCTTCCGCAAGCCGCCGCCGTCTGGGGGGTNATNATGCTTCCCGTTTCGCCGCAGATACCGTCCTCGCCTATACGCATGGGGGTAAGGAAGCCGTACTTTATATCCTGCGCCGCGCAGGAGTAGGAATCAATATGCCTGCCGTTCCAGATNTTNACGCCGCTTCTTACAACGGCTTGCTCGGAGATGACCGCGGAGTCCCCCACAATTGCNCCCTCGTAGACNGACGACCCTGTGAGAAGTCTTGCCCCTGTGCCTATTATGCCGTTGTTTACCGTGGCTCTTTCGCCGATAAAAGAGCCGTCCATTAAAATCGCCCCGTGAAGCTTTGCGCCGCGGCAAACGGTGACGTTTTCGCCGATTATCGTCCCNGCGCCTATTTCCACCCCTGCGCTTATTTCCGCGGAGGGCGCGATATAGACAGGGGGCANNANNTTCAGTTCGGGACGCGCTTCCGCCGTCCTCACTATGTTTTCGGGACGNCNTGGGTACGTCCCGCTTAAAACGTCGTTGTTTGCGGCAAAGTACCCCTCTATAGTTGAAATGCTGCAAAAATATCCCTCCGCCGTGCAGCTCATGACCTTGCTCCCATTTTTAATAAGCTTGGGAAGCAGGTCTGTCAGGATATCGCCGCTGAGGCCTGCGTACTCCTCGGCTTTAAGGGCGGACTTTTTTGAAAATATAAATATACCCGCGGCGGCGGTCTCGGAACGGCAGTTTTCCCTTGCGGCGCAGGGGATAAGGTCGGTAATGCCGTTTTCACCGTCCGTAACGGTGAGAACGCTGTCCGAGTAGGAACGGATATCCTTGGGCAGGGTCAGGACTGTAACGTCCGCAGCCCTTTCCTCGTGTTTTTTGAGAGCGACGGAAAGGTCCGCGTCAAACAAAAGATTTCCGTAAACGGCTATCAATGGGGAGTCCTCCTCCATGACCTCGGCGGTCTTGTAAAGCGCGGAGCAAGTTCCCTCCGGGGTGGGTGTGATAACGAAATCCATGTCAGGGAAATCCTCAAGATAATTTGTTATTTCAGAGGAAAGACGGTCGGCGGCGGTGAAAATTTTTGTAAAGCCGTGCTGTTCAAGGAGGTCTAATGTATAGCCTATCAGCGGCGTTCCGCAGACGGGCAGCAGGGCGGAGGGCTTTGTGCAGGTCAGGGGACGCAGCCGCAGCGCGTCGCCTCCCGTGAGGATAAGGACGGTGGGGGTTTTTTCCATGAGCTTTATCTCCTTTACGGTGGTATACTATAATAAAAGTATAACCAATAACAGGGGATTTAATCGGCAATTAATAATTAATAATGAATAATTAATAATGGTTCGTCCGTAAAACGATCTGTAGGGGCGGGGTCTCCCCGCCCGCGATACAAACCGCACGGCTTGTATCGTGAACGCGGGACGGGAAACCCGTCCCCTACAAATTCTAACCTCTATCCTTTTACCTCTATATGTATTTCCTCTGCACCGATATACTATATATAGTATAAAATTCCCCAATTACCGATGTATTTCCAAAATGCGGCAAAATATCCTCCCAAATAACTTTTTGTAATATCATACAAAAAAATAGTTTGAATTTTGCCTAATGTGTGCATATGCACTAAATTAAATGCCGTAATTGTAAACAAACTACCGATAATTGTCGATAAAACACATTCAAATTAACAAAAATACCCAAATTTGTCCCAACAGCCTTAAATGGAAAAGCTATTTTGGCGAACCTGCCTAAATTTCGTTGGTAAATTTTGTCTCAATTTCAAGTTAAATGACAGTTAATGGTAAGTACTTGTAAAAACAACCGTTCTTTTTTGTTAAATATGCACAAAAACACCCCCTTCCAAAAGCTTGACAAACAGCAACTCGGCGACTATAATATAAAAAGTTACAAAAACAGTTACAGCTGTAACCAATTTGTAACCTTTTGAGTCACACAAGGTTTTTGGATAAGGTGCGAGCCTGTTCCCTGACCTCTAACGGAAGGAGTCTTTATGAGTAATAAAAGCAAGAACAGCTTCAGCTTCAACGCTGCAGCCGCAAATTGTAAAAAAGTCTTAAAGAGCTTGAATGTTAAAAAAACCTTTGCTTTAATGGCGCTTACCACTTTCACCGCCGCGTCGGCAGCGGTACTGGCAGTTTCGGCAGCCTCGGGAGACGTTGCTCTTGAAGCAAACCTTATTGCAGGCGCAGAAAGCGAAGCAGCAGTAAAAACAGCGATCCCCCCGAAAGAGTATGATGTAAGAATAAGCGTGGACGGCAAAACCCTCGGCATAAAATGCGCGGGTACCGTAAACGACGCTCTCGCCGCCGCAAACATAGATATATACGACGACGACCTTATCAATATCGGCTTCACAGAACCGCTTAACGCAAACACAGAGATAGTTGTAAACCGCGTTAATATCGTGGAGGAAGTTCAGATCGAGACCATTGACTACGCAACAAGATACAAAGAGGACAACAATTATACTATAGGATACTCCGAGGTCGTTGTGGACGGCGAAGAGGGAGAAGTAGAGACAACTCTCCGCCACGTCTATGTTGACGGCGAGCTTGTTTCCACCGCAGTTGTGGACGAGGACATCACAGAGCCTGTTGACAAGGTTGTTCTTGTAGGAACAAAGGAATACAACCCTATCGACGATTTCAGTATCTCACAGATACCCGCGCCTATGGATCTTACTCTTGACGCAAACGGCGCTCCCACAAGCTACCAAAAGGTGCTTACAGGCAAATCCTGCGCGTATTCGGCACGTCCCGGAGCAGGCACAGCCAGCGGCAGAAAAGCAATGGTAGGCTGCGTGGCGGTTGACCCCGATATTATTCCCTACGGCACAGAGCTTTATATCACAACAACAGACGGCTCTGCGGTGTACGGCTACGCAATAGCGGCGGACACAGGCACAGCCCTTATTGAGGGACAGATCCTTGTAGACCTTTTCATGGAAAGCTATGACGCAAGCTGTGACTGGGGCGCAAGACAGGTCAACATTTATATTCTTTGATAACATCTAAATTCTTTATTACCCCCTATATCTTGCCGTTCTCTGCCCTTAGGCAGGGGGCGGCAAGTCCTTTTTTGTTTTTGTTTTTGTACTGTTTGTTTGCTTTTGAATTTTGGATGCAATGTTGTGAACATTTAATCGTTCACAGAAGCGGGGGTCAGACACCACAAAGGGGGAGGGGGACGAAATAACCCAACAAAAATCGGCATTCCCCCTCCCCCTTTGAGGTTTCTGCCCCCGTACCCCCTACTTCCTTAATCTCCCTCCCCTTTGCCGATTTTTACACTCGTTCCGCTTATTCTAAGCGGAACGCCGCCAGCTAATTCCAAGTTCGTTGTTCGGAATTTTACTATGCTGCGTATTTAGATGAAATCGCAAAATAAATTATTACAATTTATTTAGAAATTGTAGGGGCGCATCCCGTATGCGCCCGTTTAAAATGTTCCGATACGTTGTGCGGCGGGCGGATATGGAATCCGCCCCTACAGAAACATTGTTCCGTTAATTTAATTACAATTTATTTTTGTACCTTGTGAACAGAACGACTTTGCGAACTTGAACAAGTAACAGAAGACCGTGATCAGTGTTCTCGTATTTCACCACCTGCCAAGTAACAGAAAAACGAAATCGGAAACATTTTACAAGCTAAGGAGACCGCAGGCTCTCTTATAGCGTAGCCCGAGGAGGTGGGGAGTAAGGAAAGTGAGAGCGCGAGAGAGAAAACCTAAGAGGGGAGGGGGAGGCGGCGCGCGTCCAACAAATCCCATGAGCGCTCCCCCTCCCCTCTTTGGTTGTCTCTCTCGCACATTGTGAACGACGAACGAATTCCTAACAAAGTCTCCAAAATTCCAAAACAAACCAACAATTTCAAACGCACCTTGTGAACAACTAACACACAATCCAAAATTCCAAAGCCAAATAAAAAAACCGCCCCCTTGATAGGGGGCGGTAAATTTTTACGATATAACGTATTCTGCCTTAGTTGACAACAGTCTTCTCGGTTTCCTTATCAAAGATGTGAACCTTGTTAGGATCGATAGCAACCTTGATAGTATCCTGAGGACGAGCTGTGGAACGAGGATCAACACGAGCTGTGAGAGGAATACCCTCGCAGTTCAGGTACAGGAATGTTTCAGCACCCATCATTTCGGTGATCTCTACGTTAGCGTCGATAACGCCTGTCTTAGCAGCGGAGAGGAACATTTCCTCGTCGTGGATATTCTCGGGACGAACGCCCATGATGATCTCCTTGTCAACGTACTCGTTGAGAACAGCCTCTTCAACCTTAGCCTCGGGAAGCTCAACATAATACTTCTTGCCGCGGCTTGTCTTGGTGTCCTCTGAACCGAACTCGATAGCAAATTTGCCGTCGATCTTTCTGAGGAAAGCGTCAACAAAGTTCATCTGAGGTGAACCCATGAATCCTGCAACGAACTGGTTTACAGGGTTTGTATAGAGGTTCTGAGGAGAGTCGACCTGCTGAATGAAGCCGTCCTTCATAACAACGATACGGTCACCCATTGTCATAGCCTCTGTCTGGTCGTGGGTTACATAGATAAATGTAGTACCCAGCTTCTGGTGGAGCTTAGAGATCTCGGTTCTCATCTGTGCACGGAGCTTCGCATCCAGGTTGGAAAGAGGCTCGTCGAGAAGGAATACCTGAGGTTCACGAACGATAGCACGGCCAAGAGCAACACGCTGTCTCTGACCGCCGGAGAGAGCCTTAGGCTTTCTGCTGAGGAGGTGAGAGATATCGAGGATTCTTGCAGCTTCCTCAACCTTACGGTTGATCTCGTCCTTGGGGACTTTACGGAGCTTAAGACCGAAAGCCATGTTATCATATACGGTCATGTGAGGATACAGAGCGTAGTTCTGGAAAACCATCGCGATATCTCTGTCCTTAGGCGCAACGTCGTTTACGAGTCTGTCGCCGATATAGAGCTCGCCCTCGGAAATTTCCTCAAGACCTGCGATCATACGGAGAGTTGTGGACTTACCGCATCCTGAAGGACCTACAAGGATAACGAATTCCTTGTCTCTGATCTCAAGGTTTACGTCTGAAACGGCAACAACGCCGCCGGGGTATTTCTTATAAATGGATCTGAGTGATAAACTTGCCATTTTTTGCAGACCTCCCAAAAATAGTCTTGCCGATATACATTCGGCTATGTTAATATAATACCAAATTTCGCACGCATTTTTCAAGTCATTTATTAACCAAACTTACAAATCTTTATTTATTTACATTGACGAAAAATTAACACTGCAAAGAAATTACGCCGAAAAAACTAATGTTTTTGCATAACTTTTTGCAATTTATTTGTGCAATTTAGCGTATAGAGTGGTGAAAACGGCAGGTGCGGCACAATATATTGAGCCGTTTTGAGCCTGCCAAAATTTTCATTGATTTTTTGTGCAATTAGAGCAAAAATTCAAAAAATCCTTTAAATTCTGTTTTAAGAAGCAAGAAGCAAGGGGCAAGAATTTTAATTGTTATATTTTTTCAGCAGATTCAGTTCCTCCTTTGTTATCTCCCGACTCTCACCCTCCTTAAGACTTTCGTCCAGAGCAAGACCGCCTATGCTTATCCGCTTCAGGTACAGCACCTTATTTCCCAAAGCTTCAGCCATACGCTTCACCTGATGATATTTTCCCTCACGCAGGGTCAGGAATATCTCGTTCTGCTTCCCCGCCGTCACGGCTTCCGCGGGGAGACATTTTTCCCCTTTGTCTATAGTAATTCCCGATTTAAGCAATTCTATGTCATGTTCCGTAATATTTTTTTCCAATACGGCAAAATATTTTTTGTCAACGTGCTTTCTGGGGGACAGTATATCATGGGCAAATCCGCCGTCGTCGGTGATAAGAACAAACCCCACCGTGTCCTTGTCCAGCCTGCCTGCGGGGAAAAGTCCCTCCCGCCGAAGCTCCTCGGGGATGAGCTCAAGGACGGTCTCCGACAGCTTGTCCCGCGTCGCGCAGACCACATCTGCGGGCTTGTTCAGCATAATATAAATATGCTCCCGATATTTTATTTCTTTCCCCTCTGCGGAAACGCTGTCCTTTTCGGGGTCTATCTTCATGTCGAATAATTTTGCAGTCCCGCCGTTCACGGTGACAAGACGTTTTTTGATAAGCTCCTTGGCGTCGTTTCGGGAGATGTTCAGTTGGTTTGAGAGAAATTTATCAAGGCGTTGTTTTTGCATTGCAGTACTCCTTTTATTGTAAAATAAATTTTAATTTAGCGGGGTAACTTGTTTTGCTGTTGGACTTGTTTGTCTTTGAATTTTGTGTGCAATGGTTGGAACTGTTAGTTTGTTTTTGAATTTTGGAAGCAAGGTTAGGGATTTGTTAGTCGTTCACAATGTGCGAGAGAGACAACCAAAGAGGGGAGGGGGAGCGCTCATGGAAGATAGGGGACGCGCGCCGCCTCCCCCTCCCCTCTTAGGTTTTCTCTCTCTCGCTCTCACTTTCCTTACTCCCCTCCTCCTCCGGCTACGCTATAGGAGAGCATT
>JAAVHM010000027.1 GCA_014799675.1 Ruminococcus sp. | reverse complement strand
TGGAGTACGACTGGCAAAAGGCGGCGGCTTTGGAGCAGTATTTCCACAGCGGGGATTTTGTTTACAGCCTTGCGTATCAGGCTCCCGAGGAACTGGATACTCCCGAATATTTTCTTTTTGAAAGCAAAACGGGGACTTGCTCCGATTTTGCCACAGCCTACACGCTTCTTGCGCGGGCGGCGGGACTTGCGGTTCGGTATGTTGAGGGCTTTACAACGACGCAGGGACAAAACCCGCAGCCCGGTGCATATTATATTTACAGCGAGAACGCTCACGCTTACCCCGAGGTTTATATTCCCGGGGCGGGCTGGAGGGTCTATGAACCCACTGTTGCAGGCGGTCTTAACGGCAGCGGCGGCGCGGGCGGAGACGCGGAGACAGATCGTATGGCATTTCTCCTTACTGCGGGTATCGCGGTAGTGGTTTTTGCAATATTTATACTTTTAGTAATATTTTCTCCGAAAATTGCAGAGGGCTTATTCAGGGCAAGCCTGTGGTTCTGCGGCAGCGAAAGGGCTGTACGCAGTCTCTATTTAAAGCACGCGGATCGTCTTGGCGCAAAGCTTGACATTGACACCCTGCCAATGACCTTGGAGGAGGTCTCCGCGGTCACGGTGCGGAAAACGGGCATAAGCTTCGACCCTGTAAGCAAGCCTTTGGGAGAGCATTGCTACGGCGGAAAAAATATTACAAAGGAAGAAAGAAAAGCGGCTTATGAGTGTTATAAATCACAATACAAAGAATTAATAAAAAAACGAAAGAAAGGGTAGATAATATGACTGCATTAATAACAGGAGCAAGCTCGGGAATAGGACGTGACATTGCAAGACGTCTGGGAGTAATGGGAATAAGGCTCATTATTTCGGGACGAAACGTGGAGAAGCTGGAGGCTCTCCGCGACGAGATAGGAAAGCGGCAGGTAAAAATTATCCCTGCGGATATTTCCAACAGGGAGGAATGTATCAGGCTTTATATGGAGGCTTCCCGCTACGGCGTTGACATTCTTGTGAACAACGCGGGCTTCGGCTTATACGGCAGCTTCTGCGGAACAGACCTTAGCCGCGAGCTTGAAATGATAGACGTGAACATCGCTTCCCTGCACATTCTCACAAAGCTGTTTTTGCAGGACTTTGTGAAGCGCGACAAGGGGTATATCCTCAACGTGGCTTCCTCGGCTGGCTTTATGCCGGGACCCCTTATGGCGACCTATTACTCCACAAAAAACTATGTTGTAAAGCTTTCGGAGGCTATCCGTCAGGAGCTTATCAGCATGGACAGCAATGTTTATATAGGCGTATTCTGCCCCGGACCCGTTGACACGGAGTTCAACAAAACAGCGGGAGTGCGTTTCGCGTTAAAGGGTATTTCCAGCGAATATGCGGCGGTCTGCGCTGTGGACGGAATGTTCAAGCGCAAGGCGATAATTGTTCCCACTGTCACTATGAAAGCGGCGGTCGCTTTGGCAAAAATAGTTCCCGATACAATTACGTCAAAAGTAACTATCCGTATGCAAAAGAAAAAGCAAGGCTGAGCCTATTGTAGGGCGGGGGCTTGCTCCCGCCTATACACCGTAATTATATATTCCATAGGCAGGAGCAAGCCCCTGCCCTACAGAAAAAAATAACATACAAAAAGCCCCTGCCGTAATGCGGCAGGGACAGTTTGGAATTGTTACTTATCCGAATTATTTATAATGTGCATTCTTGCCTCGCTGTTTTTGATAACGTTAAGCAGGGAAGATGCCGAGCCCGAATATTCCTCGGAAAGAGAATTTGCGGTAATAAGCGTATCGGGGGTCTCCTTTGCGGCGTCTCCGCCGTTTATCTGGACGCCCTTTGCCGCCGCGGAAGCGTTCGCCTCGCATACAGCCATGGCTGCCGAGGAGCTTCCCACCGCGATAACCTCGGGAACTGTGAAAAAGTTTGGATCGTTCTTGGGGTTTGCCGAATAGACCACACGGAACATTTTGTAAACCGCAAGCATGAGATATGTTGATACCTCTTTCAGGACAGTATTGCTGCCTGTTTTCTGGACAAGTGAAAACAGCACCGACAATGCGTTTATTACAAGCTTTTTGTTGAAAGACGCCATTACTCCGCCAGCCGAAATTTTCTCTTTGTTATTCGGGTCGAAGTCGGGTATGTCGTCATACTGAATGGTTTTTCCCGCAGGCTCGGGGGAACGCCCCAAAAGATAATCGCAGGAAACGTTGTAATAATTCGCAGTTTTCACAAGGAAATCGAGACCGCACTCTCTTATACCCTTTTCGTAGTGGGAGAGCAGGGCTTGCGAGATACCCAGATCTGCTGCTGCGTTTTTCTGACTGATGCCGCGTTCTTTCCTTAGCAGGGTTATAACTCTTGGAAAGTCCGAATTCATCACGTCACCTCCTAAATTAGTTCTACAATTTGTTTCTACATACAGTAAATTATACAATATTACGTACAATTTGTAAATAGCTTTCGGCAAAAAAAGTCGATAAATGTTTCGGTGTTTTTTTGTGAAATAGTATACAAAAATTGTCATTCAGAGCGTTTTGAAATAATTTGCTCAAAATTTATTAACAGAAAGGAAATTTATAAATGAAGGGCTACAGACTAAGCATACTCCGCCACGGCATTACCGACGCCAACGAAAACGGAATTTATATAGGCAAGACAGACCTCCCCCTTTCGGAAAACGGCAGGGAGGCTTTGCAGGAAAAATATGAGACCCACGAGTACCCAAAGGTGCAGAGGGTTTATACAAGCCCTCTGGAAAGAGCCGTCCAGTCGGCGGAGATACTGTTTCCCGACCGTGAGCTTGTTGTTGTGGACGACCTCCGTGAAATGGACTTCGGCGTGTTTGAGAACCTTGCCGTGGAGGACCTTATCGAGCTGGACAGCTACAAAAAATGGCTTAAAGGGGGACTGGACAATCCTCCCCCCAACGGCGAAAGTCTGCGGAACATGATGCTGCGGTGCTATTCCGCCCTTAACCTTATGATACTGGACATGATGAAGGAGGGCATAACTCACGCGGGAGCTGTCACTCACTCGGGAATTTTAATGAATATGATGTCCTGCTTCGGCTTGCCGAAAATGAAGCCTATGGAATTTGCCTGCGACCCGGGAGAGGGTTACGAAATTTTAGTCAGCGCAATGATGTGGCAGAACGGAAACACCTTTGAGATTTTAGGGAAAATACCCGACTGACAGTTTGCTTAATTAATAATGAATAATTAATAATTTCGGTGTCGGCTTCGCTGACTGATCTTTAATTTATTTATCGGAAAAATTATTAATTGCAGAAACACGGTCATTATTCATTATTAATTGTTAATTATTAATTGATTCGTGGTGGTTAAATGAAAAAACAAAAGGAACTGAAAAAGCACGTCCTTGAAAGGCTTATGTGCTGCTGGGGAGAAAGCTGCGCGGTGTTTTTCATAATTTCGGGGGAGCTGCTGGTGGTGGCTTTTGCGGTCATGCTGGCTTACGATTATCTTGTTAGATTCAGCAGCTCTGATTTTCCCGTGTGGCTTGCTGTTTCAATAACCGCCCTGCTTGCGGCAGGACTTTGGATCGCTGTTGCTCCCTTTACATACGGCATTCGGTGGTACAGGATACAGCAGGTACGGGGCAACGCGGTTTTTGCCAGAAGTATGTTCAGCTGCTATGCTTCCCTTAAAAAAATGCTTCAGGTGCTTAAACTCAACAGTATGCTGACGCTAAGGCGGCTTCCTGCATTTATTTTGATATTCGGGGCTGTGGCTGCGGAATTTTACATAGTAAACGAGACGGGCATTATAATGGGACGGGACAGCTTTTTGTACACAGCCTCCGCTGTGCTTATGCTTCTGCTTGCGGCGATAGGCTTCTGCCTTTTTGTTATTCTTGGCTTGAAATAC
This sequence comes from Ruminococcus sp., assembly GCA_014799675.1. GTDB lineage: Bacteria > Bacillota > Clostridia > Oscillospirales > Ruminococcaceae > RGIG8773. Next base: position 2,893 of record JAAVHM010000027.1, on the reverse strand, counting down.
GCTCCCGTGCCTTATCTTTACGCGCTTGAACCCAATTCCTCCCCAAAGGAGATAATTGCCAAAAGCAAGCGTATCATGAAAAACAATTCGCGGTATATTGTTGATACAATGTGCTCAATGGCAGGGTGGCTTCTGCCTTGTATACTGATATTTCCCATGGTATTTATTTTGCCGTACTCTCAAATGGTTTATACTGCGGCAATAAACGAAATTATCGAACAAGACGATAAAAAGGAGATAAGCGCGGACAATGAACGGCGGCTTGCGGCAAACAGAATTTAGCGTCCCCCACGACTGGGACGGAAAGACCTGCGGTGATTTTTTAAAGCACAGCGGGGTATCAAGGCGGCTTACGGCAAAGCTCAAACGCGTCCCCGACGGCATTACTCTTAACGGAGGTCATGTCAGGACTGTGGACGTTATTCATGCGGGGGACGTTGTTTCCATAAAAAATATTGACGAAAGCCTGCTTGAACCTAACGGCATACTGACAGTCCCCATTGTCTACGAGGACGAGGGCGTTATCGTTTTTGACAAGCCCGCGGGAATGCCTGTTCACCCCTCCCACAAGCACCGCGGGGACACTCTCGGCAACTGCTTTGCGGCAATGTTCCCGACACTTACATTCCGACCTCTTAACAGGCTTGACAAGGACACCTCGGGGCTTTGCGCTGCGGCAAAAAGCGCATACGCCGCAAACGCCCTGACAGGGAATATTTCTAAAATATACGCCGCTGTGACGGAGGGCGTCCCAATACCAAAGCCTGTGGGAAACCCTCTTATAAAATGGTACGAAAGGTCAGAGGGCTACAGGATAGAAGCCCCCATAGGCAGGGCGGCGGACTCGGTTATAACCCGCAAGGTCATGGCGGACGGTCAGCGCGCTGTTACAAATTACACTGTTGAAAAGGAAAACGGCAGCTTTGCGCTCCTGCGGATATCTCTCGAAACAGGGCGCACTCACCAGATAAGGGTACATTTTTCCTCGCTGGGGTATCCTTTGGCGGGGGACGATTTTTACGGCGGCAGTCTTGCTTACTGCGGCAGGCAGGCTCTCCACTGCTGTGAGATGAGATTTGTTTCCCCGTTTGGGGGAGAAATTTTTCTGACAAGCAAGCTTCCCGACGACATGATCAAAATTTTTGATGCGGAAATTTAATACCGTCTGCAATTATTTTTGCGGACGGTTTTTATTATTGATTTTGCCATTGGAAGCTTTAACATTCATATAAAATACATAATATATTTACCAAATGTATGTATTAATATCTGCTCAAATGAATTATAATACATATGAACAGTTATTCAGATGATAAAATGAAGAGGTGAATATTATGGAAAATATAAAGGAGACCGTTCAGGAAGCAAGTACGGAAACCGTTGATCCCGAGGTGGTGAAAGCCGTTTCGGAAAAGCTTCCCGACATTGAGCTTTTGTACGACGTTGCGGAGCTTTTTAAGGTGTTCGGAGATTCCACAAGGGTAAGGATATTGTGCGCTTTGTTTGAAAGCGAAATGTGCGTGTGCGACATAGCGCAGGTTCTGGATATGACACAGTCGGCAATTTCTCACCAGCTGAGAGTGCTTAAACAGGCGCGTCTCGTAAAGTACCGCAGGGACGGAAAAACGGTATACTACTCACTTGCGGACGACCACATTCAGACTATTTTCAATCAGGCTTTCGAGCATATTATGGAGTAAGCGGAGGTTTTTAAAATGACATTCTGGGATAGAATAGCAGGAATTTACGATTTTGCGGAAAGCTTTGATTCCGGAGCATACAAGGCTATGCTGGCGGGGATAAAGAAAATTGTCCCCGAGGGAGCGAACGTCCTTGACTGCGCGGCGGGAACAGGAGAGCTTTCTGTTGCGGCGGCGGAAAAGGCGGGACACGTTTTATGCACGGATATGTCCCTGCAAATGCTTGAAAGGGCAAGGAAAAAGTCCGCAAAAAAGGGAATAAAAAATATTTCATTTGAAGAGCGGGATATTTTTTCTCTTCCCGACGAGGATAATACATACGACATTGCAATAGCGGGGAACGTCCTGCATTTGCTTGAAGAACCAGAGAAAGCCGTTCGTGAATTATGCCGTGTTACAAAACAGGGCGGCAGGGTGATAGTACCCACATTTATGGCGAAAAACAGCAACCCGTTAATAAAAATATACACGCTTTTGGGGTACAGGGCTTTTGCCTGCTACACTATGGAAAGCTACGAAAAAATGCTTAACGACTGCGGCTGCGGACGTGTGAAAGTTACGAAAATAAGCGGGCTTGTCCCTGTGGCTTTCGGCGTGATAAAAGTAAGCAAGTAAAGGAGAATTATTATGGAAATGGTTTTATATTTGAAAAATCTTGACTGCCCCCACTGTGCCGAAGAAATACGCACGGCGGCGGCAAAGATAGCTTTTGTAAAAGAGGCGAACATGAATTTTATGGCGAAGAAGCTTTCCCTGTCTGTTGCTTCCGAAAGTGAGGACGCTGTGCTTAAAGAGGTGACGAAGATCGTCTCCGACATGGAGCCTGACGTTGAGGTCCAGCTTCTCGAAAACGCTGTATCGGAGGCTCATGAAGATGAGGAGGACAGCGGCGACTTAAAGACGGAGCTTATAAAAATAATCGTCTCGGCGGTAGTTTTTGCGGTGGGATTTTTCTTCAAGGAAACGCAGTACGGACTGTGGATCTTCCTTGTTGCGTACATGATATCGGGTCTGGACGTTTTGATAACTGCGGCGAAAAACATTGCAAAATTCCGTCCCTTTGACGAGTGCTTTCTTATGACAATTGCAACGCTGGGAGCGTTTTTCATAGGCGAATATCCCGAGGGCGCGGCGGTAATGATACTTTATCAGACAGGCGAATTGTTCCAGAGCTATGCGGTCAGACGGTCGAG